>ONHI01000110.1 GCA_900317565.1 uncultured Eubacteriales bacterium
TGCTCCGGCAGCGACCGCTTCATCTGCCGCACCTTCATCGAGGGCATGCTGGAGATCCCCTACAACAACATCATCGGCATGGACGTGCAGCTGGAGGCCACGGAGCAGGGCGAGGATGACGCGCTGGACCACACCTTCTCCATCGGCGAGGACGTGCGGCGCACCGACAAGCTGCTCATCAAGAACCTGAAGACCAACAAGGTGCTGCAGATCGCCCAGGAGATCGGCCAGCGGCCTGTGCTGAGCTTCGGCAATTCCAGCGGCGATACCAGCATGCACAACTATGTCATCGGCAACAACCCCTACAGGAGCGCCGCCTTCATGCTGGTGGCGGACGACGACGTGCGCGACTACGGCAATCCCGAGAAGGGCGAGGGCCTCAAGGAGAAGTGGGCCGCCGCGGGCTACAACGTGATCTCCATGCGCGACGACTGGAAGACCATCTACGGCGAGGACGTGGTGAAGACCGGCGAATTCCACTGGATGGAGGAGCTGGCGGAGGACCGCGTGCCCTCTGACGCCGCCACCGGGGCGGAGGTCACCGAAGCTGAGGACGCCGCCGCCGAGGCGGAGGCCGCCGATACCGAGGACATTCAGTACGTCATGTACCTGGGCACCAACGACAAGGACACCAACAAGCCCGTCTACACCCAGGCGGAGGCCATGGAGAAGGCCAAGGACATCCTGATCCGCCACTTCGGCGGCTACACCATCCAGGAGGCCAACGGCGGCTGGATCGACGGGGGCAGCGAGTACCAGGAGTACACGCTGGTGATCTACCTGTCCGATACCACGCTGGACGCCGTGCACGCCGCGGCGGACGAGATGCTGGAGGCCTTCAACCAGAGCTCCGTGATGATCCAGGCCAACCCCACCACCACCGAATTCTATTCCGCGGAATAATCCGCAAGGGGTCAGAATGAAACGGTTTAAAAATCTGGTCATCGGCGGCATTGAGAACAAGGTATTCAACCTGATATTGATCACGGTGATACTGCTCACCGCCGCCTTCATGGCCGTGTCCGTAAACCAAAACAACATGCTGGCGCGGCTGGCGAACGAATCCAGCCAGCGCCAGCAGGCGTCCATCGACGAAATCACCGGTGAGGTCATGGACCAGGTGGTCAGGCATAGCCTGGCGCGCTCGAACCGCACCGAGGCCGACATAGCCAACGCGCTGTTCGAGGCGGCGGGCGAGCGTGTGACGTTCCTGGCGGATTGCGCCACGAGGCTGCTGGCCAACGCGGAGGATTACGCCCCCAAGCCCTTCGCCGGGCCGAACCCGGCGGACGACGGCGCCTGGACGGCGAAGGTGATCTTCTCCCCGGGCGTGGTGACGAAGGATCCGACCATCAACCGCAAGGTGGGCCTGATCGCCAACCTGTTTGACACGATGATCGCGCTGTGCCCGGCCACCGACTGCGCCACCGTCTACATCGGCCTGCCCGAGGGCGTGCATATGTCGGTGAGCGACAACTCCTCCAGCTGGATCGTCGACGGCAAGCTCCGCACCTACGATCCCAGGGAGCGGGGCTGGTACAAGCAGGCCGTGGAGGCGGGCGGGCTGATCTTCACCGACGGCGAATGGGACGCCAACACCGGCGAATACTGCGTCGAGTGCGCCATGCCGGTCTATGGCCCGGACGGCAGCCTGCAGGCCGTCATCGGCTCGGACCTGTTCCTGGACGAGATGCAGCAGGTCCTGACCGACAACCAGGAGGAGGGCGAATACGCGCTGCTGGTCAACGAAAATGGCCGCGCTGTGCTGCCCACCCAGGCCGCGGTATTTCCGATGGCCGCGGCGGACCGGGATGCCGACCTGCGCGAATCCCAGAGCGCCTTCCTGGCCAGGACCGTCGGCGACGCGCTGGCGGGCGCGAGCGAAGGCGTCACGCTGGGCGAGCTGGAGAATGGCGCGTATTACGTGACCGCCGCGCCCATCGAGGCGACGGGCTGGGTGTTGCTCTCGGCCTATAACCAGGCGATCTCCAGCCAGCCGGTAACCCTGCTGGAGGACAGCTTCAACGGCATCCAGAGCGAGACGACGGCGACCTATCGGGCCGAGACGTCCAAATCCCGGAACATGGCCGTCGTGCTGCTGCTGGTGGTGATGGCGCTGACCCTCACCGGCGCGCTGGTGCTGGGCAAGCGGATCGTCAAGCCCCTGAACACCATCACCCGGCGCATCTCCGAGCTGAGCGAGGGCAACCTGGAGTTCAGGATGGAGGACGCCTACCGCACCGGAGACGAGGTGGAGGAGCTGGCGGAGTCCTTCGCGGCGATCTCCCACAAGACCGTGGTGTACATGGACAAGGTGGTGAAGGTGACCGCGGAGAAGGAGCGCATCGGCGCGGAGCTCTCGCTGGCCACGGACATCCAGGCGGCCATGCTGCCCCACATCTTCCCGGCCTTCCCGGACCGCCCGGACTTCGATATCTTCGCCAGCATGGACCCGGCGAAGGAGGTCGGCGGCGACTTCTACGACTATTTCCTGATCGACGACGACCACCTGTGCATGGTGATCGCGGATGTGTCCGGCAAGGGCGTGCCCGCGGCGCTGTTCATGATGGCGTCCAAGATCATACTGCAAAGCGTGGCCATGCTGGGCAATTCCCCGGCGGAGATCCTCGCCCGGACCAACGAGGCGATCTGCTCCAACAACGAGGCGCAGATGTTCGTCACCGTGTGGCTGGGCATACTGGAGCTCTCCACGGGCAGGCTGGTGGCCGCCAACGCGGGCCACGAATTCCCGGTGCTGAAGCTGCCCAACGGCGATTTCGAGCTCTACAAGGACCGCCATGGCTTTGTCATCGGCGGCATGGAGGGCGTGCGCTATCGGGAGTATGAGATCCAAATGGAGCCCGGCGCGAAGCTGTTCGTCTATACCGACGGCGTGCCGGAGGCCACCGACGCCGACAAGGAGCTGTTCGGCACGGGGCGCATGCTCGATGCGCTGAACGCGGATAAGAGCGCCGCGCCCGTGCAGGTGCTCAAGAACGTGCGCCGGGCCGTGGACGGCTTTGTGAAGGACGCAGAGCAGTTCGACGACCTGACCATGCTGTGCCTGGAGTACAGAGGGGGGAAGCGCGATGACTGAATGGACCTTTGAGGCGGTGGCGGAGAACATTCCGCAGCTCACGGAGCTGATCGACGGCCAGCTGGAGGCGCTCGATTGTTCGATGAAGGCCCAGATGCAGATCGATGTGGCCGTGGACGAGATCTTCGGCAACATCGCCCGCTATGCCTACGGTGAGGGAAGGGGCGACGCCACCGTGCGGTTCGACTTCGATGGGACGAGCCGCATGGCGTCCATCAGCTTCCTGGATCGGGGGATGCCCTTTGATCCGCTCAAGAAGGCCGATCCGGACGTCACGCTCTCCGTGGAGGAGCGCGAGGTGGGCGGCCTGGGGATATTCCTGGTCAAGAAGACCATGGACGACATGAAATACCGGTATGAGAACGGCATGAACATTCTGACCCTGTACAAGCACATTTGACAAGGAGGATATCATTATGAAGATCACCAAGACCATGAACGGAACCGCCCTGAACATCGCCCTGGAGGGCCGCCTGGACACCACCACTGCCCCCGAGCTGGAGCAGGCGCTGAAGGAGAGCCTGGACAGCGCCACCGCGCTGACGCTGGATTTCTCCGCGCTGGATTACATCTCCTCCGCAGGCCTGCGCGTGCTGCTGAGCGCCCACAAGACCATGAGCAAGAAGGGCGGCATGGTCGTCAAAAACGTGAACGAGATCGTCAGCGAGGTGTTCGACGTCACCGGCTTTGCGGACATACTGAACATCGAATGAAAGGCACGCCGCCGCTGAGGCGATATAGAGGCTGCCCGTCAGCCTCCCGGCGCTGAACGAGGATTACACCCTTTCGGACGCGATGCGCTTCGCGCCCGAAGAATGAAACGATGGAGGACACGATGATGTTTGTTTCGGATAAATTCATGGTCAACAGCGATGCCGGGCGCATGGCGGCGGCGCGCTACGCCACGGAGAATTTCGCGTGGCAGGCCAAGCTGGACAAGCGGGACACGCTGCGGCTGGACCTGCTGGTGGAGGAGACGCTGGGCATGGTCAAGGCCATGCTGGACGACTTCTATGGCCAGATCTGGTTCGTGGCCGACGGCAAGGCCTGCGAGATCCACTTCGAGGCCACCTCGGACATGAACGCGGACAAAAAGCAGGAGCTGCTGTCCGTGTCCAGCACCGGCAAGAACACCGCCGCCAAGGGCTTCATGGCGAAGCTGGGCGAGGTGATCTCCGGGGCCCTGCACGGCATGGGCAACACCATGGACACCTATGGCCAGGAGACGATCAAGTATGGCATCGTCCATACGCCCAGCGTGCTCTCGGCCAACAGCGACATGATGACCATCTGGACGCTGCAGAGCTACAGGAGCGACCTGAGCGAGGCCCACAGCGACGACGGCGCGGAGGAGGCCCTGGACGAGCTGGAGAAATCCATCGTTGCCAAGCTGGCCGACGACGTGCTCGTGGGCGTGAAGGGCGACAGGATCGACCTGGTCATCAAGAAGAAGTTCTGAGCCTGTGGATAGACGAAACCAGCCCCGGCAATTGCGCCGGGGCTGGTTTTATAATGCCTGTTTGGCTGTCCGTTACAGCGTCACGCCCTGCTTGAATATGGCCAGGTCGTGGAAGCCGTTGATCTCGTTGCGGGTCTGCTTGCCGCCGGCCACGGCCAGCACATAGTCCATCAGGTCCTGGCCGAGCTCGTCCAGCGTCATGCCGGACAGCAGCCTGCCCGCGTCGAAGTCGATCCAGTTGCGCTTGCGCTGGGCCAGCGGGGAGTTGGAGGCGATCTTCACCGTGGGCACCGGGCAGCCGAAGGGCGTGCCGCGCCCGGTGGAGAACAGCACCAGCTGCGCGCCGGACACCGCCAGCGCCGTGGAGGCCACCAGGTCGTTGCCGGGGGCGCTGAGCAGGTTCAGGCCGGGGACCCGGACCTTCTCGGCGTACTTCAACACGCCGCGCACCGGCGAGGAGCCGCTCTTCTGGGTGCAGCCCAGTGCCTTGTCCTCCAGCGTGGTGATGCCGCCCGCCTTGTTGCCGGGGGAGGGGTTCTCGTACACCGGCATGTGGTAGCTCTCGAAGTAATCCTTGAAATCGTTGATCAGGTGCACCGTCTTGTCGAACAGAGCGTCGTCCTCGCAGCGGTCCATCAGTATGGTCTCCGCGCCGAACATCTCCGGCACCTCGGTCAGGATCGTGGAGCCGCCCATGGCGGTCAGCAGGTCGGAGAACACGCCGATGGTGGGGTTTGCCGTGATGCCGGACAGGCCGTCGGAGCCGCCGCACTTGAGGCCCACCACCAGCTCGCTGGCGGGACAGGGCACGCGCTGATCCCTGCGCATGTTCTCTGCCAGCTCCTCCAGCAGCTTCATGCCCTCCTCCAGCTCGTCCTCCACGGTCTGGGTCACCAGCGTGCGCAGGCGGTCCGGGTCGTAGGCGTCGATGTGGGGCATGATCTGGTCGATGCCGCTGTTCTCGCAGCCCAGCCCCAGCAGCAGCACGCCGCCGGCGTTGGGATGGGTGGCCAGATTGGCCAGCACCTGGCGGGTGTTGTCCTGGTCGCCGCCCATCTGGGAGCAGCCGTAGGGATGGGTGAAGGCGTACACGCCCTCCACGGAGCCGCCCACCAGCTTCTGGGCCCGATGGACCAGCGCATTGGCGATGTCGTTCACGCAGCCCACGGTGGGGATGATCCACAGCTCGTTTCGGATGCCGGGGCGGCCGACCTTGCGGGGATAGCCCATGAAGTTCGCCGGGGCCTTCGGCTCCAGACGGGGATGGGTGGGATGGTATTCGTAATCATGCGCGCCGCTGAGCAGCGTGTGCAGGTTGTGGCTGTGCACATGCCCGCCCACGGGGATATCCTGGGTGGCTTCGCCGATGGGGAAGCCGTACTTGATGACCGGCTCGCCCTTTTTGATGTCCCGCAGCGCCACCTTGTGGCCCATGGGGATGTCGGCAAGCGGCGTCACCTCGCCCGCGCCGTAGTTCACCGCCTCGCCGGCGGAAAGGGGCTGCAGCGCCACGGCGACCATGTCCTTCGGGGTGATCTGAACCAGCTTGTTCATAATTTCATTTCTCCGTTTCCATATTCATATGGAAACGGGGAATCGGATTACCAATTCCCCATTTCCAATTTCAAATTGATTTACAGTGCCGCCTTGTACGCCGCCAGCGCGCCTTCGGTGCGGATCTGCTTCAGGATGCGCACGGCCTCAGCCTCGAAGCCCGGCACCTGGGTCAGGTCCTGGCCCCACATGTCGGTGTTGGTCATCACGGCGTGGATCAGCGCCTCCTCGGTGTCGTCCTTGTGGGCGTTGTAGAATTCCAGCACCCAGCGGTCGTCGGACACGATGTATTCGTTGCCCTTCGGGCGCTTGCACACCAGGCCCTTGTCGGTCAGGCCCTGGATGTCGTTGGAGAAGAACGCCACGTAGGCCGCGAAGGAGGTGGTCAGGCAGGGCGGCAGCTTGCCCATCTGGTCCACATAGTCCAGGAAGGTGGGCATGTTGCGGGCGCGCCACTTGCTGGTGGAGTTCAGGGAGATGCTCATCAGCTCGTGGTTCACGAAGGGATTGTTGAAGCGATCCTGCACCGCCGCCGCGAACTGCTTGCAGTCCTCCTTGTCCAGGGGCAGGGTGGGGATGACCTCCTCGTACAGCATCTTGTTCATGTAGCCCAGGATGGTGTCGTCGTGCATGCAATCGCGCACGATGTCATAGCCCGCCAGGTACGCGCCCAGCACGAAGCCGGTGTGCGCGCCGTTGAGGATGCGCACCTTGCGCTTTTTGTAGGGGGTGACGTCCGGCACGACCATCACGTTGACGCCGGCCTTCTTGAAGGGCAGGCGGTCCTCCAGGCCGTCGGGGCCCTCGATGACCCACACGCCGAAGACCTCGCCCACGTCGGTCAGCGGGTCCTCATAGCCGTTGGCGGCATCCAGGCGGGCCACCTCGGCGGCGTCGCGGATGCGGCCGGGAACGATGCGGTCCACCAGCGTGGAGCAGAACACGTTCTCCTCATTGACCCACTTGCGGAAGTCCTCGGACAGCTTCCAGTCGTCGATGTACTGGTTGACGCACTTCAGAAGCTCCTTGCCGTTGTTGTCGATCAGCTCGCAGGACAGCATCACGATGCCGGGCTTGCCTGCGGTGAAGCGCTCGTACAGCACCCGGGTCAGCTTGGCCGGGAAGCTGTGGGGCGGCACCTGGTCGAAGGCGCTCTCGTTGTCGTGGACGATGCCCGCCTCGGTCGTGTTGGATACAATGATCTCCAGGTCGTCGCTCTTTGCGAACTCAAGAACCTTGTCCCAGTCCTCATAGGGATTCACGCAGCGGCTGACGGAGGAGATGACCCGCTTGTCGTCCACCTTCTGGCCGTTCTGGCTGCCGCGCAGATAGAGGGTGTAGAGGCCTTGCTGCTTGTTGATGAGCTCCGTCAGGCCCTGGGCGATGGGCTGCACCAGCACCACCTTGCCGTTGTAGCCGGCCTTTTCGTTGGCGATATCGAAGAAATAATCCACGAACGCGCGCAGGAAATTGCCTTCGCCGAACTGCATGACCTTCTCGGGAGCGCTCTCCAGCACGAAACCGTCGTAGCCGGACTTCTTGAGGACCTCGTAATTGAGCTGTGCCATAGTGTATCTCCTCCTATTTAATATTCGCTGGGGTGAAACACCGCCGCCGTTCGCCGGAAGTCAAGCCGGGTGCGGACGCCGGATGTCATATCGGTTATATGTAGTATACAACAGAATAAACGCATTGTCAATCCTTTCAATAAAATGAATTTCAGTTGTTTCATATTTTGTGGAAATTATGTAATCATGCCTTGGGATTTGCGGGCAAAAGGGACGATAAGCCGAATACTTTAAAAAATATTTTCTGAAATGCCGTTTTCCCTATTGACATTTATTGTATACAACAGTATAATGATTATGACAGATAAAAGCGCGGGGGAGGGGAGAACGTGGAAGCCAAGCCGGCAAAGCCCTCTCCGAGCCTGAAACAGATCGTCTATGAGGATCTGAAGCGGCAGATCGTGAGCTGCGAGATCCTGCCCGGGGCCCAGCTGACCGAGGAGGCGCTGTGCGAGCGCCTGAAGGCCAGCCGCACGCCCGTGCGCGACGCCGTCAGCCGCCTGGAGCAGGAGCAGCTTCTGACCATACACCCCAAGAAGGGCATATTCGTAAACACCGTCTCCCTGGCCAACGTCAGCGAGCTCTTCGAGGCTCGGCTGCGCATCGAGCCCTACGCGGTGCGCCACTACGGCAACCGCATCCGCGACGACGTCTATGCCGAGAGCATCGCCTATTTCAGCGTGCCGCACCCCAAGGGGGCGGAGCAGTATATCAGGGACGACGCGTTCCATCAGCGCTTCGTGGAGGCCACGAACAACCGCTACCTGACCATGTTCTACAGCACCGTCAAGGACCAGGTGATGCGCTATCGCGTGCTGAGCGCCATGGAAGGGCGGCTGCTGGACTCCAGCCGGGAGCACTGCGAGGTGGCCGAGCAGTGCCTGCGGGGCAACTGGGACCGGGCCGCCGAGGCCATGCGGGAGCACATCGAAAATTCCAAGATCGCCATCCTCAATTACGTCATGGACCAGAACCGCGACGCGAAGAACATATTCGCGGTGGTGAACGGGGAATCCGCAGGGGTGTGAGCCTGTGTTGTATACAACAAGTGAATCAACGGACCTCCGGCGGGCATGTCGGGGCCGATTGCAAGAAAGGATGATCGTACCATGAAAGCCATTACCATCGTCAAGCCCGGCCAGGTGGAGATCCGGGAAATCGAAAAGCCGGTCATCGGCAAGGACGAGGCCCTACTGAAGCCCCTGTACGGCGGCATCTGCGGCAGCGACCTGAACTCCTATCGCGGCACCAACGCCTACATGGCCTATCCCCGCGTGCCCGGCCACGAGTTCTCCTGTGAGATCGTGGAGATCGGCGAGAACGACCGTGGCTTCAAGGTGGGGGACATCGTCACCGCGAACCCCTACTTCAACTGCTGCAAGTGCTATTCCTGCCGTCGCGGCCTGGTGAACGCCTGCATGAGCAACCAGACCATGGGCGTGCAGCGCGAGGGCGGCTTCAGCGAGTACATGGCCATGCCCATCAGCCGCCTGATCGACGGCAAGGGCCTGGACGCCAAGACCCTGGCGCTCATCGAGCCCTTCTGCATCGGCTATCACGGCATCCAGCGCGCCGGCGTCAAGGACGGCGACAAGGTGCTGGTGGTCGGCGCGGGCACCATCGGCGTGCTGGCGGCCATCGCGGCGAAGTCCCGCGGCGCGCAGGTCTGGATCTGCGACGTCGCCCCCAAGAAGCTGGAGTACGCGCTGCGCTTCGGCCTGGACGGCACGATCCTCAACGACGGCCCCGAGGCGCTGACCAAGGCCGTGAACGAGATCACCGACGGCAACGGCTTCGACGTGACCGTGGAGTGCGTGGGCCTGCCCTCCACCTTCCAGAACTGCCTGGACGCCGCCTGCTTCGGCGGCCGCGTGGCGGTGATCGGCGTGGGCAAGCACAACATCGACCTGGACTTCACCATCATCCAGAAGAAGGAGCTCAACATCTTCGGCTCCCGCAACGCCCTGACCCGGGACTTCGAGGAGCTGATTGACACCGTCAAGAGC
>ONHI01000136.1 GCA_900317565.1 uncultured Eubacteriales bacterium
TGCAATACGCGCTGGGCGTGATCTGCCTGGCGCTGCTGGCCACCGGCTTTTTGCACAACTACTACGCCCGCTCCGGCGGCCGCATCGTGCCCAAGTACACCCTGGTGCGCGAGCTTCGGGTGGAGAAATCCTATCCGGCCCACTTCACGCAGATGGCGAGCCTGGAGTCGCTGGACATGCGCGGCTCCACGGTGACGGACTTCGAGCCGCTGCAAGCGCTGGTGTCGCTGAAATACCTGGACATCCGGGACAACTACGCCTTCGACACGGCGGCCCACGACGCGCTGGCCCAGGCCCTGCCGGGGTGCGACATCCGCTGGAGCGTGCCGGTCACCGGGGCCCACTTCGACAGCGCCAGCGAGGCCGTGGACCTGTCGGGGCTGGAGCTCTCCGCGGCGGAGCTGCGCGGGCTGCTGGCCCGCTTTCCCGCGGTGCGCTTCCTCTACCGGGTGCCGCTGTTCGGCGCGCGCTACGCCCAGGACGCCGAGGCGCTGGACCTGACCGGTCAGACGCCGGACGCCGGGGCGATCGACGACGCGCTGTCGCTGCTGCCCCAGGTGCGCACGGTGGACCTGCGCGGCGTGGCGGCATCCCCGCAGACCGTGGCGCTGCTGTGCGACGCCCACCCGGACGTGCGCTTCATGTTCACCTGCGACGTGCCCGGGGGCGGTATGACCACCGAGGACGAGACCGTGACGGTCCGGGGCAGCTATGAGGACCTGCTGGGCTACATGGCCTACATCGACTACATGCCCAATCTGAAGATCATGGACGCGAGCTCCGTGCCGCTGACCGATGCGCAGCTGGACGCCGTACAGTCCGACGCCCACAAGGACAAGCTGCTGTACCGGGTGGATGTGTTCGGCGTGAAGGTCACCAGCCTGGACACCGAGGTGAACCTGGACGGCGTGAAGGTGCCGGGGGTCGCGGCGGTGGAGGCGCTGCTGCAGCGGCTGCCGAACCTGAAGAAGATCTCCCTGTGCGACAGCGGGCTCAGCGACGGCGAGATGGACATGCTGTTCAAGGCCCACCCGGACGTCAAGTTCGTGTGGCTGTTGAAGTTCGGCCACTACACGCTGCGCACCGACGCCACGTCCTTCACCACGGCTCAGGTCTCCAACAACCACTACGACTACAACGACGATACCTTCGCCTGCCTGCGCTACTGCACCGACCTGCAGATGCTGGACCTGGGGCACAACAAGATCCGCTCGCTGGAGAACTTCAAGGATCTGAAGGAATTGCGGGTGCTGATCATGGCGGACAACAAGCTGACCGACATATCGCCCATCGCGAACATGGAAAAGCTGGAATATGTGGAGCTGTTCCTGAACGACATCACCGACCTGACCCCGCTGACCGGGCTGACCCACCTGATGGACCTGAACCTGTTCTACAACCCGGTGGGCAGCGGCTACAAGGCGCTGAAATCCATGACCTGGCTCAAGCGGCTGTGGATCGGTGGCTGCAAGCTGAGCAAGGGGGACGTGAGCGCCCTGCGGGAGGCGCTGCCGGACACCCAGGTGAACGTGCGGGGCAGCGGCTCCACCGACGAGGGCTGGCGGGAGCATCCCCACTACTTCGTCATCAAGCAGATGTACCAGGAGGAGCGCTACGTGCCCTTCGAGGATTCGTATACGGAGTAATATAAAACGGGCATAGCGACGGGGGCGGGTTCATTTGAACCCGCCCCCGTCGGCGTGTAGAACGTCAATCCACGGCGATCTCGTGATTCAGCAGCCCGCAGAGCCGCATGCACTCCAGCTGCACGACCTCCATCCGTGCCAGCGGCGCGACATCGCTGCCGGAGAGGGCGGCGTCCTGGGCGTCCAGTGCGGCCAGGAAGGCGTCCCGGGCGATGTTCACGGCCCCGGCGCTGTCCGGCGTCAGCGCGGCCCAGCGCTCGTACAGCGCCGCCAGGGCCTGCTCCCAGCCGCCGGCGATCCCGGCGATCGCCCCGGCATCCTCCCCGCCGGCCAGGCTCCATTCATACTCCCGGCCCAGCAGCGGGGCGTGCTCCGCGCAGCCGGTGACGAACTCGGTGCCGCCGTTGATGGCCCAGGTCTCGCAGAAGCCGTCGGGCTCGATGCTGCCCTCCGCCACCAGCATGTCCGGATCGGCGGGCGCGGGCATCGCGCCGGAGCGCAGCTCGCACAGCGTGCCGGCATAGTATTTCATCATCAGCATAAGCTGCCGCTCCGCCAGCGCGGGCTGAGCCCAGCTGGCGTTCATCGCGCCGTACTGCGCCGCGAAGCAATCCGCCCACGCGGCTCCGGCGGCCTCGACGGCCTGTCGGTCAGTGGGGGAGGCCTCGGCCCAGGCGGCATACTGCGCCTCCACGTCCTTGCGCCACAGCTCCGCCGCCTCGGCGTAGCCCGCGGCGTCCTCCGTCGCGGTCAGCGCGTATTCCTGCTCCAGCAGGGCCAGGTGGTCCCGGCAGGCGTCGCGATAGAGCATGTCCCGCAGCACCGTGGTGATGCAGTGGGAGGGCGCGGTGTAATCCATGTCAAAGGGCGGCACGAAATTGCCCGTGTAGGGCGCATAGTAATCGGCCCCGTGGGTCTCCCGGTCCTGGGCCACGCGGTCCATGTCCATCTGCTGCATCAGCGCCGCGTCGGCGACGCCGGTGGGCTCCAGGCCCTTGGCGGCCTGATAGTCCATCACGGCCTGTTCGGTGTGGTTGCCGAAGGCCCCGTCGGGGCTCTCGTTCAGCCATCCGGTCTGCTGCAACAGCCATTGCAGGTAGCGCACCTCCTCGCCCCGGTCGCCCTTCTGGACGTCCGCCAGGGCGGGACAGCAGCACAGCACAGCCAGCGCCATGGCCAGCAGCAAAGCGAGCTTCTTCAAATCAATGCACCTCGTTCGGCGGCCGCCCCCGTTCGCCCGGGGACGGCGGCCATATACTCTTCTATTTTATATTATAGTTTTTTTCCCGCCCGTTGGCAAGGGAAAATTGTCCGCGGGGGCGAATCGGGTAAAAACTGTTGCATAAACCACCAATCTCGTGTATAATATAAGTGAAAAGATGAGGAAAGGGGGATCTACCTATGAAGCTCATCATCGCAATCGTGCAGGACGAAGATGCTTCCAGGCTGATCAACAACCTGATGACGGAGGGCTATCGCGTGACGAAACTGGCCACCACGGGCGGATTCCTTCGCGCGGGCAATACCACGCTGCTGGTCGGCGTGGAGGACGACAAGCTGGACCACGCCATGGGCGTGATCGAGAAGGTGTGCAAGAGCCGCAAGCAGATTGCCACCACGCCCTCGCCGATCTCCGGCACCACCGGGGTCTATGTGCCCTATCCGGTGGAGGTCACCGTGGGCGGCGCGACCATTTTCGTGCTGGACGTGGAGCAGTTCAAGAAGATCTGAGGTTGACCTTGAGACTATCCGAATTCGCGGGTTATGGCGATAAAATGGAACAGCTGATGCGTTCGGTTCAAGCCGGGCGCATTGTTCATGCCCTGCTGCTGGTGGGCCCCCACGGCTCCGGCAAGCGCACGATGGCGCGGCTGTTCGCCCAGGCCATGGTGTGCACCGGCTCCGGCAAGCCCTGCGGGGTCTGCCCGGCCTGCAAGCGCTTCCTGGCGGGCTCCCACCCGGACGTGAAGACGCTGAGGCCGGAGAAGAAGACCATCGGCGTGGACGAGGTGCGCGACCTGATCGACGCGCTGTCGCTGCGCACCTACGAGGGCGGGCGGCACATCGTGCTGATCGAGCAGGCGGACAAGCTGACCCCCAGCGCCCAGAACGCGCTGTTGAAGACTTTGGAGAGCCCCTCGGGGGACGCCATGTTCTTCCTGATCACCGACGCGCCCGGGGCGCTGCTGAGCACCATCGTGTCCCGCTGCCAGACGGTGCGCTTCTCCGATTTGAGCGTGGAGGATTGCGCCGGGGTGCTGGAGCGCCGGGGCATGCCGCCGGAGCGCGCGCGGCTGCTGGCCGGGATGGCCCAGGGCTCGGTGGGCCGGGCGCTGGAGATCGACGCGGACGGGGACTGGATGGCCCTGCGGGAGCGGGTGATCGGCTCGCTGGAGGCCCTGAAGGACCGCGCCAGCGTGGCGGCGGCCGCCGTGCGCCTGGAGGACGAGAAGGGCGCGGAGGGCGGCATGCTGGAGATCATGGAGCTCTGGGCCCGGGACCTGATGGCCGTGCAGAGCGGCGCGGCCCCCTACCAGGCCGGGGAGACAGACCGGCTCCTGCGCTGCCGCCTGGACGGCAGGGCGCTATTGAAGGGCGTCATACTGGCGCGGATGCAGCTGGGCAGCAACGTCTCCTGGCCCAACGCGCTGGAAAACATGTATTTTCATCTGACAGAGACTGGAAACAGCGAGAGGAAGGCACTTTCATGGCAACGGTAATCGGCGTCCGCTTCAAGAAGGCGGGCAAGGTATATTATTTCGACCCGGACGGCATCTGGCCGCGGCCGGGGGACTACGTCATCGTGGAGACCGCCCGGGGCGTGGAGTTCGGCGAGGTGGTGACGGGTTCGCGCTCGGTCAACGACGCGCAGATCGTCTCGCCGCTGCGCAAGGTGGTGCGCGTCGCCAGCGAGGAGGACATACGCCGCGCCGAGAACAACGAGCGGCGGGAGAAGGAGGCCTTCGCCATCTGCCAGGACCGCATCGCCCGGCACAAGCTGGACATGAAGCTGGTCAGCGTGGAGTACACCTTCGACAACAACAAGATCATATTCTATTTCACCGCCAACGGGCGCGTGGACTTCCGCGACCTGGTGAAGGACCTGGCCTCTGTGTTCAAGATCCGCATCGAGCTGCGCCAGATCGGCGTGCGCGACGAGGCCAAGATGCTGGGCGGCCTGGGCTCCTGCGGGCGGCCCATCTGCTGCGGGGCGTTCCTGGGGGACTTCCAGCCGGTGTCCATCAAGATGGCCAAGGAGCAGAACCTGTCCCTGAACCCCACCAAGATCTCCGGCCAATGCGGCAGGCTGATGTGCTGCCTGAAGTACGAGCAGGACAACTATGAGCAGGTGCTCAAGCGCGTGCCCCGGGTGGGCAAGGACGTGATAACCCCCGACGGCGTGGGCGTGATCACCGAGATCAACTGCATCAAGGAGCGCGTGAAGGTGCGCATCCGCGTGGACGACGACAGCTTCGACGTGCGGGAGTACGCTATCGACGACGTGCGCAGGCCCGGCCCGGAGGACGCCGCCGCCATCCGCGAGCAGCCCCGCCCGGACCGCCATCCCCGCAGGGGACGGCCCCAGCCCGAGCCCGCCCCGGCGGAGGGGGAGGAGAGCGCCGAGGAGCCGAAGAAGAAGCGCTATCCCCACCAGAAGGCCCCCAAGAACCTGAGCACCGACCAGTTCCTGGAGAAGCTGAAGGAGAGCGGCGGCGCGACGCCGGTGCCCGCCCGCGAGGCCCGGGAGGCCCGCGAGCACAAGCGAGGCGGCAATCGGCAGCAGCTCCGGCTCGTCAAGGTCTGGCAGGGAGAGGCGCTTCCAGAACGGATCCAGCTCGTTGATGGCCACGCCGAGGAAGACGAAGCCCAGCGCCATGAAGCCGCCGCGCCATTCGCGCCGACGGACGGCGAGCGCCATCAGCAAAACTGCCACGCCCGCCATCAGACTTGCCTGAGCGATATGAAGGGCGTAGGTCATGGGGAGGTGGATGCGTTGCCCTTGCTCGACTTCGCCTCGCGCGCCTCCAACGTCTGGAGAGCCTCAGGCGTGACCGGCTCACGGAAGTAGTTGTAGTTGAGAACCCAGCAGGACGGGTGGCGGCGGATGACCTTTTCGAGGTCGGCCGCGCATCGCTGCGTCGTCGCCCAGACGTCCCGTGCCACCTCGGACGAAATGACGTCCACAATCTCGCATCGATAGCGACCGTCCTTGAGCGGTCGCGACCAGGCGACGACGATCGGAGCCTTCGCCTTCGCCGCGAAGAAGGCGGGCGCGGCCGAGACGGGGAAGGGCTTGCCGAGGAAGCGAATCCACACGCCGCCCTTTTCCGGCGCGACTTTCTGGTCGACGAGCAGACCAAGCGACTTGCCCGCCTTGATGCCCGCCATGAGCGGCTTGAACGCGCCTTCGGCCGAGACGATCTCCTGCCCGATCGAGCGCCGTGCCGTCATGAGGAGCTTCGTCATGCCGCGCGTGCCGATTCCCTTCGCGACCGACATCATCTCGTGCCCCTCCAGAAACGCGAGCTGCGACAGGATCTCCCAGCAGCCCATGTGGTCCGAGACGGTGACGGCCGGACGGTTCGTCGCGAGGAACGCCTTGCCCTCGGCGGACATCTCACCGACGTGCGCGCAGCGAACGCGCGCGCGGACAAGCGTCCAGAACGCATAGCCGACCGTCCGCGCCATGTTGCGGTAGGAACGGCGGATGACGCGCGCCTCGGCCGCCGTCGGGCGGTACGGGCCCGCGTCTGGGTTGAACTTCGTCGTTCCCTCCAGCCCGACGCATCGGCCACGGATGATGTGGAGGTTTTCGAGCGCGCGCCGCTTGCCGCGTCGGTCAAAGAAGTACATCCCGGCCGAAAGGCTGTCGCAGAACGCGAGCAGAAGCCGCCACGGCATCCAGACGATCAGCGAGAGGGCAAGCCCAATGCCGAGCCACTCGACGGGCGTCAGAAGCGCGTGCTTCAGCGCCTTGTTGCGGACGCGCCGCCGCCACAGTCTCTCGCCTTTTGTCATCGTGCCCTCCCCGTCATGGGCAGTTCCTCAGGTACTCGCCAAACAGGCGGTCATACACGACATAGCCCGCCGCCCGTTGCCCACACCTCCGTCCGAATCGGCTTTCATTTTGGGGCGCACACTCTTGAAGAAGGCGGCAAACGTCGAAGCCGCCATCTCCAGGCGGGAATCCAGGGCGCCTACGACCGCGTTCGCAAACACGCGGACGAAATCCGCCTGGTTTGTCGTCGCGAGCAGGTCAGCATAGACGAAGACGCAGTCGGCCTCCGGTGTCCGAAGCACATGCTGGATCAGTCCAGACTTGCCATAGCGGCGCGGCGCCATCAGCGTCACGTGGCGACCGTTCGAGAGATCGTCCAGCAATTGCCGCGTCTCAACCTCGCGGTCGCAGAAATGGGCCGGATCGATGTACCCCTGCGTGACAAACGGATTCCGACTTCTCATAGGCGAGTAGTATACCACACGGCCGGGCGATTTCGCAACTTGCGAAACGAAAAGAGCGTAATAGGTTAGTCGAGTGTGCGGCTGGCGCCCCGCACTCGACTAACCTGCATTAGGGCTACGCTTCGCTAGGGATAAGGGCGTCAGGGCTTGTCGGTC
>ONHI01000017.1 GCA_900317565.1 uncultured Eubacteriales bacterium
CTGTGTCCTTCGGTAAGGTTGATGCATCCTTCATCATCCGCAAGTCCTTCGGTGCATTCCGCTCTGTTGTCTGATCCCCCAGAACAACTTGACACGGTCTTATATATAAAGCTACTTGCGAAATTCATCCGCATGAGGTACAATATATATTAGAAAAATGTGCCTGCCTAAGGGCAATAAAAACAATTACAGGGGGTTATGCACATGGATGTGAAGGCTCTGTTTGAAAGCAATCGCGCGCGCCTGGACGCGCTGTATGCGGGACAGGACCAGCTGGAGCGCTACAGCCGGCTGGCGGACACCTTCCGCGCCCAGTTTGGCCGGGAGCCGGAGGCCTTTGTCTCCGCGCCGGGGCGCACCGAGGTCGTGGGCAACCACACCGACCACCAGAACGGCAAGGTGCTGGCGGCGTCCGTGAACCTGGACACCGTGGCCGCTGTCGCGCCCCGGGAGGACGGCAGGGTCGTGCTGTATTCCGAGGGCTATCCGGTGCCCTTTGACGTGGACGTGAACGATGACGCCGTGCGCGAGGACGAGAAGGAGACCACCTTCGCGCTGATCCGCGGCGTGGCGGCGCGGCTGAAGCAGCTGGGCTACAGGGTGGGCGGCTTCGACGCCAGCGTCACCAGCACCGTGTTCAAGGGCAGCGGCCTGTCCTCCTCGGCGGCCTTCGAGGTCATGCTGGTGGGGGCCTTCGACGCGCTGTACAACGGCTGGGTGGTGGACGCCAAGGAGAACGCCCGCATCTCCCAGTACGCCGAGAACGTCTATTTCGGCAAGCCCAGCGGCCTGCTGGACCAGTCGGCCAGCGCCGTGGGCGGCCTGGTGACGATGGATTTCGCCGTCAGCCCCGCCGCCGTGGAGGCGCTGAGCTATGACTTCGGCGCGAAGGGCTACGCGGTGTGCGTGGTCAGCGCCGGCGGAGAGCACGGCAACCTGACCGCCGATTACGCCGCCATCCCCGCCGAGATGAAGGCCGTCGCCAAGGCCATGGGCCACGAGCTGCTCCAGGACGTGACGCCCGAGGCGCTGTTCGAGGCGCTGCCGAAGCTGAAGAACGCGGTCAGCGACCGGGCCATACTGCGCGCCTTCCACTATGTGGACGAGACCCGCCGGGTGGAGGACGCCGTGGCGGCGCTGCGCGCGGACGACCTCAAGGCCTTCTTCGCCACCGTGATCGCCTCCGGCGAGAGCAGCTGGAAGCTGCTGCAAAACCTGCACGTGGCCACCAGCGACAACCAGGAGATGCCCCTGGCGCTGGAGATGAGCCGCAGGCTGCTGTCCGGCAAGGGCGCGTGGCGCATCCACGGCGGCGGCTTCGCCGGGACGATCCTGGCCTTCGTGCCCTTCGACATGCTGGCGCAGTATCGCGCCGCCATGGACGGCGTGTTCGGCGAGAAGGCCACCACCGTGCTGGCCATACGGCCCGAGGGCGTCGTGTGTCTGAAAGCATGAACTTTATAACCAGATCCGAAGGGGAAACGATGGCCTTCGCCGCCAAGCTCGCGCCGATGCTGGCGGCGGGGGACACCGTGCTGCTGGAGGGCGACCTGGGCGCGGGCAAATCCGTGCTGGCCCGGGGCATCGCCCGGGGCATGGGCATCGCGGGTCCCATGCCCAGCCCGACCTTCACGCTGATGATCCCCTATGAGGGCGCGGGCGGGAAGCTGTACCACTTCGACCTGTACCGCCTGTCCGACCCGGACGAATACTATGCCGCCGGGCTGGACGAGTTCGTGGGCGGCGACGGCGTGGCGGTGGTGGAATGGCCCCGGATGGCCGAGCTGGACCCCAGCCCCGCGCTGAGGCTTTATCTGGAGCGCGGCGGGGACGACGACACCCGGCGCATAACCATTGAAAATGACGGCGTGGCGGGCTTCGAGCCCGGCCCGCTGGCGGAATGGAGGGCGGACGATGGCGAATGACATGCGGCAGAGCACGGTGCTGGCCATCGATACCTCCGGCCCCGTGGCGGGCTGCGCCGTGCTGACGGGCGGCAGGATCGCCCATGTGGTGGCCATGAACCACGGCCTGACCCACTCCGAGACCATCATGCCCGCCGTGGACGAGGCGCTGAGCGCCGCCGGGCTGGCCTGCGGGGACGTGGACGTGTTCGCCGCCGTGGCGGGCCCCGGCTCCTTCACCGGCGTGCGCATCGGCGTGTGCACGGTCAAGGGACTGGCCCACGCGGTGGGCAAGCCCTGCGCCGCGGTGCACGCGCTGGAGGCGCTGGCCATGAACTTCTACGGCTTCGACGGCCTGTGCTGCCCGATACTGGACGCCCGCCGGGGCCAGGTGTACTGCGCGGCCTTCGACATGTCCGGCGGCATGCCCGTCCGGGCGCTGGAGGACGCCGCCCAGCCGCTGCCCGATTTCCTGGCTCGGCTGCCGGAGGACCGGCGGCTGGTGTTCGTGGGCGACGGCGTGCCGGTGCACGGCGAGGCCGTGCGCGCCCGGCTGGGTCGGCGCGCGCTGATCGCGCCGGAGAACCTGCGGGACCTGCGGGCGGACGCCGCCTGCGTGCTGGCCGCCGCGCGCCCGGAATCCTGGGTGCCCGCCGCCGCGCTGCGCCCCATCTATCTGCGCGCGCCCCAGGCCGTGCGGGAGAGGGAACGGAAAATGAACGGACAAAACTGAGAGACTGAGATGAGCGAGATTACGATCGGACTGATGACCCTGGAGGACGTGGAGGCGGTGCACGCCATCGAGACGGCCTGCTTCCGCACGCCCTGGTCGAAGGAGTCCTTCTACCGGGAGGTCACCGACAACGAGTGCGCCCGCTACGTGGTGCTGCGGGAGGACGGCGTGGCCGTGGCCTACGCGGGCGTGTGGTTCGTGCTGGACGAGGGCCACATCACCAACATCGCTGTGCGCCCCGACCGGCGGGGCATCGGCTATGGCGAGCGGGTGACCCGCGCGATGATCCAGCTGGCGGCGGACAGCGGCATGAACTGGATGACGCTGGAGGTGCGCCGCTCCAACGAGGCGGCCAAGAACCTGTACCACAAGCTGGGCTTCATCGACGTGGGCTATCGCAAGCGCTATTACGAGAACAGCGAGGACGCGCTGATCATGGCGCTGGAGCACCTGCCCGAGGGCAACCCGGAGAACGACCCGATGCTGGTGCGCGAATAGCGCACGGGAAGAAGACAAGGAAGCTATGCTGTTTATTATTGTGGAAGTCGTGCTCGTCACGCTGGCGTGCTGCGCGGCTTCGGTCCACTGGATCCACGCGCTGCAAATGGGGCGCTACCAGCTGCCGGCCTATCGCCACTGGCTGTCGCGCAACCGGGACCGCATCCTCAAGGAGAACGTGCCCTGGGCCTTCGGCGCGGCGATACTGCGCCTGTATCTGCCGGTGCTGCTGTCCATGTTCATGGCGGGGGAGGCGGCGCGGCAGGCGCTGTCCCAGTGGCTGGTGCTGGTGCTGTTCATCGCGCTGATGGCCTGGATCACCTGGCGGGACTACACCCGCCCCAGCCGCAAGCCCTTCGTGGCCACCCAGCGGGTGCGGCGGCTGATGACGGTGCTGTTCGCCCTCAGCCTGGCGTTGGCGGCGCTGGCGCGGATGATGCAGCCCTTCTCGATACCGCCCTATTTCCTGTTCGCGCTGATGCCCTTCCTGGCGCTGCTGGCGGCCATGATCATCAATCCCTACGAGGCGCGGCTGAACGCCGGGTTCTTCAAGAGCGCGAAGAAGAAGATCCGCGAGCACAAGGACCTGATCACCATCGGCATCACCGGCAGCTACGGCAAGACCAACGTCAAGTTCATACTGCGGGACATGCTGTCGCTGAAGTACAAGGTGCTGGCCACCCCGGCCAGCTTCAACACCGCCATGGGCATATCCCGGGTGGTCAACGATCAATTGAAGCCGGAGCACCAGGTGTTCATCGCCGAGATGGGCGCGACCCACGTGGGCGAGATCAAGGAGCTGGTGGAGCTGGTGCGGCCCAAATACGGCATACTGACCAGCATCGGCCCCCGCCACATGGACACCTTCGGCTCCATGGAGAACATCGCCAGCACCAAGTTCGAGCTGGTGCAGGGCCTGCCCAAGAGCGGCCTGGCCGTGTTCGGCTCCGGCGACGACTACATCCGGCGGCTGTACGCGCTGTGCAGGCATGAGAAGTGCCGCGTGGGGCTGGAGGGCGACGAGGGCGCATACCTGCGGGCCGAGCGCATGAGCTTCAGCGACAAGGGCACGGGCTTTTACATGGTCTGCGCCGACGGCGAATCGGCGCACTGCCGCACGCCGCTGCTGGGCAGCTACAACGTGAAGAACATACTGCTGGCCGCGGCGCTGGCCCACAGGCTGGGGTTGTCGCTGGAGGAGATCGCCGGCGCGGTGAAGGGGCTGACGCCCATCGAGCACCGCATGCAGCTGATCCCCGGCGAGCTGACGGTGATCGACGATTCCATGAACGACGACGCGGACAGCGCCTTCGAGGCCATGCGCGTCATCGCCCAGATGCCGGGCCGCCGGATCGTGGTGACCCCGGGCCTGGGCGAGCAGGGCGGCAAGGAGGCGGACGTGAACTTCGCCCTGGGCACCGTGATGGCCGAGAGCGCCGACGCCGTGATACTGGTGGGCCGCCGGGCCTTCTCCCGCAGCATCGTGCGCGGGCTGCTGAAATCCGGCTTCTCCCGGTCCAACCTGCACACCGCCGACGACATGGACGACGCCTCCGAGATCCTCCAGGAGATCTCCGACGCCGGGGATACGGTGCTGTTCGAGAGCCGGATACCGGATTACGAGGAAGAGGAATAAAAAAAGAAAGCGGATCCTTCCCTTCGCTCAGGATGACGGAACCCGATCCTGTCATTCTGAGCGCAGCGAAGAATCCACTTTTTTCTATTACAAGGGTATGTTTCCGTGCCGCCGCCGTGCGATGATGCGGCGTATGACGGCCTTCGCGCCGAGGCGGTTGAGCTGCTCGATCAGCTTGTCCCGGGTCTCCTCGGGCCGGATCTCGGCGGTGATGTAGCCCCGGGAGAGGCCCAGCCGGGTGTTCATCACGTCCCGGCGGTATTCCTCGGCCTTCTCGTTGAGGAACGCCCTGGCCTGCTGGCTGTCCATGTTGCGGGTCTCCCGGGCGTAGAGTATCTCCACCGCGCCCTGTTCGCCCATCACGGCCACCTCCGCGCCGGGCCAGCTGAACACGCAGTCCGCGCCGATGTGGATGCTGTTCATGGCGATGTATGCGCCGCCGTAGGCCTTGTGCAGTATCACGTTGATCTTGGGCACCGTGGCCTCCGAGAAGGCGTACAGCAGCTTCGCGCCGTGGCGGATGATGCCCGCCTGCTCCTGGGCGATGCCCGGCAGATAGCCCGGCACGTCCGTGAAGGTGATGATCGGTATCCGGAAGGCGTCGCAGAAGCGCACGAAGCGGGCCGCCTTGTCGCTGGAATTGCAGTCCAGCACGCCCGCCATGCAGCGCGGCTGGTTGGCGATGACGCCCACCGTCTCGCCGCCCAGCTTCGCCAGCCCGATCACGATGGACCGCGCGAAGTCCGGCTGCAGCTCCATGAAGGAGCGGGAGTCGAATATGTTGGCGATGATATCGCTGATGTCGTAGCCCCTGTGGCTGTCCTCGGGCATCCGGAAGTTGAAGATCGGGGCATTGGCGTCCACATAGCAGTGCAGCCTGCGGTCCCGGCAGTTCGATGGGATCATGCCGATCAGCCGCCGGACCTCCATGAAGCACTCCAGCTCCGTGTCGGTGCAGACGTGGGCCACGCCGCTGTTCGCGCCGTGCATCACCGTGCCGCCCAGGGCCTCGCCGGTGATGCTCTCGCCGGTGACGGCGTGGATCACCTTCGGGCCGGTGATGAACATCTGGCTGATCTTCTCGGTCATGAATATGAAATCGGTGATGCCGGGGGAATACACCGCGCCGCCGGCGCAGGGCCCCAGGATCATCGAGATCTGCGGGATGCGCCCGGAGGCCTTTACATTGCGGAAGAAAATATCGCCGTAGCCGGACAGCGCGTCGATGCCCTCCTGGATGCGCGCGCCGCCGGAATCGTTCAGCGCGATAAAGGGGCACTTTTTGCGCATGGCCCGGTCCAGCGCCATGGCGATGTTCTTGCCGTGCTTCAGGCCCAGCGTGCCGCCCTTGTAGGTGAAATCCTGGGCCGCCACGATCACGCGCTTGCCCATCACCTTGCCCTCGCACACATATACGCCGTCCCGATCCTCGGGCGTGGTCAGCTCGGTGTACTGCTGTTCGTCGAACAGCAGCTGCAGCCGCTCCTCGACGTACAACTTGCCCTTCTTATGCTGTTTTTCAGCGAGCTTTGCGTCCATGGTTCGTCCTCGTTCGATTTGATAGAGGGGATCGGGCCGCGCGGCCTGATCGGACCTCCGTAGGGGCGCCGTTGCGGCGCTTGCCTCTTCGGACAGCATGTATGCTGTCCCTACGGTCATAAACGTATCGTTACACGTGCCCGTAGGGACGCCATACATGGCGTCCGCGCCTTTTTATCCCAACGCCTCCAGCGTCTCCTTCAGCGTCTCGGCGTCGCCCACGCGCAATATGGTCGCGCCCTCCAGCGTCTTGGCCGCCAGGCCGGACAGCGTCCTGCCGGGGCCGCACTCGATGAACGTGTCGAAGCCGTCGGCGCGCATGTTCAAAAGCGTCTGCATCCAGCGCACGGGGCTCATGGCCTGGCGCACCAGCAGGCCGGGGATGGCGGCGGCGTCGGCGTTCACGGCGGCGTCCACGTTCATGTACACCGGGATCGTCGGGGCCGCGAAGGTCTTTTCGGCGAACAGCGCCTCCAGCCTGCGGGCCGCGGGCTCCATCAGCGCGCAGTGGAACGGCGCGCTCACCGCCAGCTTCTTGCCGCGGATGCGGGATTCCCGGGCGATGGCGATGGCCCGGTCCACGGCCTCGGCCTCGCCGGAGATCACCGTCTGGCCGGGGCAGTTGTAGTTCGCGGCGACCACATAGCCCTCCGTCACCGCCGCGCAGGCGGCCTCCACCTGCTCCGGCGTGCCGCCCAGCATCGCGGCCATCGCGCCCTTGCCGGGGGCGACCGCCGCCTGCATGCTGTCCGCGCGGTACTGTATGATCTCAAACACGTCCTCCATCGGGAGCGCCCCGGCATAGGCCAGCGCCGCGTATTCGCCCAGCGAGAAGCCCGCCGCGCCGTCCGGCTCGATGCCGTGGGCCTTCAGCGCCATGGCCGCCGCCAGGTCCGCCGCCAGCACGCAGGGCTGGGTGTTGTGGGTCAGGTTCAGCTCCTCCTGGGTGCCCTCGAAGCTCAATTGGGAAATGCCCCGGCCCAGCGCCCTGTCCGCCGCCTGAAAGACGGCCATCGAGGCGGGCTCGGCCTGGCAGAGGTCCTTCATCATGCCGGGGAACTGGGCCCCCTGGCCGGAAAACATAAACGCGATCTTCATGGTTCGCATCTCCTTGTGCAATCACGGGGTTTATGGTATTGGCGATCTCCATTTGACATAGTATCAAAAACCAGATCACCTATAAATCAATTTCATCATCAATATACCACATAGAATATTAAAAGTCAACGCATATAATGGTAAGCCTATGCTTCATCCCCACTTTTTACACGAAACGGGCGCGGATAGCGACAAAAATAGCCATGATCGCATAATTCACCAAATATGTGTTGATGCTTGTGTAATCGTCTGTTATGATGGAAGAGGCGAGCGAAGGCCTGACGCTCCGTCAGGCATTCGGCAAATGCTTCACTGGGAATGACCAGCGATAAGCCATCGTCATTCTGAGCGAAGCGAAGAATCCACTGCGCTCAGCATGACCAACGTTACGACCCTGTCATTCTGAGCGAAGCGAAGAATCTGCTGCGCGGGGAATGACCAACGATATGATCTTGTCATTCTGAGCGAAGCGAAGAATCCACTAACTTTTCTAAAAATCATCTTCAGAGGGGAGCGCGCATGTCCGGAATCCTGCAAGGGCTGAGGCAGTTCAGCTTCACCTCGGTGCTGATTCGTCTGGCGCTGGCCATGGCCTGCGGCGGCACGGTGGGCTACGGGCGCTCCAAGAAGGCCCGGGCGGCGGGCCTGCGCACCTATATGCTGATCAGCATCGGCGCGGCGATGGCCGTGCTGCTGACGCTGTACCAATAACGGATGCTGACGGGCCCCTGGGCCGATGTGGTGGACGAGGTCGGGCTGAAGTTCGACGCTGCCCGCATGGCCTCCCAGGTGATCACCGGCCTGGGCTTCATCGGCGCGGGCACCATCATCATCACCAAGCGCATGAGCATCAAGGGCCTGACCACGGCGGCGGGCCTCTGGACCACCGGCATCATCGGGCTGTCCATCGGCTGCGGCTATTACGAGCTGGGGCTGGTGGGCACGGCGCTGGTGCTGCTGGCGGAGACCTGGTTCGCCCGGCTGGGCAGCGGCATACAGAGCGCCCCGGAATACGCGGTGGAGCTGCTGTACGACGAGAAGACCTCGCTGGACCACGTGCTGCGCTTCTGCAAGGACAACCGCATGGCCATCGTGAACCTGAGGATCCACACGATGGAGGACCAGTCCGAGGCGAAATACGCGCGGAGGTCAGCCTGCGGGGCGGAATGAGGCAGGAAGCGCTGCTGGATAAGGTGCAGCAGATGCCCGGCATCGTCACCGCGGTGGGGCTGTGAGCCCGGAATTTTTGGCTTTTTGGAATGAATCGCATTTACAACAGGTTATATATTTGTTATAATGGATGGGGGATGCGCGTGGCGCGTCCGAAGCGCAGGCGCGGCGATGCGGCTGTAGTCAGGAGGGAAAGAGTATGAGTATCTTTGGAAAGATGTTTGACAAGAAGGTATGCGATATCTGCGGCGGCGACATCGGCCTGCTGGGCAACCGCAAGCTCTCGGACGGCAACCTGTGCAAGGACTGCGCGAAGAAGCTCTCGCCCTGGATGACGGACCGCCGCCAGTCCAGCGTGGAGGAAATTCGCCAGCACCTGGCCTACCGCGAGCAGAATTACCGCATGCTGGCCTCCGTGCACCCGACCACGGTGCTGGGCGGCAATACCAAGGTGTACATCGACGAGGCCGCGGGCAAATTCTTCGTCACCCGCAGCACCAACTGGCGCGACACGAACCCGGACATCATCGATTTCTCCCAGGTGATCGACGTGCAGACCGAGGTCACCGAGCACCGCACCGAGGAGTATCACCGGGACCGCGAGGGCAGGAACGTGTCCTTCAACCCGCCGCGCTATCGCTTCAGCTATGAATTCGAGACCAAGATCCTGGTGGATTCCCCCTATTTCAACGAGATCCCCTTCGAGCTGACCGACACCCGCCCGGAGCGCCGGGGCAGCGAGGAATACCGCTATTACGAGCAGCTGGCCGACGCGCTGCATGACACGCTGATGCCCGCGAACGCCCGGCCGAACCTGGCCCAGTCCATCACCGAGGCCATCGGCCAGGCCGTGGCCTCGATCAACGCCAACGCGGCCCAGAACGTGGTCGTGAACGTGCCCAAGCCCGCGCCGAAGCCCGCCCAGCCCGCCGCGACGGGGGAGTGGACCTGCGCCTGCGGCGCGGTGAACAGCGGCAATTTCTGCACCCACTGCGGCGCGAAGCGGCCCGAGCCGAAGAAGGTTTTCCGCTGCGACAAGTGCGGCTGGACCCCCGAGGACCCCACCAACCCGCCCAAGTTCTGCCCGAACTGCGGCGATCCCTTCAACGCCGGCGACGCGCTGTGATCCGGCATGGGGGAGGGCGCGGCTTTGCCGCGCCCTCCCGCCGTTTTGCGCCCCGCGAGGCCCGATTGTAAATTGTTAAATGTCACGATTCCAGCCCAAAGCTATGGACAAAACCCCCGCAAATGTGCTATAATTCTAAACTGTCAGCGACGGTAAGCGGGTTCCGCTCATCGCGCCAATGTAGCTCAGTTGGCAGAGCAGCGGTTTCGTAAACCGCAGGTCAAGGGTTCGAGTCCCTTCATTGGCTCCATGACAACGAGGTGTAGCGCAGTTTGGTAGCGCGTTTGGTTCGGGACCAAAAGGTCGCAGGTTCAAATCCTGTCACCTCGACCACAAAATCTGTGTAACGTGTGAAACGGTACGCAGATTTTTTTATGCAATCACGACAAAGAACGGCGAGGAAAAACATAACAAAAGAGAAACAAAAGGCGACATGGGTGCAAAATGGGTGCAGTGGGTGCGGCCGTATGAGTGCAAAAAGAAGCGCGCGGGATGCTGTGATTCAGCGTTTCCGCGCGTTTTTCGTGTTAAATATCAGTCGGCTGACGGGTCCGTTTCTTCGGTGGTGGCGGCTCGATCCAGCAGGTCCTGCATAGCGTTGGCGCTGGCCAGGTCGCGGCTTTTGATGGCGTGGGCGTAGATCCTGAGCGTGGTGTCGGCCTTGGTGTGGCCCAGGCGGGAGGCGACGGCAACGGCGTCGATGTTGCTGGCGAAGAGCAGCGTGGCGTGGGTGTGGCGCAGCTGATGGAAGGTGACGTCAAAGCCGTGGGATCTGGCGTATTTGCGGAACCATTTGCTGGGCGTGTCGTGGTGCATGGGTGAGCCGTCCCAGTTGCAGACGATCCGTCCGTCGCCCCGCCACCGATCGCCCAGCAGCTGGGCGCGATCCTGGTGCTGCTGGCGGGTCTCGTCCAGCAGGGTCATCATGCCCGGCGGCAGTGTGATGAAACGGGTGGAGGTCGGGGTCTTTGTGTCGTCCAGGATGGCGCCGGTCTGGCTGGTGTACTTCAGCGCCTTCGAGATGTCGATGCCGCAGCGCTTCCAGTTGACGTCCGAGAAATAAAGTCCGTCCACCTCGCCCAGGCGCAGGCCGCACAGCAGCGCCAGCAGCACGGCGCACCGATAGGACAGGGACTCGACGGTCTGAAGCTGGCGCAGCAGCTCCACGGCCTGCTCGTCGTCCAGATACTTCACCGGCTTCGAGCGGAAACGCGGGCGCTCCACATTGTCCATGGGATTGCGCCAGAGGATCTCCCACTGCACCGCGTGGCGCAGCAGGTTGTCCAGCAGATCATAATAGGCCACCAGCGTCCGGCCGGACAGGGGCTTCGTGGGGTCGGTGGTCAGCTTCTTTTCGTCGGAGGGCGTGCGTCCGCGCGAAAGAGCCTCGTCGGGCTTGCGCTGGACCATGCGGCCCTCCGCCTTGATCTGCGCCAGGAAGTCCGTGAGCATGCCGGGGGTGAGCTTTTCCACGGGCGTGTCGCCCAGCTTCGGCAGGATCCGGCAGTCCAGCAGGTGCTGATAATCCGCCTGGGTGACCGGGGCGCAGTTGACGGCGACGTGCCGCCTCACCCAGAGCTCGGACAGATCCCGCAGCGTCATGTGGGACTCCGCCCTGGCGACGCCGTTCTCCACGTCCACCTCCAGCTGCCGGAGCGCCTTTTCCGCCTGCCGGCGCTGCTGGGACTCGGACAGCGCAGCGTTCAATTTGAAGGTGCGCCGGATCCACCGCCGCTTCCCGTTCTCATCGTAAACCTGGACGCCGACGCGCCAGCTGTTGCCCCTCTTTTCGACCGTGCCCATGATGTGTGATGCTCCTTTCCGGAATACATACAGGATGTATGTATTTTTTTGGTGTAATTGTGTAATTGAAAAATCGCTACCTATTTTTATCGGTCGGAATTGCACGTGTAATCAGGTGTTGGGATTACGTGTAATTCCGCGGACATAACGCAGATTGTGAAACATATTCGCAGATGTTGAAACTTAAAAGGCAGGGCCGCAGCCCTGCCTTTGTGTCAGTCGTTGATGTAATCTGATAGGTTGAAGTCGAAGAATCCGCAGTATGGATCCTCACCCGCAGGGGTGTGCTTTTTCGACAGGTTGACGGTGAAGTGATCGCTGTCGCTGGTCAGTAATCCGGCTTCGCAGATCTTCATGTTCTGCGTGCCCGGGGCAATTACAGCATTATTTGAAGCAGAAACGGAAGGCCCTGTGTAGGTGTCGGAATCAAAATAGGTAGTCTCTAGCACAACGCCATCCTGGATAATGTCGCAGCCAATATCAAATAGCGGAGTGAAGGATTTATCGGAGGTATTTGAAGCGTTAAAAAGGATACATATGGCCGGCGCATCATCCCGACCGGTGCCGATATACACCGAGTCAATCGATAATTGCAGACCATCGACATCAATGATCGGCTCCATGACTTGATCGCGTCGTGCGAGCTCGTCATCGATGGAATCCCGCAGGGCGATAAGATCATCGGTGGACATGCCGGTGAGATCCTGCTCGGCTACTGCAGGGAGAGCCATCAGCAGCGCCAGCATAACGAGAATGATCTTGCGCATTAGGCGAACCTCCTGTTTAATTCTGTCAGAAAGCATTTAGACGTTTCTGTTTACACCATAAAATATCCGCCCGGCTTCCAGGTTCTTTCTATACTGACAGCCCTTATAATCCGGATTGTCTGATTTCAGGCACTTCCTCGCGTCAGAGCAGCGCACAAAATCATTGCAGCAGCCAAAGGATAGCGATACACTGGCCTCATACAGCGCCTTTGCTCTGTCGGCCATCATCTCTATGAAACGGTTATAATCGAAATCGCGATCGACAGGCAGCTTATGGGAGCCGTCTTTGTATCTGCTGGCACGGGGGGTGATGGCCGCAGGGTCGGAAACCTCCGGCGCTTTAATGTAAGCGGTATTGGCTCCGATGGTCAGATATAGAAGCACTGAGCCGGAGACCTTGATGGCAACGGTCTTGCCGTCCTTCAGCTGGTCGAGCGTGATCTCATTGGCGAAGTCCGGGCACTGCGTGCGAAGGCCTTCCTGAATGGCAAAGGAATTGCGTGCCGGCATGCTATTCTTGCCGGTTATGTAGACAGGCATACCGTTGGACAATCTCGGAGGCGTGACATACTGGGCGGTGATGTGTCCGTATTGCATATGCAGGTGAGCGGCGACTTCGTCGATGGAAGCGGCTTCCATACGATTGGCCATGGCGATCATGATTTTAGCGCAGGCGCGAGTATCGGCTCCGGCGTCGTGATGGTGGGCCAACGTAACACCGTATTCCCGGCATACCGTAGGAAGCCTGTGATCGACGAGAGCCGGATCGTATAGATTGGAGCATGCCAGCGTGCAAAAAGTGTTTATCGTCGGAATTGGTATGTCGTATTTTGCCAGGACCCTTTGAAGCACGTTCCCGTCAAAGGGGATATTGTGGGATATAAGGACGTCATCGCCGATAAAGCTGAGAATGCGCTGGGCAATGTCCGGAAAGATCGGTGCATTGGCTACCATCAATGGCGTAATGCCGTGGACGCGCATCTGTATAGGGCCAAAGTCACATTCTGGGTTGACCAGGGTAGCGAATTCATCAACAATAGCCCCGTTTCTGACCCTTGCCATGGCAACAGAACAGACAGTGTCCCATCTGGGAGCTGCAGTCTCAAAGTCAATGGCGATAAAATCCAAAGCCATAGTAATACCTCATTTTCATTTGTCTTTGATGCCCAGCACTGCAGCGAGGACGTTGGTGGTGTCCAGGCCGGCGCGGGCGAGATCGTTGCAGGCGTTCAGCAGCGCGGCGGCATCGCCCTGGGCAGCCGCATCCAGCATGCGGGGCGCGGCGGCGAGGAAGGCCTTCACACAGTCCATCGGCGCGGATCCGGCCGGGGCGCCTGCGCGGTAGTAGCTGGCAAAGGCGGCCGCAAGCCTGGCAATGTCTGCCCTGGAAAAGGCAGAGTCGCCGTGATCCGCAGCTTCGCGCTGCATGCGGTCGAAGTCTTTCTCCTCCGAGGGCGAGATGACGCGCGGTTCGTTTGTCAGCCCGAGTAGATATTGAACTGAGACGCCAAAGTAATTTGCGTATTTGAATATCACATCCAGGGGCGGCTCGCGTCCACATTCATAATTCGAGACGGCAGACTGGGACAGATCGAGAGCCTGCGCCAGCGCGCCTTGCAACATGTCCCGATCCTCACGGAGGTCCCGCAGCCGTTTGCTCAGTATGTCCATTACACACCTCACAATATTTCATTCTGTGTTACATTGTATCATAATTTGTTGTTTTGTATTACAATATACCACAATATTATAAAGAATCCCATTTTGATATTGCATTATTCCGAAACGTGGTTTATAATTCCTACTGTACCGCAAAAATAAATATCTTGGGCTGCCACTGATGGCAGAAACGGGAGTGAAAAGACATGAAGGAAGCCACGAACATCTACCGCATGGCGCGGATGAACGCCGCCAGGAGAGACAAGCGGCTGGCGAACCGGGAGCGGGCGGCCGCCCTGGTGTACTGTTCGCCGGAGGCGCTGAACGATTACGAGAACGGCTACACCATACCGCCCTGTGAGGTGGTGCAGGCGATGGTGGAGATCTACGACGCGCCGGAGCTGCGGGGGCAGCACATCCGGGCCTGCTGCCCGCTGATGGACAGCTACGGCACCGAGGGCGGCAGCTCGCTCACCCGGGCCGCCCTGGGCTGGGCCGTGACGCTGCAGGGCATCCGGGAGATCTTCGACCGATTCGCCGCGGTGGCGGTGGATGGGAAGCTCACCCAGGAGGAGCTGGAGAGTGCCCGGCTGGTGCGGAGCAGGGCGGCGGACGTCCTGACAGCCATGCAGGACACGATCGACGCGATAGACAAGGAGATTGGAGGTGCACAATGAGACTGATGACGATTCCCGAGGCGTCCCGGATCCTGGAGATGGACACCCAGCGGCTGCGCCGGGGGGTGCATGCCGGGCGGTACGCCCACTATGAGATCGACGGCAGGATCCTGGTGGACGTGGACGAGCTGGCCGCGGCCATCGAGGCGGAAAAGCGGACCATCAGCATCGAGGAGGCAGCGGAGCTGACCGGGCTGACCAAGACCATGATCCGGCGCGGGGCGCGGGGCGGGTGGCTGCCCTGCGAGAAGATCGGCAAGGCCTACCGCTTCACGCCGGCGCGGCTGCTGGAGGCTCTGGAGGGCAGAAAAAAGGATTAAGGAGCAAGCTCCATGGATGTCAGAGAGTTTGTCAGCCACCTGCGGGTGGCGAAGGGACCCAGCGCGGACGGGGAATATCTGTGCCGGTGCCCTGCCCACGACGACCGGACGGCTTCGCTGTGCGTGGGCACCGGCGAGGGCAGGCGCATCCTGGTGAAATGCCAGGCGGGCTGCGACACCCGGGACGTGGTGAAGGCCATGGGCTTGAAGATGGCCGACCTCTATCCGGACGAGGGGAAGCGGCCGGCCAGGCCCGGGAAGCCGACGCCCGGCCCGCAGCCTCCGGAAGGTCCGGTCCCACCGCCCGCGCGGGGCCCGGCGCGGCAGAAGCCCCTGGGGAAGCTCACGAAGATCTATCCCTACACGGACGAGAGCGGCGCGGTGCTGTTCGAGGTGTGCCGGTTCGAGGCCGAGGAGAACGGCCAACGGGTGAAGACCTTCCGGCAGCGCCACAAGGATCCCGCCAACCCCAGGGCAAAGCAGGACGGCTATGTGTGGAACATCACCGGCGTGCGCAGCGTGATCTACCGGCTGCCGGAGGTGCTGGCGGCCATCCGGGAGGGGCGCACGGTGTACCTGGTGGAGGGCGAAAAGGACGCCGACACCCTGGCGGCGGCGGGCTTCGCGGCGACCACCAACCCGGGCGGGGCCAGCAAGAGCGGCGCCAGCAAGTGGCTGCCGGAGCACAGCAAGCTGCTGACCGGGGCACACGTGGTGATCCTGCCGGACAACGACGCGGCGGGCATCAACGACCGGCGGCAGGTGGCGACCCAGCTGGGCGCGGTGGCCAGGAGCGTGAAGCTGCTGGACCTGCGCAAGGCCTGCCCGAGCCTGCCGACCAAGGGCGACATCACCGACATGCTGGAGCTGATGGGCACCGCTCCGGGCCTGAAGGCGCTGAAGGCGCTGGAGAGCGCCACGGAGCCGCTGGACATGAGCGCCGCCCAGGCCACCGCGGCCAGGGATGCGGCCGCCGCCCTGATCGGCAACCTGCCCGGCTATTGCGTGGACCACGGCAGGATCTGCACCTGGAGCGACGACACGCCGAAGCCGCTGTGCACGTTCACGGCGATCACCAACGGCGTGGTCACGCGGGACAACGGCGTGGACGAGGAGACCTGGCTGCTGGTGGACGGATGGACGGCCGACGGGGATCCCCTGAAGCAGGCCCGGGTGAAGGCCAGCGCCTTCAAGCGCATGGACTGGCTGACCGAGAACTGGGACATCCGGGCGACGATCATGCCGGGGAACACGGCCACGGACAAGGTTAGGTTTGTGATCCAGCAGGCAAACGCCCTGCAGGCGAAGCGCGTCCGGGAATACACCCACACCGGGTGGCGCAAAATCGGCGGGCGTTGGTGCTACCTCTACCAGGGCGGGGCCATCGGCGCGGAGGGCGTGACGGTGGATCTGAGCCGGGGCCTGGAGAGCTATCACCTGGACGGCGGCTTTACGCCGCGGCCGGGGAGCGAGGCCGACACGATCGCGGATGTGCTGTGCCTGACCGCGGGCATCCCGCGCCGGATCAGCGTGCCGCTGGTGGCCTTCATGTTCCTGGCCCCGTTGCGGGAGCCGCTGCTGCGGGCGGGCTTCCCACCAACCTTCAGCGTGTACCTGATCGGCGGCAGCGGCACCCACAAGAGCACGCTGTCGGCGCTGATGCTCTCATTCTTCGGCAGCTTCCGGGAGAGCAGCCTGCCGGCGAGCTTCAACGACACGGGCAACTATATCCGCAGCCTGGCCTTCAGTCTGAAGGACATGGTGCTGGCGGTGGACGATTACCACCCGGAGGGCAACCTGCAGGCCCGACGCAAGATGGAGGACACCGCCCAGCAGCTGAGCCGCGCCTTCGGCGACCTGGCGCAGCGCGGGCGCATGATGAGCGATCAGACGCTGGCCACGGCGAAGCCGCCCCGGTCCCTGGCGCTGATCAGCGGCGAGGACATGCCGAACGTGCGGGAGAGCGGCGAGGCCCGCTATTATGTGATCCAGATCGGGAAGGACGATATACAGGCGGACAGGGGGCTGACGGAGATGCAGGACAGGGCGGCGAGCGGCGCGCAGGCCTATTGCATGCGCAAATACATCGAATGGCTCGCCCCTCAGATGGACGAGCTGCCGGACAGGCTGGGCGAGCGCTTCGAGGAATTGCGCAGTCAGTTCCAGGGCGCGAAGCTGGGCCACACCCGCGCCCCGGGCACGGTGGCGCACCTGATCATCGGCTATGAGATGTACATGCGCTTTTTGATCGCCAGCGGCGTGGTGGACGATCCGGACGGGGAGCTGCTGCGCAGCGAGGTGAACGAGGCCGTGCGGGACATCGTCACCAACAGCGCGGCCCAGGGCCGGGAGAGCCGGGCGGAGCGGCCCAGCCGGATGTTCCTCAACACCATCGGCGAGATGCTGCTGACCCGGGAGGCCAGCGTGGTGGACCTGACCGACGCCGAGGGCAAGGGCGCCGGCAAGGGACACATCGGCTGGATGGACGCGATGTTTTACTATCTTATCCCGGAGACCAGCTATCGGATGGTGTGCGAGTTCTTTACAAAGAAGGGCGAGGCCTTCCCGCTGTCCAGCCGGATGCTGCACAAGCAGATGGCGGAGGATGGGATGGTCCAGCCGGGCGGCGACGGCAAGCGCAGCCGGGTGAAGACGATCAACGGCAAGGGCGTGCGCACGCTGTGGATCCCCCGGGACTGCATCGACGGGCCGAAGCCCACGAAGGAACAGATGCGGATGGATCTGAACGCCGGGGCCGGCGAAGGCTTCAGGGAGGTCGAGGATCCGGACAATCCATTTTAGCGAAAAGCGTCAGCAAGGCGGCAAATCATAGATTTGCCGGTTTCGCCAGAGGCGAAACTGATTTTGACGAATCAAAGATTTGGCAAAATCACCGCACGACGCTTTTGGAGGGGGTGAGAGCGTGGGACATCACAAGGACGGGCTGACCGCCACGTGCCCGCACTTCCAGGCCCGGAAGGATTACCGGGGCGGGCACTGGATACAGTGCGCCATGGGCATGCGGGTGTTCGTGAGCGCGTGGGAGCGAAATCTGTACTACAAGGCCATCTGTTGCCAGTGCGGCAGGGGGTGCGAATTATTGGACATAGCAAGCGCCCGACCGAATGGGAGGGCTGAGGGCGAGCGATCCGAAGGACTCGCCGGCCGAAACCCGCGGGCCGCGGACAGCGAGCACGCGGGGCGACAGAAGAGGAGGGGACCCAAGACATGAATGAAATGACGACTTTGCAGAACATTGAACGCAGGATAGCGCTGCACATGCAGGGGGCCTATGCCAATATCCTGGAGGTGGGCCGCTGCCTGATTGAAGCCAAAGAGGCCAACGTGGTGCCGCATGGCCAGTGGGAAGCGTGGGTGCAGCGCACGGCGGGCATGAGCGAGCGCACCGCCCAGCGCCTGATGCAGGCGGCGCGGGAAGTCAGCCCGGAGAGCGCGATGGCCAGGCTGCCGATCACCAAGATCACCGCCATACTGGCCCTGCCGGAACCGCAGCGGGAAGCGGTGGCTGTGAAGGCCGTGGAGGAGAATCAGAGCCTGAGGGAATTGCAGGCGACCATCGACGCCATGCGGGGCGACCTGGAGGACAGTCGGAAGCAGGTACAGCGAGCAGAGCGGGAACGGAACGACGCCCTGGCTGTGAATGAACGAATCAGCCGCAGCCGGTCGGACTATTACAACGAGGTGTGCAATCTCCGCAAACAGATCGAGATACTCCATACCGAGACTCAGACACTTGAAACCCAGAAGAACGCCCTGCGGGAGATGCTGACCGAAGCGCAGGAAGCCCAGACCACCGGCATCAGCGACGAGGCCCAGGCGGAGATCGACCGGCTGAACGCCGCCCTGGCCGACGCGGAGCAGATGGCCGAATACCAGGCCCGGCAGCGGGAGCAGGCGCAGCAGGAGCTGCTGGATCTGCGGACGCAGGCGGCGCGGGGCGAGGGAACGGTGCAGGAGGATCTGACCGCGGAGGCCGTGGGCATGGCTGCCCGGACCTTCATGGGCACGGTGGGCTATATCCCACACTCCGACAAGCTGCTGACCCTGCGCGAGGGCGACCGTGCACAGATCGCCAGCTATGCGGTGATGCTCCAGCGCTGGGCGGAGGACGTGCTGAAGGTGGTCAACAGCGCCAGGGACGCGGTGGTCATCGAGGGGGTGTGACCCGTGAACGACATGATGCCGATGAACGACGCCAACAGGGCCATGATCGCGACGGACACGGCCCGGGAGATGCGGCAGATGCGGGAGGCCATGCAGGCCATGGCCCAGCTGCTGCGCACCACCAATGAGACCATGATGCAGCTGCAGCGCCAGGTGCGCCTGCTGGAAAAGGTGACGCCCGCCCAGGCTTCGGCCGTCAACAGGGCCATCCGGGAGCGGGCCGTGGAGCTGTGTGTCATCTACATGCTGCGGGGCGACGGCTATGACAAGGCCGTGGCCAAGGAGATCCGCAAGGCCTTCAAGCTGCGGTTCGGGGCGAACACCGCCAAAGAGCTGCCGCGATGCGAGTACGAGGTGGCCATGGCGCAGATCCAGGGATGGGACGATTACAAGATCATGAAGGACATCAAGGGGAGGCTGAAGCAATGAATTGCATCCGCTGCTGCGAGACCTGCCGCCACCATCTGGGGGGCGGGGATTGCAGGATAAACCTGGAGGCCGAATGCGGCAAGGGATATTTTGAGGCGTGGGAGCCGAGGGAGGAAGACAAGGATGAATAAGGTGATACTGATCGGCAATCTGGCCAGCGATCCGGAGGCGTTTGAGACGCAGAGCGGGATCGCGCGCAGCACCTTCCGACTGGCGGTGCAGCGGAAATACCAAAACGCAGAGGGAAGACGGGACGCGGACTTTCTGACGATCGTGGCCTGGCGGGGCACCGCGGACTTCTGCAACAGTTATCTGGTGAAGGGGCGCAAGGTGGCCGTGGAGGGCAGCATACAGGTGCGCAGCTATGACGCCCAGGACGGGACCAAGCGCTGGGTGACGGAGATCATCGCGGACAGCGTGGAGGCCCTGGGCCGGGCCAGGAGCGAGGACCCGGGCCCGGAGGAGCCGCCAGCGCGTCCTGGCGACAGCGGGCAGTTTGAAGAGGTGGACGACGAGGAATTGCCTTTTAACTGATGGGTGATGGAGGGCGGCGGCATGGTGATCACGGCGATGACGATACTGGAGCGCTGCAGGACGGCGGAGCGGGAGCTGCGCCTGCTGGGCGAGCGGGCGAACCGATACAGGGACGCCCTGCAGCGGATGACCTCCACGCTGGACGGCGTGGGGGCGCGGGCCACCGGCGAGGGCGACCGCATGGCGGCCATGGTGGCCGAGACCGACGCCCTGGAGCGCCGGACCGATGCCCGGCGCGAGGAATACGCCGCGGAGCTGGCCGCCGCCCAGAGGCTGCTGGACAGGCTGCCCGAGGTGGAGTGCAAGATCATGGAGCGCTATTATATACGCCGCCAGCCGCTGAAGGCCATCGCCATGGAGCTGGGGTACAGCTACGGCTATGCGCGGATCTGCAAGGGCGCAGCCCGGGATAAGCTGGAGCGGATCCCGGCGGACGCGATCGAGAGGCTGCTGCCGGCATGGTACACAGCGGAAAAGACCTAACACCCACCTAACACGATATAACATCCACCTGCCCTTGATATAACATCGCCCTGTGTGATAGTATATACTCAACCAAGGCGGGCGAGGGGACGGCGGCACGGTGAACAGCCCGGCCGCCGCCTCCGTTCTCATAAGGTTCCTCCTTTTACACGTGATCCGCTCAAACCACCCCCGCCAAGGTGACGCCCCGCGCGAGCCCATGCGCGCCGGGCGTTTTTTATACCCAAAAGCGCCAGCGCTGGCGCTTTTATATTGCGCTCTGGAGGTGCGACGATGGCGAACAGCACCGTATTGAACGACTATCCGGACTGTGAGCACTGCTGGCTGCGCCACAGCTGCCCGGACGCTGAGCCGGGGCAGTTCTGCACGATGTGGACGAGCCGGGAGCCGCCGAAGCGGGAACCGGATCCGAATGAACAATGGCGCAAGGGCGAGGACGTGGTGTTCTGATGGCATACAAGGAAAGCGATCCATTTTATCATTCCGGACCGTGGAAAGCCGCCCGCAAGCAGCGGCTGATGATGGATAATGGCTTTTGTACGGAGTGCATGGCGGAGTTCGAGCGCGGAGAGCGACTGCATCCACGCCGGGCCACCATGGTGCACCACGTACTGCCCATCACAGAGCGTCCCGACCTGGCCCTTGATCTGAGCAACATGCGCAGCCTGTGCGACATGCACCACAACCGCGAGCACCCAGAGAAAGGCGGTCGGGGAAACACCGGCCGCACGAAGGGAAAAGCACCCGCGAAGATGCGGGTCATCAAGGTGTAACGATTGGAGGTACATATGAGCACAGAGATGAACATGGAGCTCAGGGAGCAGCACATGCAGCAGTTCACCGACCCGGAGACAGGCCAGGTCAACCCCATGGCCGAGAAAATGTACGACGCGCTGTGCGCGGCCTGCTGCAAGCGCCCCGAGGGGATCAGCGATCAGGATCAGATGCTGGTGGAGGATATCGCCAACCTGGAGATCCTGAAGCAGCAGCTGTATGAGGATATCCGCGTCCGGGGCGTGGTGGAGGACTTCCGCAACGGCCGTCAGAGGATGAAGCGGGACAACAAGAGCGTCCAGGGCGTGCGGATGCTGATGGATCAGCAGCGCAAGCACATGGCGGAGCTGAGGCTCACGCCGAACAGCCGAAAAGCCGCACAAGTGCCGATTGACGACGGCTTCGAGGACTTCTAGCCTTTCGGTTAGCGTCCTCGATCGGCTGTACGGCTATCCGGAGGACGTGCTCGCCGGGCGGATCATCACAAGTCACAAAGTGCGGCTGGCCTGTGAGCGATTTCGGCGGGAGCTGGATCGGAGCAAACACGATCCGGACTATCCCTGGGTATTCGACGAGCACAAGGCGGCGCGTCCTTCGGAGTTCATGGAGCGCTTCCTCCGCCCCACCAAGGGCAATTATCCCGGCATGCAGCTGATGCCCTGGCAGTGCTTTGTCGAGGGCAACATGTACGGCTGGGTGGACAAAAAGACCGGGCTTCGGCGCTTCCGCGAATCGCTGGTCGTGGAGGGCCGCGGCAACGGGAAGACCACCGTCATCGCGGGCAATGTCACGTACATGGCCTGCAAGGACGGCGAGCGCGGCGCGGACATCTACCTGCTGGCGAACGCCAAGGAGCAGGCGAAGATCTGTTATGAGGAGGCCTACAAGCAGATCAAGGCCTCGCCGACGCTGAGGGGCCGCTTCCGGCTGACCCGAGAGGGCATCTTCTACGAGGCCGCGAACGCCACCATCAAGGCGCGGGCCAGCGATTCCAGCAACCTGGACGGCCTGAACCCGCACCTGGCGGTGTTCGACGAGATCCACGAGCTGCCCGCGGCCGGCTTCAAGCTGATCGACGTCATCCGGCAGGGCATGCTGAAGCGCGATCAGCCGCTGACCATCTACATCACCACGATGGGCAATGTGCTGGACGGCGTGCTGACGAGCCTCTACGTGATCTTTTCGGACGCGCTGGAGGAGGGCATACTGCCGCCGGAGGTCGCGGACAGGATGTTCGCGTTCATCTGCGAGCTGGATCCCGGCGACGACATCGAGGACAGCAGCCTGTGGATCAAGGCCAACCCGTCCATGGGCGTGCTGTTGAGCCTGAATGAGATGGAGGCCGAATGGCAGCGGGTGCGGCTGATCCCGCAGGAGCGGGCCAACTTCATCACCAAGCACCTGTGCGTCACGGTGGACAGCAGCGAGGCGACCTACATGCCGGCGGAAATCCTGAACCGGAACCGGGGCAGGATCGACCTGGAGCAGCTGCGGGGCCGGGTCTGCTACGGCGGTTACGACCTTTCCAGCCGGGAGGACTTCACCGCGGCGGTGCTACTGTTCCCCCTGGACGACGGGCGCTGGTTCGTGCTGCATCACAGCTGGACCACCCGGCGCAAGGTGGAGCTGGACAACGAAAAGATCGATTACAACCACTTCGCCATGCTGGGGCTTTTGACCATCTGCGAGGGCGATTACGTGCCCCAGGACGAGGTGTTCCAGTGGTTCAAGCGGATGGGCGGCGCGGAGGGCCTGTATGAGATCCTGAACATCGGCTACGACCCGGCCAACGCGGTGTGGTGCAACCGGGCGCTGGAGGCGGAGGGCTTCGCCACGGAGATCGTGCGGCAGGGGCCGCTGACGTTGAACGACCCGATGAAGAGCTTCCGCGAGGCCATGATGGACGGCAGGATCGTGAGCAACGACGACCCGATGCTGCGCTGGTACATGCACAACGTGCGGCTGCGGAACAATTACCAGGACAAGGAAAAGGAAAACTGGATGCCCACAAAGACGAACCGATACCGGAAGATCGACGGCTTCATGGCGCTGATCGACGCCTGGTGCGTGGCCACGCGGAACATGCCGACCTATGAGGTGACGGACGAGGACATCGGGGACATCGAGGTTTACGATTTGACAGAGCTTCAAAAGCGTCAGCGCTGACGCTTTTTGTTTTGGCGGCTGACACTGAGAGACGGGGGCGGCGACATGCTATTGAGGGAATCGGGCTTCACCTTCGGCGGGAAGCACAGTTATGACGACATGGGCCTGATCTACGCGGAGAAGGACGGGCACATCGCCATCCCGGAGATCAAGCGCAACGCCTACAGCATCGCCGGGGCGAGCGGCACGCTGCTGCTGCCCGGGGAGACGTGGCAGCCCTTCATCCTGGAGGGTACGCTGTATCCGGCGCTGGAGCCGCCGACGCAGGCGGACGCCCAGGACATGCTGCGGGAGGTGGCGGCCTGGCTGACGGGCGGACGGCAGAAGCTGATATTCGACTATGAGCCGAACGTCTTCTACCTGGCGGAGCTGTCGGCGTCCTGCAAGTGGAGCCTGCGCAACTGGTTCGGCGGCGAGCTGGCTGTCCGGTGGACGGCGCAGCCCTTCGCCTACAACGTGGACGAGAATACGGCGGTGACGAGCCTGACCGGCAACAGCGTGCGGATGGGCCTGAACCTGATCGGGACGCAGCGCGCGCCGCTGACGTTGAAGATCGAAAATACCGGCCTGGCGGCCATCAGCGAGGTGCGGGTGGCGGACGACCTTTACTTCCAGGGGATCAACCTGGGGGCGGGGCAGAGCATCACCATCACGACGGAGCCGCCGGCCGGGGCCAGGATCCAGCGCAGCGGCGGCAGCGCCGAGGACGCCATGCCCTACGCGACGCTGTTCCGGCCCGTGACGCTGGCGCCGGGCATGAGCCAGGTGGTCGTGCGGTGCATCTATGATTATGTGAGCAGCGACACCACGGGCATGCGGGTGACGTTGAGCGCGCGGGGAAGGTGGTAGGGGATGGGCCGCTGCGGCGGGGACCTCTTCCGGCGCTACGCGCCACCTTCCCCAGAGGGGAAGGCTAGGGGAACCGCTGCGGCGGGGAGGACGACCTCTTCCGCCCCTTCGGGGCATCTGACGCTCGCAGGTTCGCTAGGGCCTGCGGCCCCCAGAGGGGAAGGCTTTTGGAGTAGGGAGTAGGAGCGGGAATGAACGATTATGTGAGCGTATACGGGCAGGACGGGAAGATGCTGGCGGTGCTGGACAACGCCGACAGGATCGGATACGAGCTGAAGCACAACGACTTATGGACCGGGTCCTTTTCGCTGCCCTCCGGGGATCCCAAAAACCAGTATTGCCAGGCGCACAACCTGGTGCGGCTGCCGGACGGCGGCGAGGGGGATTATTCCAGGGACACGGGGCTCTATCGCGTGGTGGGCATGCCCAACGGGGAGGAGGCCGGCAGGGCTGGATCCGCCATGAAGCAGTACAGCCTGGAGCACGTGATGGCCACGCTGCTGGACGACGTGCTGTTCGGATACCACGAGGTGGGCGGCACGGGGGTCTACACCGCGGATGTGATCCGGTACATCCTGAGCCAGCAATCGACGGTGCGGTGGCAGCTGGGCCGATGCGAGTTCAACGATCAATTCCAGTACCACTTCGAGAACGTGAGCCTGCTGAGCGCGCTGATGAGCCTGGGCGAGGTGCTGACCCAGGAATACACCTGGGATTGGAACACCCGGACCACGCCCTGGACGGTGAGCCTGCTGCGGGCCGACACCGAGCCGGACTGCGGCATCCATTACGGGCGCAACCTGGTGGAGATCACCAAGAGCATGGACGCCACGGCGCTGATCACCCGGCTGTACCCGCTGGGCTACGGCGAAGGGGTCAACCAGCTGACGATCCAGGAGGTCAACGGCCTGGTGCCCTACATCGACGCGGACACCATCGGCACCTGGGGCGTGAAGTGCAGCGTCTGGACGGATACCCGCATCCAGGACGCGGCGATGCTGAAGGCGCGGGCCCGGCAGGTGCTGGAGGCCTACAAGAACCCCTACATCAGCTACACGGCCAGGGCCATCGACCTGTACCGGCTGACGGGCTACAGCTGGGACAATTACATGCCCGGGAAGCTGGTGCGGGTGATGGACCACGAGCACGGCATCGACTTCAACGCCAGGATCGTGACCGTCAGCAAGCGGAACGTGGGCGGGGATCCCGGGGACATCGAGATCACCATCGCCAATGCGACCCGGGACGCGGCGGACGCCATCAACACGCTGGCGGACCGGGTGAGCATCGGCGAGCTGTACAGCCAGGGGGCCACCAACGTATTTGCGATACCCTTCGCGGACAACGCCGACCCGGAGCACCCGGCGAAATTCCGGGTGTACATCCCGGAGGGGACGGTGCGCATCAACAGGATGCTGCTGAGCTGGCAGATCGCGGCCTTCCGGGCCTACAGCACCGGCGCGGAGGCCGGCGGCGGCAGCGTGAAAACCAGCGACAGCGGCGGCAGCAGCACCCAGACCACCAGCACCAGCGACACGGTGACCTACGCCAGCGAGAGCGGCGGGAACTGCACGATCACCGAGGCGCAGCGGGTGATCGCCCGGACGCAGGACAGCCGGACGGACCTGATCGGATGGACCTTCGGGGCGCGGGACACCGAGAACGCCAACGCGATGACGCGCACCGAGAGCGCGACGGGGCTGAGCACCGGCAGCGCCGGGGAGCATCACCACGGGATGGGGCACACCCACACCATCGCGGCCCATGGCCACACGGTGAACGAGCACCACCACGGGATGGGGCACACCCACACCATCGCGGCCCACAGCCACAGCATGGGGCACAGCCACGACGTGGTGGCGCACAGCCACGAATATTCGATGACCCATCACCACAACATCAGCAGCCACAGCCACACGGTTAACAGCCATCACCACGACCTGGCCAACCACCAGCACCACTTTTCGGGGACCACGGACGTGGCCTGGGGCCACCAGCACACGCTGAACAGCAGCACCACCAAGACCGGCGGCGTGGATGAGTACGCGGATCTGAGCGTGACCGTGAGCGGCTACACCGGGCAGAACAGCAGCAACACCGGGGACGCCACCAGCGACACCGACAGCGTGAGCCTGGCCACCGGCGGCGCGATCACCGCCTGGGGCAGCGAGCTGAACACGGCGTACACGGGCAACACGGAGGGCTCCACCTACGGGGCGAAGGATGGCAGCGGCACGCTGATGACCGAGACGGGGAGCACGTCGCTGACAACCGGCGGGGCCAGGAGCGGCAGCGAGCTGCGGCCGGACACCGGCGACGCCACGGCGACCACCGACAGCGTGGCGCTGACCACCGGCGGGGCGCGGGACGCCACCGGGCTGCGGCCCAACACCGACGACGAGCCGGCGCACAGCCACACGATCCCCTCCCACAGCCACGGGATGGATCATTTCCACGACATCGCCAGCTTCACGATCCCCAGCCTGAGCCTGGACATCCCGGCCCACGGCCACAACGTGCGCATCCCGGGGCACAGCCACAGCGTGAGCATCCCCAGCCACACCCACACGATCACGCTGCAGGACCACACCCACGCCATACAGTACGGCATCTATGAGGGCGGGCGGGCCAAGAGCGTGACCATCCGGGTGGACGGCGCGGAGGTGCCGGCGGAGGAGATCACCAAAAGGGAGATCGACGTTGCCCAGTGGCTGAGCAAGGACGGAAATGGCAGGATCCGGCGGGGGACCTGGCACGAGATCCAGATCGTGCCCGACAATCTGACGCGCATTGAGGCGAACCTGACCGCGCAGGTGTTCGTGCAGAGCGTCGGGGGCGGGGATTATTAGGCAAGCGGAAACAGAGAGCGGAGACCGTGGGGAGGGATAGCAGCATGGGAATCATTTCCAGCATCAGAGCGCACCGCCAGGCCAGGCGGCTGGCCAGGGCGAGGGACGAGCCCGAGGTGAACGGGCACAGCCTACGCGGCGTGTGGCGGACCAGGGCCGATTACACAATGACCAACAGCGAGGCCATCTACGCGGCGGTGAGCAGGATCAGCAACACCATCGCCAGCCTGCCGATCCACCTTTACAGGGACCGGGAGATCATGGTGGACCATCCGCTGGAATACCTGCTGGCCTACCGGCCCAGCCCCTGCATGACGGCCTTCACCTTTCGGCAGACCATGGAGGCAAACCGGAACAACGAGGGCAACGCCTACGCGCTGATGGTGCCGGACGAGGCCGGGCGCACGGTGCGGCTGGATGTGATCGACCCCACGCGGGTGCAGCCCATGCGGGAGATGGAGACCCGGGAGATGTGGTACCGGGTGGCCTTCGAGGACGGCATGGTGGGCTGGGTGCACCACAGCAGCATGATCGTGCTCAAGCACATGAGCGCCAACGGCGAGCGGGGGATCCGCCCCATCGACGTGCTGCGGGGCACGCTGGACTACGACGCGGACATCAAGCGCTTCAGCGTCAAGCAACTGGAGGGCGTCAGCAGCGCGGTGATCCTGAACGTGCCCGGGACCGGCCTGTCCGACGACAAGAAGAAAAAGCTGATCAAGCAGTTCCTGGCCACCTACGCCGAGAGCGGCGGCAAGGTGATCGTGCTGGAGGGCGGCATCACCGCAACCACGATGCAGCAGCCGGCGGTGGACGCCAACGTGCTGAACGTGGAGCGGGTGACCCGCAACCGCGTGGCCACGGTGTACAACATACCGCCCCACATGCTGGGTGATTATTCGGACACCAGCTACGCCACGGCGGAGCAGAGCATGTTGGAATACCTGCAGATGACCATTAACCCGATCATCGAACAGTGGGAGGAGGAGCTGAACAGCAAGCTGCTGACCTGGGACATGCTGAAGCAGGGCTACAGCTTCCGCTTCGACCTGGTGAACCTCTGGCGCACCGACACGCTGACCATGGCCAACCGCAACCAGATGGCGATCCGCTCCGGCTGGCTGCGGCCCAATGAGGTCCGTCGGCAGGACCACCTGCCCGACGATCCCGCGGGCGACACGCTGCTGATCAGCCGCGACCTGGTGCCGCTGAGCGAAGCCATCAAGGGCACCGTACAAAACAAGTGAGGATGTGAGAAAATATGCCGAAAAACAGGAACCCCTCTGTCAGGCACTTCTGGAATTATGACGAGACGCCCGAGGGCGCGCCGGCGGTGCTGCGGCTGGAGGGACCCATCGACACCGAGACCTGGTGGGGGGACGAGGTGACGCCGGATTACTTCCGCCAGGAGCTGGAGGCCCACCCCGGCGACATCGAGGTGTACATCAACAGCCCCGGCGGCGACGTGATCGCGGCCAGCATGATCTACACCATGCTGATGGAGCACAAGGGCCGCGTGACCGTGAAGATCGAGGGGATCGCCGCCAGCGCGGCGTCCATCGTGGCCATGGCGGGGACCACCGTGCGGATGGCCCCGACCGCTTACATGATGATCCACAACGCAAGCTCCATCGCCTGGGGGAACAAGCACGAGATGGCGCACGAGGCGGCGGTGCTGGACGAGATCGACAGGGGCATCCGGGACGCATACCGGCTGAAGACCGGCCTGCGGGACGGCAGGATCGAGCAGCTGATGGAGGACGAGACCTGGATGAGTGCCCGGACCTGCATCGAGCTGGGCTTTGCGGACGGCTACATCGGCGCAGATCCGGAAGAGCCTGAGGAACCGGAGGAGGATCCCGAAGAGGACCCCGACGAGGACGGGCGCGATGCCCGGCAGCTGCACGCGCGCATGGTCGCCGCCCTGCGCGGCAGCCGCGCGCTGCCTGCGGTGGCCTATTCCGGGCACCGGCAGCTCGCCGCCCTGCGGCAGAGGCTGCGGGACGAGGAAATCCTTGCCAGCGCCAACCACATGAGCCTGAAGGCGCAGATCCGGACGGACGAGGCCAGGAAGCAGCTCACCGAGGTGAAGGACACCGCGGATTTCCTGGCGATGGCCGCCGCGGCGACCAATGCCAACCAGCGGCTGAAATTGCAGCTGCTGTCCATTTGAATATTTTAGGGGAGGTAAATATCATGCCCAGGAATTTGACCGAATTGCGCGAGCGCATCCGCAACGCGCAGAACGAGCTGGACCAGCAGCGCGCCAGCAACCGCGCTCTGGCGGAAAACGACGCGGCCACCGCCCAGGAGATCGAGGCGGCCATGGAGCAGACCCGCCGCATGAGCGCGCGCCTGCAGATCATGCGGGACGACCTGGAGGCCGAGGAGGGCCGCCAGCGCGGCAGCCTGCCCGCCGCTGGCGGCGCCGACGACGCCTACACCGACCGGCGCAGGGAGATCCTGCGCAGCAACGAGTACGCCCGGGCCTTCGCCTACGCCGTGCAGAACGGCATCACCCGCAAGCGCGGCGTCGGCAATGAGCACGTGCGCATCCTCTACGACGCGCTGACCGAGGGCGGCGGCACGCCCACCGGCAGCGACGGCGGCTTCCTGGTGCCGGAGGACGTGCAGAACCAGATCATGGAGCAGGTGCGGACGCTGAACCCGCTTTCCCAGTTCTTCGGCCAGGAGCAGGTGACCGCGCCCACCGGCTGGCGCGTGACCGACACCGCGCCCACCCAGGGCCTGCTGCCCGTGAATGAGATGGGCCAGATCCAGACCGGCGAGCAGCCGAAGTTCGCCAAGGTGCCCTACAGCACCAGCAAGTACGCGCTGTATCTGCCCGTGTCCAATGAGCTGATGACCGACAACGTGGCCAACCTGTTCGCCTACCTGTCCAGGTGGTTCGCCAAGAAGCTGGTGATCACCGAGAACGGCCTGCTGGCGGCGCTGCTGCAGGCGCTGACCGCCGTGGACATCAGCGCCGACCCGCTGAAGGGCATCAAGAAGGCGCTGAACGTGGACCTGGATCCCGCCATCTCCGCGGTGGCCACGATCATCACCAACCAGAGCGGCTACAACGAGATGGACAACCTGCTGGACGACAACAAGCGGCCGCTGCTGCAGCCCGATCCCACCAACGCCACCGCCAACCGC
>ONHI01000172.1 GCA_900317565.1 uncultured Eubacteriales bacterium
TCGCTGACCTATCACCTGCAGAACGCCAAGGCCCACGGCGTGACGAAGGCGGAGATCGCCGACATCATCACCCATGCCACGATGTACGTGGGCTGGCCCAAGGGCTGGGCGGTGTTCCGGCTGGCGAAGGAGGTCTGGAGCGAAGAGGCCCCGGCGCAGACGGAGAAGGACAGGTTCCAGAGCGAGATCATGTTCCCCATCGGCGAGATAAACCCCTACGGGCAGTTCTTCATGGGGCAGAGCTACCTCGCGCCGGTGTCCGCCGAGCAGGTGCCGGTGTTCAACGTGACCTTTGAGCCCGGCTGCCGCAACAACTGGCACATCCACCACGCGAAGCAGGGCGGCGGACAGATGCTGATCTGCGTCGGCGGCAGGGGCTACTATCAGGAGTGGGGCAAGGAGGCCGTGGCAATGACGCCGGGCACGGTGGTCAACATCCCCGCCGGGGTCAAGCACTGGCACGGCGCGGCGCCGGATTCGTGGTTTTCCCACCTGGCCATCGAGGTGGCCGGCGAGGAGACGCGCAACGAGTGGCTGGAGGCCGTGTCGGACGAGGGCTACAACAAATTGGCGTAATGGAGGTATTTCAAATGAAAAAGGCAATCGCGTTTTTGATGGTTCTTTGCATGCTGCTGGGCGTGAGCGCGCTGGCCGAGAGCGACACGCTGGTGATCTACTTCTCCTGCACCGGCACGACAAAGGGCGTGGCGGAGAAGCTGGCGAACGTGACCGGCGCGGACCTGTATGAGATCGTCCCGGCAATCCCCTACACCGAGGAGGACCTGAACTACAACGACCGCTCCACCCGCGCCTCCTCCGAGCAGAACCACCCCGACACCCGCCCGGAGATCGGCGGGGAGGATATTGACCTGACCGGCTACAGCACCGTCTTCATCGGCTATCCCATCTGGTGGGGCGAGGAGCCGCGCATACTGTGCACCTTCGTGGAGAGCCACGATTTCACCGGCATGACCGTGATCCCCTTCTGCACTTCGGGCAGCAGCGGCATCGGCCGCAGCGGCGACGACCTGGCGGCGCTGGCCGGCACCGGCAACTGGCTCGAGGGCGCGCGCCATGACGGCGGCATCTCCGGGGACGAGCTGCTTGCCTGGGTGAACGGGCTGAAACAGCAGTAGCCGCCCAACGCATTGCAATTCCGGCCTGGCGCTGGTATAATGATTCCAACAGGCCGGAGCTGCAGCCCGGTACTTCAAGGATGAAGGACATCACCATGCGCATCTATGTTGATTTTGACGACTGCCTCTGCGAGACCGGAAGGGCGTTCTCAAGGCTGGCTGCGGAACTGTTCGGCAGGGACGTGCCCTACGAGCATATGCGGTTCTTTGAGCTGGACAGATCCTTCGACCTGGATGACGGGCAGTTCGAGCGGCTGATGATCCGGGGGCACGAGCCGGAAATGCTCCTGTCATTCGAGGAGACGCCGGGAGCCTCTGCCGTCATCAACGAATGGATAGACTGCGGTCACGAGGTGTCGATCATCACGGGCCGCCCTTTCAGCGCCTATGAATCCTCCCGCAAATGGCTTGACGCCCACGGACTTCAGAGGGCCAGGCTGTACTGCCTCAACAAGTATGGCCGGGACAGCTTCATCAAGGGCAGCGATTTCAGCCTTGAACCGGAGGACTACGCCAGGATGACATTCGATTTCGCCGTGGAGGATTCGCCCCGGGCGTTCAAATGCTTTGACCATCTTCCGGATCTGCGGGTGCTGGTCTTTGACCGGCCCTGGAACCGGGACTGCGCGTTCCCGAACGGGAATTACGCGAGGTGCTGCGACTGGGAGGGCATCAGGCGCCTTGTCGCGGCGGGCGCTTCGGCGATGGAGTGACCTCCCGGGAGGGATTGAAATCATGAGCGGGATGTTTGAGAACAAGGTCGCCGTCGTCACCGGCGGCGCGCAGGGGATCGGCAGGGCCATCGCCAAGGCCTTCCTCCGGGAGGGCGCCGCGGTGCACGTCATCGACCTGCGGCCCGGCGACTGGTTTGTGGGCGACGTGGGCGACCCGGAGACGCTGGAGCGCTTTGCGGCGCATGTGATCCGGGAGAGCGGCCATGTGGATGTTCTGGTCAACAACGCCCTGCCGCTGATGAAGGGCATCGACGATTGCACCTGGGAGGATTTTTCCCGGGCCCTCGCCGTCGGCGTGACCGCGCCCTTCTACCTCACGAAGCTGCTCGCGCCCCGCTTTGCCGCCGGGGCCTCCGTCATCAATATCGCCTCCTCCCGGGACCGGATGAGCCAGCCGCAGACGGAGAGCTACACCGCCGCCAAGGGCGGCGTCGCGGCGCTGACCCACGCGCTGGCGGTCAGCCTGGCCGGGAAGGCGCGGGTCAACAGCATCTCTCCCGGATGGATCGATACCGCGGACAGCGATATCTCCGGCGCGGACGCCGCCCAGCAGCCGGTGGGGCGGGTCGGCAGGCCGGAGGACATCGCGGAGCTGGCGCTGTTCCTGTGCTCGGACCGGGCCGGCTTCATTACCGGCGAGAACATCTGTGTCGACGGCGGCATGACCAGGCTCATGATCTATCATGGCGAGCACGGGTGGCGCTACGACGGGAAGGGATCGTGACGAGGGCCGAAGGGGCCGACGGTTATATGGTTCGCACCGTCGCCGTTCCTCTTGACAAACTCAAAGCGTCATAATACAATGCTGACAATACAGCGGCGCAAGGGCGTGCCGACGGGATTTTCCCGCGCACGCCCTTGCGCCTTTGTCTGCGCAGAGGGACCGGCTTTCGGGGAGGCGAATGTCATGGCGGCCTTTGACGGGGCAATGCTGTCCAGACCATATCGCGACCGTCATCGGTCAACGATGCGCTGCGTCGCCTCCCCCCGCTCTGCTTGGGCAGGACGAAAAACCCGCCCCGCACAGCTCCAATTTTTGATTGAGTTTGGTATAAGGTATTGACACGGCGCGCAGGTTGACGGTAACATGGGAAACAGAGGTGTTTGATATGAAGAAATTCCTGGCGGCCATACTGGCTGCCGCGCTCGTCGCGGCGATCCACATCCTGCCCGCGGCGGGAGAAGCGCCGCAGACAAAGACGCTGCGCATCCTCGCGACCAGCGACCTGCACGGAAAGTTCTGCCCCTGGGATTACGCGCTGAACGAGGCGAGTTTCTCCGGGAGCATGGCGCAGCTGTCGACGGCCATCGCGCAGTATCGGGACGAACGGACGATCCTGGTGGACGCCGGGGACACCCTCCAGGACAATTCGGCGGATCTCTTCATCGGCGGTGCGGAGGTGCACCCAATGGTCCAGGCCATCAACGCGATCGGCTACGACGTGTGGGTGACGGGCAATCACGAGTACAACTACGGCCTGGACACCGTGAAAAAGACGATCGGGGACCTGCGCTGCAAGGCGCTCACCGGCAATGTGTACGACCGGAACGGAGCGCCGATCGCCAACGGCTGGGCGATCCTGGAGCGCGACGGCGTGCGCGTCGCCGTGATCGGCATGGTGACCCCGAACATCGTGCGGTGGGACGCTGCCAATCTGGCGGGATGCGCGGTGACCGACCCGCTTGAGGAGACGCGCCGGATCATCGACGGCATCCGGGGACAGTATGACGTGCTCGTCGGCGTGTTCCACATGGGGATCAACAACGAGTATGGCCTGCCCAATTCGGGCGTGACCGATATCCTGAACGCCTGCCCGGAGTTTGACGTGATGGTGTCCGCCCACGAGCACATTCTGATCCCCTCCATGGAGATCAACGGCGCGCTGGTGGTGCAGAACAAGAACCAGGCCCAGACCATGTCGGTGATCGACCTGACCCTGGAAAGGGCCGAAACCGGCTGGAGGGTGAAGGAGAAGACGGCGCAGAGCGTCATGATCGGCGATTATGAGGCCGATCCCGGGATGATGGAGCGGCTGGCCCGGTACGACATGCAGGCCCGGGAGGACGCGGAGAAGGGGATCGGCGTTCTGGAGGGCGGCCCGCTCGCGCCGGAAAGCGTGACGGAGGAAAACCTCGCCGCGTACATCCAGGACACTGCGCTGATCGACCTGATCAACGAGGTGCAGCTGTATTACAGCGGCGCCGAAGTGTCCGCGGCGACGCTGTTCGTGCCGGACGCCAACCTGTATCCCGGGGAAATCCGCAAATGCGACATCGCGCGGATCTACAAGTATTCCAATACGCTGTACAAG
>ONHI01000003.1 GCA_900317565.1 uncultured Eubacteriales bacterium
TGCTGACCCTACAGTTACAGTATAGCAGACAATATCGACCCGCGATTGCGCACCGTTTCATAACCCCTTCGGTGCCTTTCGCAGAAAGGCTGTGTATAGTCATGAAGATACTGGTATTGAACGGAAGTCCCAAGAAGAAGAGCGACACCTTCCGGCTGACGGACGCCTTCATGAAGGGCATGAACCGGGACGGGCAGCATGAGGTGCAGATCGTCAACGTCATCGATAAAAAGGTGGCGCCTTGCAGGGGATGTTTCGGCTGCTGGCAGCGGGGAGACGGGCACTGCGTGATCCCGGACGACCAGAACGGCATACTGGACGCATACCGGGACGCCGACGTCATCATCTGGAGCTTTCCGCTGTACTGCTACGGCATGCCCTCCCACCTGAAAGCGGTGCTCGACCGCACGATCCCGCTGGTCAAAATGAAGATGGTGCAGCAGCCCGACGGCACCGTGCGGCACGAGGCGCTGGTGGACTTCTCCCGCATCCATACGGTGGTGATCTGCGGCTGCGGCTTTCCCCATTGGGAAGGCAATTTTGACGGGCTCAAGCAGATGTGCAAAACCTGCTTTGGCGATCCGGAGATGATCTGCGTGCCCGAGACCCCCATGCTGAACGTGCCGGCCGCGGCCGTCGTGGCCGAGCCGCTGCTGGCGCGCTTTGAGGAAGCCGGCGCGGAATACGCGGCATCCCTGCGCCTTTCCGTCGAAACGGTGGCGGCGCTGGAGACCCCCATGATCTCCGCGGAGGAATACATCCGCAACGTGAACGGGGCATGAGGCGTGCGCCGCGGAGAATATGACCTTTTATATAGACAAAGGCGCGATCATGAGATATAATAGTATCGGACAGCGACAGGAGGGGTGCGCATGAAAACCGCCATCGTATACTATTCCAAGCACCACGGCAACACAAAAAAGCTGCTGGACGCCATCGCCGCAAAGCATCCCGTGACGCTCATCGACGTGACGGAGCAGCCTGACGCGGACCTGTCCGGTTATGACCGCATCGGGTTCGCCTCCGGCATCTACTACAGCGCGTTTGCCAGGCAGGTCATCGCCTTTGCGCAGGCGCGCCTGCCGGAAGGGAAGGACGTGTTCTTCATCTACACCCACGGCGCGCCCGGCGGCAACTTCCTGAAGGACATCCGGGAGGCCGCGAGTGCAAGGCGCTGCCGGGAGATCGGAGAATACCGATGCCAGGGCTATGACACGTTCGGCCCGTTCAAGCTCCTCGGCGGCATCGCCAAGGGCCATCCGACCGAGGCGGAGATCCGCAATGCCGTGGCCTTTTATGAGGGATTGAAATCATGATCGCAGGGACGCCATACACGGCGTCCCTGCGACGGTTATAGTATTTATCTCAGACAGCCCCTGCATTACCTCCGGCCCCGGCCGGCGCCGCCACCCATGGTGCGACCGCCGCCGCCAAAGCCGCCGCCGAATCCTCCGCCAAAGCCACCCATCGGGGGACGGTGGAAGCCGCCCATCGGAGGCCGACCGAAGCCGCCCATCCAGGGGTCGCGCCGGTCCATGGGAGGACGGCGATACCAATGGCCCATGGGCCAGAACATGCCGCCGTACCGCGGACGGCAAAGGGACCAGGCGAGCCATGCAATGATAATCCAAAACAGCATTACAACGTCCTCCTTTCGACGCTTTCGATCGTTTGTCAGCCGCTCTCCGGCTGATGGACATATCCTAGCACGGGTCGCGGCGCGGTGCAATGGAAAACCGCCGAAATGTCGCCCCGGGCGTACAATTTGTCATCGTGGGGCGCTTGCCACGACGGCCCCATGTGTATTATAATATCGGTGACGACATGCGACAGGCCGGCTCGAGGTCGGTCGTCCTGACCCCTTTGAAGGCCCGGCAGATCCAAAGGATGCGGTGGAATGAGAACAGCTTCTATAATCATCAACGCCATCATATTCGTGACCACGCTCATCATACTCATATTCTGTTTCCGCAAAGATGGGACCTGGCAGATCAGGCCGGGGCTGAAGGCGTTTCGCTTCTTCACGGTCCTCTCCAACGCCCTGTGCGCCACCGCGGCGCTGATGATGGCGGTCAGCCAGCTCGGGGGCGCTGTGCCAAGTTTCGTACTCTTGGTGAAATATCTGGGGACCGTGTCGGTCACGGTGACGCTATTGACGGTATTTCTGTTCCTGGGTCCCTCCGTGGGCGGATACAGGGATCTTCTCAGTGGCGACAATCTCTACATGCACCTGATCGGGCCGCTGCTGGCGATACTGTCCTTCTGCCTGCTGGAGAAGCGGGAGCTGGCCTTCGGGACCGCCATGACGGGACTGCTGCCGGTGCTGCTGTATGGGATGCTGTACCTCTACAAGGTCGTGTTCGCGCCCGAGGACAGGCGCTGGGAGGATTTCTACGGCTTCAACAAGGGCGGCAGGTGGCCGATATCCTATGGGGCCATGATCGCCGGGACCGCGATCGTATGCGTTGTGTTCTGGCTCGTGTGCAGGATGTAAAATTTGTATAGTCACTGGACATTTTATCCTCACAGGCGTAGAATGGAAAAGCTGCCGTTCAACCGCGGCAGCTCTATTCTGCGAATGTGAGGATAATGCATTGTTTGGAATCAGAATCACCAGTAACGGCGTGGTGGGCTGGATCGTGGGAAGGGATTGCGAGGTCTTGCTCTTCAAGGACAAGCCCACCGCCACCGCGGCGCTGAAAAAGATGAAGGCCGACGAGCGCTACAGCTGGAACTGCGAGACCGCTGTCGCCGAGTTCCCGGGCTGGGGGAAGAAGTAGCCGCAACGCGCAGCCGGTTGACGGCCCGCCGCGCATAAAACGCCCCGATTCGCGCAAACTACGCACACGACTTGAAGTATGTGCCGCTGAAAGCAGATCGATGAACAAGCCCGACTGCTTCAGCCAGTTTGAGCAATCGGAGGCGTTTTTTATGCGAGCGACAGGCATTGTACGGCGGATCGATGAATTGGGGCGCGTAGTTATACCGAAGGAAATCCGCAGAACGCTTAGAATCAGGGAAGGCGACCCACTGGAGATATTCACGGACCACGACGGGGAGGTCGTGCTGAAGAAGTATTCTCCCATCGGCGAGATCGCGTCCATCGCGAAGGATTACACCGATTCCCTGTACCGCACGCTGGGCCACGTGGCGCTGATCAGCGACCGGGACGCCATCGTGTCCAGCTCCGGCGCGGCGAAGCGGGAGTACGTCGAAAAGGCGCTGAGCCCGGAGGCGGACCAGATATTGCAGGGCCGCCAGCTGACGCTTCTGAACCTGTCCGCCGGGGCGAAGATGATCCCCGTGACCGCGGACGACCGGCCCGAGGCCTATTCCGCCCAGATCATCGCGCCGATCCTGGCGGACGGGGAGATCATCGGCGGGCTGATGCTGCTCAGCCGGGAATCCGGGCTTCAAATGACGGACATCGACCACAAGGTGGCCGAGACCACCGCCAACATCATCGGCAGGCAGATGGAGCAATAGCGCGCTTGAAATGCGGCGGTAAGCTGTGCTATAATACCTCCCGTGAATCCATACGCGGGAGGTGTGCCGCCCATGGGCAGCATAGCGATCATCGGCACGGGCTGGACCAGGGGCCAGCTGACGCTGGAGGCGGCGGAGATACTTGAAGGCGGCGCGAAGGTGCTGCTGCACACGGAGCGCTGCGGCTGCGCGGACTGGCTGCGGGAGAAGGGCATACCCTTCGAATCGCTGGACGCGCTCTATGAGGCCTGCGAGGACTTCGACGAGCACGCCCGCGCGGCGGCGGACGCGGTGCTCCGGGCAGCGGAGACCGTCGACGTGGCCTACGGCGTGTTCGACATACGGGACCGCAGCGTGCCGCTGATCGTCGAGGCGGCGGGGGAGCGCGCCCGCGTCATCCCGGGGCCGCCCGCGGAGGGGGCGCTGCTGGCCCATCTCAGGGGCGAGACCCGCGCGGTGGAGGCCTCCGACTGGGAGGATTTCCACCTCACGCCCCGGGAGAATTGCCTGATCCGGGAGCTGGACAGCCGGGAGCTGGCCGCGGAGGTCAAGCTGCGCTTGATGGAGGTCTATCCGGAGGAGAGTGTCATATGGCTGATGAACGGGGACGACGCACCGGTGCCGATGCCGCTCTACGAGCTGGACCGGGCCGAGCGCTACGACCACCGCACCTGCGCGCTGATCCCGGCGGAGCGCTCGGTCACGGCGCTGGAGCGCTATGACTTCGAGCACCTGAACGAGATCATGCGCCGGCTGTGCGGCCCGGGCGGCTGTCCCTGGGACCGGGCGCAGACCCATGAGTCGCTGCGCACCTGCATGCTGGAGGAGGCCTATGAGGTGATCGACGCCATCGACGAGGGCGACACGGATCACCTGTACGACGAGCTGGGGGACGTGCTGCTCCAGGTGGCCATCCATTCGGAGCTGGCGCGGCGGCACGGCGAATTCGACATCGGCGACGTCACCACCGCCATCTGCGAAAAGATGATCCACCGCCACACCCACATCTTCGGCGACGACCACGTGGCCGACGCGGAGGCGGTCTCGGAGCTGTGGAGCCGCAACAAGATGGCCGAGCGCGGCCAGAGCAGCCATGCCGAGGTGTTGCGCGGCGTGACCCGCGCGCTGCCTGCGCTGCTGCGGGCCGTAAAAGTGCTCAAGCGCAGCGCGGAGGTCGGCCTTTGCGATGCCGACGCCGCCGCGCTGGCCGAACGGTGCGCAAAGCTGACGGCCTCCCTCGCGGAGGGCGAGGACGCGGAGGCGCGCCTGGGTGACGCGCTGATGGGGCTTGCGGGCGTCGCGCGGCTGTTGAAGCTGGACCCGGAGATCGCGCTGAGCGGCGCGGTGAACCGCTTCATCGCCCGATTCGACGCCGCGGAGCGCGAAATCGCCGAAAATGGCGGCGATTTCGGGCATCTGACGCCTCAAACATTGAGTTATTATTGGGATTTAGTAAAATTGTTATGAGAGGCTCAGTTTGGCAGGAAAACGCGCAGGCAGGCGCGAATATGAATAATATTGTGCTCAATAATACGTTTTTTGTTGTGCTCAATGTGCTTACAATATCTGGAGGTGTATTTTCATGAACAAGGCAACTCTGATTGCCAAGATGGCAGAGAAATCCGAGCTGAGCAAGAAGCAGGCCGAGGCCGCGCTGAACGCTTTCACCGACACCATCACCGAGGCCCTCAAGGCCGGCGACAAGGTCCAGCTGATGGGCTTTGGCACCTTTGAGGTGAAGGAGCGCGCCGCGCGCACCGGCCGCAAGCCCTCCACCGGCGAGACCATCGAGATTCCCGCCAAGAAGTCCCCGTCCTTCAAGGCCGGCAAGGGCTTCAAGGATCAGTTCTGATTCTGTCCGGCAAATTCATTACAGGGCGCTTCCTATCCGGGAGTGCCCTGTTGTTTGAGTAGATCATTGCGGAGGATAATGCTATGAGCAGGAAGGCCATGGAGGCGAAGAAGCCCGTGGAGCGCACCGCGCCCACGTCCATTCGCCTGGACAAGTTCCTGAAGATATCGCGGATCATCAAGCGCCGCAGCGTCGCCAACGACGCCTGCTCCACGGGCCACGTCACCGTCAACGGCAAGGAGGGCAAGCCCGGCACCGACGTGAAGGTGGGCGATATCCTGGGCATACGCTTCGGCGACAAGTACAGCGAGTACGAGATACTCTCCATCGCCGAGCACGCGGCGAAGCAGGACGCGGCGGACATGTACCGCGCCAGGGCATGAGCTGCTGGGCCGTGATCGTGGCCGCCGGGCGCGGCACCCGGGCGGGGCTCGGGCAGAACAAGGTGTTCCAGCCGCTGGAGGGCCGCACCGTGCTGGCCCACTGCCTGGACGCCTTTGAGCGCTGCGGCCGCTTCGACGGCGTCGCGCTGGTGCTCTCTCCGGAGGACGAGGGCCGCTTTGCTGAGCTCGCCCGCCGGGAGGGGCCCTTTCCGCTGGTGAAGCGCACGGCCAGAGGCGGCGCGACCCGGCGGGATTCCGTGTACAACGGCCTCATGGCGCTGCCGGAGGATGCCCAGATCGTGGCGATCCACGACGCCGCCCGCCCCTTTGTCACCGGCGCGGTGATCGACGCCACGCTGGAATCGGCGCGCGCGTTCGGCAGCGGCGTGATCTGCACGCCGGTGGTGGACACCATCAAGCAGCTGACCCCCGACGGGCGGGTGCTGTCCCCGGACCGCGCCGCGCTGCGTGCGGTCCAGACGCCCCAGACCTTCGACTACAGGCGCATATTGGAGGCCCACCGCCGCGCGCAGGAGGAGGACCTGGCTGTGACGGACGACGCCATGCTGTTTGAACACTATTATGGAAATGTGCGCCTGGTGACGGCGGAGGGCGCGGAGGAGAACAAAAAATTGACCACGAAGGCGGATTTTGAGGCGCTGCAAGGGACGCGGCTGCCCGATATCCGCGTGGGCCAGGGCTACGACGCCCACAGGCTCGCGGAGGGCAGAAGGCTGATACTCTGCGGCGTGGAGGTTCCCCACGACCGGGGCCTGGACGGCCATTCCGACGCGGACGTGGCCGTGCATGCGCTGATGGACGCGCTGCTGGGCGCCGCGGGGCTCGGAGACATCGGAAAGCACTTTCCCGACAGCGACCCGGCCTACAAGGGTATCAGCTCCATGAAGCTGCTGGAGGCGGTGATGGAGAAGCTGCGGGGCCTGGGCTATCGCGTGGGCAACGCGGACGTGACCATCGTGGCCCAGCGCCCGAAGCTGGCACCCTACATCCCACAGATGCGGGACAGTATCGCCGCGGGGCTGGGCGTCGCACTGGAGCGGGTCAACGTCAAGGCCACCACCACGGAGCGCATGGGCTTTGAGGGCGAGTGCGTGGGCATCTCCGCCCAGGCCGTGGCGCTGCTCATCAAATAAACATACGGGAGAATAAAAGCATGATCGGTATCATTTGCGCGATGGACATCGAGGCCCGGCAGTTGAAGGACGCCATCGTGGACAGGAGCGCCCAGCGCGTCGGGCGGCTGGAGTTCGTCTCCGGCAAGCTGGCGGGCCAGGAAGTCGTCATCGCCATGGCCGGCGTGGGCAAGGTCAACGCCGCCATGTGCACCCAGACGATGATCATCAAATACGCGCCGGACCTCATCATCAATTCCGGCGTCGCCGGGAGCCTCTCACCGCGGCTGGACATCGGCGATATCGCCGTGGGCACCGGCGTGGTGGAGCACGACTTCGACTCCACCGCCGTGGGAGACCCGCCGGCCTATTTCAACGAGCTGGAGGGGGACACCTTTCCCTGCGACCCCGACGCCGCCCAGGCGATACTCGAGGCCGCGTCGGCGCTTGGGCTGAACGCCATTCCGGCGAAGATCGCCTCCGGCGACCAGTTCATCAGCGACGGGGCCAAGAAGAAGCAGCTGGTCGAGCAGTTCGACGCGGCGGCCTGCGAGATGGAGGCCGGGGCAATTGCGCATGTGTGCTTCAACAACGGCGTGAAGTGCGCCGTCATACGCGCCATCTCCGACAGCACCGACGGCGAGCACCAGGTGGAATTCTACAAGTTCCTGCCCGTGGCGGCGGACAATTCCGCCCGGCTAGTGACGGCCTTCCTGGAAGGGCTGCCAAAGCAATAAAAGCAATATGACTGCCGCGACGGTGCATGCGCGACAGTCATTTTTCAGATTATATCGAACAAAGGAAGAAAGATCAATATGAAAGAAAAGGCCATCGAAAGCATGCGGGCGCTGCTGCGCCGGGAGATCGACAGGGAAAACATGCCGGGCGGTCTGTTCGCCCTCTTCAGGGATGGGCAGGAGGTGTTCAGCGTCGTGGAGGGCATGGCCGATCTGAAAAAAAACATCCCGCTGCGGCGCGACAGCCTGTTCCGGGTCTACTCCATGACCAAGCCCGTGACCTCCGTGGCGGCCATGATGCTGGTGGAGGAGGGGAAGCTGCGCCTGACGGACAACGTGTCGGACTACCTGCCCGAATTCCGGCACATGAATCGCCTCGACCCGTCGGGCAAGCTCGTGCCCTGCGAAAGGCAGATCACGGTCTGGAACCTGTTCACGATGACCTCCGGGCTGGTCTATCCCGACCCGGACCCGGTGGGCAGCTATATGCAGCGCTGCTTCGACGCATTCTACGATGACAACATGGCGGGCCGCGGTCCCACGACGCGCAAGCTGGCCGAACTCGTCGCCAGGCAGCCCCTGGCATTCGAGCCCGGCAGCGGCTGGCGCTACGGCCTGTCCGCGGACGTGCTGGGCGCGATCATGGAGGTCGTAAGCGGCATGCGCTTCGGGGAATTCCTGCAACAGCGGCTGTTCGGGCCGCTGGGCATGGCGGACACCGGCTTTTACGTGCCCGAGGGCAAGACGGACCGGCTGACCAAGCTGTACAAGTATGAGGACGGGCACCTGCTGGTGGACGAGAAGCGCCACCTGGGCCTCACGCTGTGCCTGAGCGCGCCGAGCTTTGAATCCGGCGGCGCGGGCCTGATCTCCACCATCGACGACTTCGCCCGCTTCGGGAACATGCTGGCCAACCGCGGCGTATGGAATGGCAGGCGCTATCTCTCCGAGGACACCATCCGCCGCTTCCAGGGCGGCCTGCCGGAGAACCGGCTGCTGCCCGCGCTGGACTGGGACACCATGGTCGGCTATGACTACGGCTACCTTATGCGCGCGCTGCGCGACAATTCAAAGGCGGGCCGGGGCGCGATCGGCGAGTTTGGCTGGGACGGCTGGACCGGCCCTTACATGAGCGTGGACGCCGACAACAATGTGCTGATGCTGTTCATGATGCAGGTCGGCGGACACCGGGAGTGGTCGCTGATCCGGGAAATGCGCGATATCGCGCTGGACGCGCTGGAATAACGAAGCCGGAGAATTGAATTTTCCTCTTGCAATTCCGCCGGGGATGCTATATAATAGTCAAAGATGGTCAATATAGAAGGTGATTATATGGCACAACTCAGCGACAGCATAGAGCAGTTCATCAAGGAGCTGATGCGCGAGGACGCCCATATCGAATTGCGGCGCAACGAGCTGGCGCACCACTTCGGCTGCGCGCCGTCCCAGATCAACTATGTGCTGGCCACCCGCTTTTCGGTGGACCACGGCTATATCATCGAATCCCGGCGCGGCGGCGGGGGCTATGTGCGCATCGTGCGCATGCAGTCCCGGGGCGAGCCGAATTTCCTGGAGATGCTGCTGAACCGCGTGGGCAATTCCCTGGACGAGGAGACCGCCAACGCCATCATCTCCAATCTGCTGGAGCGCAGGATGGTGACCGGCGCGGAGGCCGCGCTGATGCGCGCCGCGGTTTCCCGGAACGCCCTGGCGCTGCCCATCAGCGCGAAGGACGTGCTGCGGGCGGCGGTTTTCAGGAATATGCTGGTGCAGGTATTCAAGAATTATGAGGAGGAAAAGCGCGATGATGTGTGAGGATTGCGGCATCAGGCCCGCAAAGATACACCTTATGACGATTATCAATGGGGATCGCGTGGAGCGCAACCTTTGCCCGACCTGCATGGCCAAGCATCAAAAGCAGATCCCCGGCATTGACTTTTCAAACATCGCGGGCATATTGAACAGCATACTGGAGGGCAAAAACGCCGAGGAGCAGGCCCGACAGGACGCGGAGTACGAGGGCTATGTGTGCGAGCAGTGCGGCATGACCTACCAGGAATTCCAAAAGCTGGGCATGCTGGGCTGCGCCAACTGCTACCAGGCCTTCAAGACGCCCATGACCGCGCTGCTGCAGCGGGTCCACGGCAATACCCAGCACGCCGGGCGCGTGCCCGGAGGCGTGCACAGCGGCACGTCGATCCGCATGAACATCGACCGGCTGAAGCAGAAGCTGCAGCGGGCCATTGCCGACGAGGAGTACGAGCAGGCCGCCAAGCTGCGCGACGCCATACGGGCGCTGACGATCCAGCTGGAGCGCAAGGAGGCCGACATCAAGGTCAGGCCCCACGAGCGCCTGGAGGCCGAGGACGGGGAGGAGGCGAACGGGGATGTATGAATATGTGCTCGCGCCGGAGCAGGATGTGGTCATTTCCAGCCGCGTCCGGCTCTCCCGCAACTATGAGGACCTGCCCTTTTCGCCCAAGCTGACGCCCGAATACGCCGAGGAGGTCATCGAGCGCACCGCCGACGCGGTGTTCAAGACCGAGAACGGCGCGGCCTTCACGCTGCTGCGCATGAGCGAGCTGGAGGAGGACGCCCGCTCCCGGCTGGTGGAGCACCACCTGATCAGCTATGACCTTTTGAAATTCGTGAACCGCTCGGCGGCCATGGTGTCCTCCGCGGGCACCGTCACCGTGATGCTGAACGAGGAGGACCACGTGCGCTTCCAGGGCCTGCTTCCGGGCCTGCAGCTGGAGCGCTCCGCCGAGATGGCCCTGAAGCTGGACGAGGCGCTGGAGGCGCGGTATCCCTTCGCCTTCGATCACCAGTGGGGCTTTCTGACCGCCTGCCCCGCAAACACCGGCACCGGCATGCGCGCCAGCGTGATATTGCACCTGCCGGCCATCTCCGGCGGCGGCCAGATGGGCGCGGTGATGCAGACCATCGCCAAGCTGGGCCTGACCATACGCGGCCTCTACGGCGAGGGCACCGAGGCCCAGGGCAATCTTTACCAGCTCTCCAACCAGGCAACGCTGGGCCGCAGCGAGGAGGACGTGATCCGCGCGCTCTCCGCGGCCACCAGCCAGATCGTGGAGCACGAGCGCGGCATGCGCGAGAGCGCGGAAAAAAAGGACATGCTGCAATTGCAGGATAGGCTGATGCGCTCCTGGGGAGAATTGATGTATGCGCGGCTGATGACGGCCAAGGAATTCATGCACCGCTATTCGGACATCCGCTACGCGGCCAGCATGGGCTATCTGCACGCGCCGCTGCCGGGGCTGGACACGCTGATGATGGACGTGCAGCCCGGTTCGCTGGGCGTGCGCGCGGGCAAGCTGATCAGCCCCCGGGAAGCGGAGATCCTGCGGGCAAAGATACTGCGTGAGGAATTGAAGGACCTGGTGGCGGAGTGACGCCGCCGAAACCATAAACGGGAGGAAACGGATGGCATATTTCGCGAAATTCACCGAGCGCGGCCAGCGCGCGCTGCAAATCGCGCAGCGGGAGGCGGCGCAGCTGGGGCGCACCAACGTGGGCCCGGAGCACCTGCTGCTGGGCGTGCTGGCGGAGCCCGGCGGCGCCGCGGGCGTGCTTCGGGGCATCACGCCGGAGGGCGTGCGCAACGAGATCATACAGATCACGGGCCCCGGCGAGGACAGCGTGCAGGGCAAGCAGATGGTCTATACGCCCCGGGCCAAGACCGTGCTGGAGCAGAGCGCGCGGGAGGCCCGGGAGCTGAAGCAGAACTACGTCAGCACCGAGCACATATTGCTGGCGCTGATGCGCATGCGCGAGTGCGTGGCGGCCCATGTGCTGATCAAGATGGGCATGGACCTGTCCAAGGCCCGGGAGGAGCTGCTGCGCATATTGACCGGCGCGGAGGAGGATGCGCCGTCGGCGGAGGGCGAGAGCGCCGATACCCCGGTGCTGAACCAGTTCTCCCACGATCTGACGAACCTCGCCCGGGGCGGCGAGCTGGACCCGGTGGTGGGCCGCGAGAGCGAGATCGAACGCATCGTGCAGATACTCTCCCGTCGACGCAAGAACAACCCCGTGCTGATCGGCGAGCCCGGCGTGGGCAAGTCCGCCATCGTGGAGGGGCTGGCCCAGCTGATCGTCGAGGGCAACATCCCGGAGATCCTGCGGGGCCGGCGGGTGGTGTCGCTGGACCTGGCCAGCATGCTGGCCGGGGCGAAGTACCGCGGCGAATTCGAGGAGCGCCTGAAGAATGCCATGGGCGAGATCAAGAAGGCGGGCAACGTCATACTGTTCATCGACGAGCTGCACACCATCTGCGGCGCGGGCGCCTCCGAGGGGGCCATCGACGCCGCCAATATATTAAAGCCCGCGCTGGCCCGGGGCGAGATACAGTGCATCGGCGCGACCACGCTGAACGAATACCACAAGCACATCGAAAAGGACGCCGCGCTGGAGCGCCGCTTCCAGCCGGTGAACGTGGGCGAGCCCACCCGGGAGGAGGCCGTGGCCATACTCAAGGGGCTTCGGGACCGCTACGAGGCGCACCACCGCGTGCGCATCACCGACGAGGCCATCGTTGCGGCGGTGTACCTGTCCGACCGCTATATCTCCGACCGCTTCCTGCCGGACAAGGCCATCGACCTGATCGACGAGGCCGCCTCCCGGGTGCGCATCAAGGCCTTCACCGCGCCGCCGGACATGAAGCAGCAGCAGGAGCGCCTGGAGGCGCTGAACAAGGAGACCGAGGAGGCCGTGGCCCTGGAGGACTTCGAGAAGGCCGCCCACCTGCGGGACCGCAAGAAGGCGCTACAGAACGAGATGGCCCAGCGCCGCAGCGCCTGGGAGCACAGCCGCAACAGCAGGGTGGAGGTCGTCGGCGAGGAGGAGGTCGCCCAGATCGTGGGCGCGTGGACGGGCATCCCCGTCTCCCGCATCACCGAGAGCGAATCCCAGCGGCTGGTCAACCTGGAGGCCATACTCCACGAGCGCGTGATCGGCCAGGAGGAGGCCGTGAAGTCCGTGGCGCGGGCCATCCGCCGGGCGCGGGCGGGCCTGAAGGACCCGAATCGGCCCATAGGCTCCTTCATATTCCTGGGGCCCACCGGCGTGGGCAAGACCGAGCTGTGCAAGGCACTGGCCGAGGCGCTGTTCGGCGACGAGGACAGCATGATCCGCATCGACATGTCCGAGTACATGGAGAAGCACTCCGTGTCCCGCATGATCGGCTCACCGCCGGGCTACGTGGGTCACGAGGAGGGCGGCCAGCTGACTGAGAAGGTGCGGCGCAAGCCCTACGCGGTGATCCTGCTGGACGAGGTGGAGAAGGCCCATCCGGACGTGTTCAACATACTGCTGCAGATCCTGGAGGACGGTCGGCTGACCGACGGCCAGGGCAGGGTGGTGGACTTCAAGAACACCGTGATCGTCATGACCAGCAACGCCGGGGCGCACACGCTGCGCAGGCAGCGCAGCATGGGCTTCGGCGGCGCGGAGAGCAGCGAGCGCACCTATGAGGCCATGAAGGAAAACATCATGGGCGAGGTGAAGAACATCTTCCGGCCGGAGTTCCTGAACCGCGTGGACGAGATCATCGTGTTCCACGCACTGGAGCAGGCGGAGATCGACGCCATCGCGCGGCTGCTGCTCAAGCAGGTCTGCGCGCGGCTGGCCGAGCGCGGCATCGAGCTGGACGTGGACGAATCCGCGCTGAGCCTGATCAGCCGCGCGGGCTACGACATACAGTACGGGGCGCGCCCGCTGCGCAGGGCCATACAGCGCATGGTGGAGGACGCCCTCAGCGAGGAGATCCTGCTGGGCAAGATCCGGCTGGGCGATCGCGTGCGGGCCGCCGCCGAGGACGACAAGCTGGTCTTCGCCCCCGCCGAAGCGCCGGAGCGGGAGCTGGCCCTCGCCGGTCAACCGAACAAGGACTGATTCTCTTCCGATTCCACTTCCGTGGGCGTCGGCGTCGCTTCGGCGGCTCCGACGCCCATTATTTTGTTCATCAGGCCGCCGGGAACGTATGCGACCCCATCGCTCTGCGGCCCGGTCAGCAGCTCGCCCGATGCGTACAGCCGCGCGTTCCGGGGCAACAGGACGTACTCCGCTGGCCGGGACAGGTCGTGCTCCGCGTCGGCAAAGCGCAGCTCCTGCCCGGGCTTTCCGGCGAGCACGGCGATCTCCGCGCTCTCGCCGTCCACGCTGCGGGTCAGGACATATTCCGCGGATTCATCCGTGGCGGTGAAGGCCAGCACCGGGACCTCTCCCGGCCCGGTCAGCAAACGGAAATCCTCCACGGCCACCGGCGCGTCCCAGCGGTCGGAGAAGGCCGTCGGCAGGTCGTAGGCGTGGAACAGCTCCGCCGCGACATAGGGCGCGGGCGTGCGCTCCGTGCTCAGCAGCACCGTCCTGTCGTCCTCCAGCGCCAGTGCATCCAGCAGCGCGGTGCGCACACCGGCGGGACGGGCGAAATCCCCGCCGCCCAACCGTGGGGCGACAGCACTGAGGAACGCGGCGCACAGCCGCGCCGGATAGCCGCTGCCGCCCGCGGAGGCGGGCAGGGCGTGCTCTGCATCGGGCTCGTCAAAGCCCATCCACGCGCTGACGGCCAGCCGGGGCGTGTAGGCCACGGTCCAGATGTCCCGGGTGCCGCCGCCCGCCTCCGACACGGTGCCCGTCTTGCCCGCCACGGGCATGCCGCAGGCGGACAGGGCCTTCGCGCTGCCGCCGGTCGCGGCGGTCTTCAGCATATCCGTGACCATGTAGGCCGTCTCCGGGCTGACGGCGCGTTGGCTGTCCGCCGCCGCGCTGTACAGCAGCCTGCCGTCGGCATCCTCGATGGTCAGTATCGCGTGGGGCTCCACCTTCACACCGCCATTGGCCAGCGCGCAGTAGGCCGCGCCCAGCTGGGCTGGGGAGACGCCGTAGGTCAGCGAGCCCAGCGCCAGGGAGAGGTTCGCGTCCTCCGGGGCCAGCGGCAGGCCGAAGCGCTGGGCGTAGCTGCGCAGGGCGGAGGTGCCGATGCTGTCCGCCAGCGCCACCGTGGCGATGTTCAGGGACCGGGACAGCGCCTCCCGCAGCGTCACCCTGCCGTAGCTCGCGCCACCGGCGTTGCCCGGGGTATAGCCGCCGGCAAAGCTGCGGGGCGTGTCGTCCACGACGGAGGTGGGCAGGTAGCCGTAGGCGTCGATGGCGGCGGCATAGGTGGACACCGGCTTGAAGGCGGAGCCCGGCTGGCGGCGCATCTGCGTGGCGCGGTTCAGCCCCCGCCGCACGTCGTAGCTCCGACCGCCCACCAGCGCCCGAATCGCGCCGCTCTCCGCGTCCAGGGCGACCAGCGCCGCCTGGGCCGGGGTGCCGTCCGGCGCGGCGTCGGGAAAGCGCTCCGCGTCCTCAAACAGCGCCTGTGCCGCCTCCTGCATGCCGGTGTCCAGGCCCGTGCGGATGACATAGCCCCCGGAGAGCACCTCGTCCGCGCTGACGTTCAACGCCCGTGCGGCTTCGTCCAGCACCGCGTCCATGTACCAGGCGTAGCGGGCGTCGTCACCGCTGTCCTGCGCCAGTTGCAGCGCCTCGCCGGTGGCCGCGTCCAGCTGGGACTGGGTGATCATGCCGTGCTCCGCCATCGTTCGCAGTATCATATTGCGGCGGTTCACTGATTTTTCGGCGTTCAGGTGCGGCGCGTAGCTGCTGGGCGACTTGATGATGCCCGCCAGCAGCGCGCCCTCCGCCAGTGTCAGCTCGGAGACCGACTTGCCGAAATAGACGTTGGATGCTGCCTCGATGCCGTAGGCTCCGTGGCCGAAGTACACCGCGTTCAGATAGGCCTCCAGTATCTGCCGCTTGTCCATCACGCGCTCCAGCCGCAGCGCCAGCACGATCTCCTGGGCCTTGCGGGACAGCGTCTTGGTCTGGCTCAGGTGGGTCAGCTTGATCAGCTGCTGGGTGATGGTGGAGCCGCCCTGGGCATAGCTCAGCGTGCGCAGGTCGTGCCACAGCGCCCCCAGCAGCCGGTGGACATCCACGCCGTGATGGCTGTAGAAGCGCAGGTCCTCCGCGGCGATGAAGGCGCTCTGGACCTGCTCCGGCACGTCGTCCAGGTCGACCCAGCTGCGCTTTTCGCCGCCCTGCAGCGCCCCGATGGCGACGCCGTTCACATCGTACACCGTGGTGGTGCCGGGCATGTCGGTCAGCTTCGCCAGGTCAAGCTGCCTCCAGTGGGGTATGTCCAGCCGCCAGATCAGCGCGCCCAGCGCCACCAGCAGCGCCGCGCCGATCCCCGTCAATATCTTCCGCTTCATATCGCAAATCGCCTCGATACCGCATGATCAAACAAAGTATTCCCAGCTTCGCCTGAATTAGTCACCGCTGCCAGAAGTTGTTCGTTTACACTTCTGCGACTGGGCGTTACAATGTCCGTGGTGTATGTTGAACGTACACATGTGGACGGAGTGATGGAATTGAAGAAGCTGACATCGATCCTCGCGGCGCTGGCGCTGGCGGCGGGGCTGACCGCCGCGCTGCTCTCCTTCACGCTGGACAGATCGCTCCACACCCGCGCGACGCTTTCGCAGGTGTTCATATTCGTCGCCCTGGCGCTCTTCATCGCCCTGGCGACGCTGCGGGGCAGGGCACGCCGAGCGGAGCCCGTCGGCACGGCCCGGGGCGCGGTGGGGAGGAATGAGGCGCAGAGATGCACCTTCTCAGACGTCGCCGCCAACGAGCAGGCCCTGGAGAGCCTGCGACAGCTGCGGGATTACCTGAAGGACCCGGGCAAATACGTGCGCTACGGCGCGCGGATGCCCCGGGGCGTGCTGCTCTACGGCCCGCCGGGCACCGGCAAGACGCTGCTGGCCCGGGCGCTGGCAGGGGAGGCCGGCGTGCCCTTCTTCGCGCTGTCCGGCTCGGATTTCGTGGAAAAGTTCGTGGGCGTCGGCGCGAGCCGCGTGCGGGAGCTGTTCAAGAAGGCGCGCAAGGCGGGCAAGTGCGTGATATTCATCGATGAGATCGACGCCATGGGCAAGCGCCGGGACGACAATTCCTCCGACGAGCGCGACCAGACCCTGAACGCGCTGCTCAGCGAGATGTCCGGATTCTATACCGGTGACGGCGTGATCGTCATCGCGGCCACAAACCGCATCGAGATGCTGGACCCGGCGCTGCTGCGGCCCGGCCGCTTCGACCGCCAGATCGAGGTGGGGCTGCCGGAGAAGCGCCAGCGGCTGAGCATACTGAAGAAGCACAGCGAGAACAAGCCCCTCGACGGGGACGTCGACCTGGAGGAGCTGGCCGCGCAGACCGTCAGCTTCTCCGGGGCCTCCCTGGAGAACCTGCTGAACGAGGCCGCGCTGGCCGCCGCGGTCCGGGGGACGGGCAGCATCGGCCGGGAGGACCTTCGGGCGGCCTTCTACAGGACCGTCGCCGGGGTGGACCGGGCCATCACCGCCACTGCCCGCGAGCGCAGGATCATCGCCGTACACGAGGCTGGGCACGCCCTCGTCAGTCGCCTGTTGGCCCCGGAAAACCGGCTCGCACGGGTGAGCATACTGCCGGCGGGGCACGGCGCGGCGGGCTACAACCTGTGCGTTCCGGCGGAGCGCGTGATGGTGGAGAAGCGGCACCTGGAGAACCAGATCTGCGTGCTGCTGGCCGGACGCGCCGCGGAACAGCTGGCCTTCGGCGACGACGCGCTGACCGCCGGGGCCTCCAGCGACCTGGCGCGGGCCGCGGAGCTCGCCACGGCGATGGTCACGGAGCTGGGCATGGACGGCGAGCCCGCCGTGTCCCTGAAGGCACTTGGCCGGGGCTGCGGCGGCGTCACAGGCGCGGCGGAGCGCTGCAAGGCGCTGCTGGGCACACAGTACGAGCACGTCAAGGCACTGATAAGCACCGAGGCCGACGCCCTGAAGGCGCTCGCGGACGCGCTGATGGAGGCGGAATCGCTGGAAGGCGCTGCGGCAGAGGCCATACTTGACGCCCACCTGTCGAACAATAGACCAAAGTCGGCATAAACAGACCGGATTCTATGAAGGATGCGACAGACCGGACATGGAATTCTCCCCACCGGCATCGGCACAGCCGGGAGGAGGATTCCATGTTGTTGTATGAGAAGAAAAAGAACGCGCTGATCGTGCGGCTGAACGGGGAGTTGGACCACAGCGCCGCCAGCCGCATGCGGGGCGAGCTGGACGCGCTGATCGCGGACAGCGGCGCGCGCAGGCTGATATTTGACCTGCATGATTTGAAGTTCATGGACAGCAGCGGCATCGGGCTGATCATCGGACGCTACAAGCTGATGCGTCGGCTGGGCGGCAGCGTGGCGGTGTTCGGTTCAAACGCGCGGATCGACGGCATATTCGAAATGGCGGGACTATATCAGCTGGTGGAGCGCCTCGCGTGAGGGGAAAGGAGCAGAGGGATGAATTGTATCAATGAAATGCGCCTGGCGTTCACGGCACTGCCGGAGAACGAGGCCTTCGCAAGGCTGGCCGTCAGCGGCTTCATGCTGCCGCTGGACCCGACGATGGAGGAGCTGGCGGACGTCAAGACCGCCGTGTCGGAGGCCGTGACCAACGCCATCGTCCACGGCTATGCCCGGCAGGGCGGCATGGTGCGGCTGCGGGCGGTGTACGACGGGGAGGGCACGCTCCAGATCGACGTCACCGACCGCGGCTGCGGCATACGGGACGTGGAGCGCGCCCGCCAGCCCTTCTATACCACCAGCACCGACGAGGAGCGCTCCGGCATGGGCTTTACCGTGATGGAGAGCTTCATGGACCGGGTGTCCGTGCGCAGCGCGGTGGGACAGGGCACATCGGTGCGCCTGGTGAAGCGGATCGGCCCGCGGGACGAGGCGCTCCCGCGCAGGGCTTGAGCGGCGAGGCCTACCAAAGCGCCCGGGAGAAGCTGGCGCGCGCCAGGGAGGGCGACGCCCGGGCCCGGGAGGAGCTCGTACAGGAAAATCTGGCGCTGGTGAAGTACATCGTCAAGCGCTTCTCGGGCCGCGGCGCAGAATACGAGGACCTGTTCCAGTACGGCTGCATGGGGCTTTTGAAGGCGGTGGACCGCTTCGACCCGGATTATCCGGTGCAGTTCTCCACCTACGCCGTGCCGGTGATCCTGGGGGAGATCCGGCGCTACCTGCGGGACGACGGCCCGATCCACGTCTCCCGCACGATCCACGAGCGATCGCGCCGGGTGCGGGATTACATGACCGAATACGAGCAGGCGCACGGCTGCGCGCCGGACGTCAGACAGATCGCAGAGGCACTGGACATGGACGGGGGCGACGTGCTGCTGGCCCTGAACAGCCAGAGCCGGGTGCGCTCGCTGAACGAACCGGTGGGCACGGAGGGCGGCCTGCGGCTGATGGACGTGCTGGGCACGGAGCCGATGGCGGCGGTGGACCGGCGGCTCACGCTGGCGAAGCTGCTGCGGGACCTGCCGCCCGAGGAGCGCGCGCTGATCGTGCGGCGCTATTTCCAATCCCACACCCAGGCCCAGATCGCCCGGGACATGGGCACCTCCCAGGTGCAGGTCTCCCGCATGGAAAAGAGGATATTGCAGCGCATGCGGGCGATGGCGGGCGCGGAGGACGGATGACGCACAAAAACAGACCGCGTTCCATACAGAACACGGTCTGTTTTTGTGGATAAGCCCTCATTCCACGCCCTTCAGGATGTCGCAGAAGTCGAAGGTGGCGAAGTAGTCCTTCACGGTCTCGGCCCGGCGGATCAGCTGGACCTCGCCGTCCTCCTTCAACAGCAGTTCCGCGCTCTTCAGCTTGCCGTTGTAATTGTAGCCCATGGAATAGCCGTGGGCCCCGGTGTCGTGGATGATGACCAGGTCGCCGTCGTTGATCTCGGGCAGCGCACGGTCCACGGCGAACTTGTCGTTGTTCTCGCACAGCGAGCCCACGACGTCGTACACGTGGTCGCACAGCGCGTCCTCCTTGCCGGAGACGGTGATGTGGTGGTAGGCGTTGTACATCGCGGGGCGCATCAGGTTCACCGCGCAGGCATCCAGCCCGATGTACTCCTTGTAGATGTGCTTCTTGTGGATGGCCGTCGCCACCAGGCAGCCGTGGGGGCCGGTCATGAAGCGGCCCATCTCCGTGGCCAGCGCAATGTCGCCCAGGCCCTCGGGGCTCATCAGGTCGGAGAAGGTCTCCTGTATGGAGGCGCCGATTTTGCCTATGTCGGGCATGGCCTGCTCCGGCTGGTAGGGGATGCCCACGCCGCCGGACAGGTTCACCATGAAGATCTCCGCGCCCAGCTTGCGGTGCAGCTCGAGGGCCAGCTCGAACAGTATCATGGCGTTGGCGGGGTAATAGTTGTTGTCCGCGGCGTTGCTGGCCAGCAGCGCGTGCAGGCCGAAGCGCTTCACGCCCAGCCGCATCAGCGCCTTGACCGCGGAAAAGATCTGCTGCTTGGTCATGCCGAACTTGGAGGCGTCCGGCTGGCCCATGATGGCGGAGCCGATCAGCAGCTCCCCGCCGGGATTGTAGCGCAGGCAGATGCGCTCCGGCAGTCCGCCGTGCTCGGCCAGGAAGTTGATGTGGGTGATGTCGTCCAGGTTGATGATGGCGTCCAGCTTTCGGGCGTATTCATATTCCTCCGCGGGCGTCTCGTTGGAGGAGAACATGATCTGGTCGCCGGAAAAGCCCAGTGCCTCGGCCAGCTTCAGCTCCGTCATGGAGGCGCAGTCCACGCCGCAGCCCTCCTGCTGCAAAATCTTCAGTATGAAGGGGTTCGGGCAGGCCTTCACGGCGAAATATTCCTTAAAGCCACGGTTCCAGGCGAAGGCAGCGGAGACCTCGCGGGCGGTGCGGCGGATGCCGGCCTCGTCGTACAGGTGGAACGGGGTGGGATACCGGGCGGTGATTTCCTTCAGCTTTTCGTGGCTCACAAAGGGCTTCTTCTGCATAAATATTCAACTCCATTCCCACACATCATAGACGCTTTGTTCACCCGCGTCAAGCGTTTCTCCGTAAAACAGCGCGACAAATTGACGCGGGAATTAATCCCCACCGACCTTGTAACCGACGGGGAAAGCTGGTATAATAGGAGGCGTGAACATTTACCGGAGAGGGGGAGCCGCCATGAAGCTCAGGCCGATGGACGTCCGCGGGGAGCATCATCCCGCCGCAGGCGGCGTGGAGGGCCTTTTCTGCCTGGACGACGCCGTGCGCGGGCTGGAAGCGCTGCTGCCGGAATACGAGGGCAGGATTAAGCTGGTGTACATGGACCCGCCCTTCATGACCGGGGACCGCTTCTTCATGCGGGTGCGCGTGGGCGCGGACCAGTGGCGGCGCGGCAAGGGAGAATTGTCGCTGGAGACCTTCTCCGACAAGCTGAGCCGGGAGGACTACCTGGCGCTGCTGCGGCGGGTGCTGGAGCTGTGCAAGCGGCTGCTGCGGGAGGACGGCATGATCTTCGTGCACGTCGATTATCGCGCCAATCCCCACGTGCGGCTGCTGATGGACGAGATATTCGGCGAGGAAAACCTGCTGAACGAGATCATCTGGGTCTACCAGACCGGCGGGCGCAGCCTGTATCACTTCAGCCGCAAGCACGACGTGATACTGTTCTACCGCAAGACGGAGCAATACGATTTCAACATCGAGGCCGTAAAGGCCGTGCCCGTGCAGCCCCGGACCAACCACATGCGCCGGCACATGGACCCAGACGGGCGGGTGTACCGGTCCATGCGGGTGAACGGCAGGACCTACACCTACTACGACGACGAGCCCGTGGCCCCCACGGACGTCTGGCAGGACGTGAGCCACTTGCAGCAGCGGGACCCGGAGCGCACCGGCTACGACGCCCAGAAGCCCCTGGCGCTGCTGGAGCGCATCGTCAAGTGCGGCTCCCGGGAGGGCGAATGGGTGCTGGACCCCTTCGCGGGCAGCGGCACCACGCTGGAGGCGGCCCGGCGCAACGGGAGAAACTTCATCGGCATCGACAATTGCCCGCTGACGCTGAACATCGTCCGGCGCAGGCTCAAGGGCGCGGACTACAGCATCGCGCTGAACGATGTGCCCTGGACGGGCAAGGTCCCGGAATGCGCGGCCACCGTCCATCCGGGCGTGGGCTTTTACCACGTAGTCCTGGAGGATTTCAGGACCGATATCCCCGGCATGCCGGAGGATGGCGCGCCGCTGGACGCGGTGGACAACTGGTCCGTGGGCTATATGCGGCCCGAGGGCTATCGCGTGATGGCGGAGTTTGCCCGGAGCAAGAAGGCGCCGGAGCTGGCGCGGGAGCTGGCCGTTCCCGTGTACGCCGGGGAGCTGGCGCTGTGCGTGGGGGACGTGACGGGCCGCTGCTCCTATTACGCGCTGGAGCCGGAGCATTGAGACCGTGCCGCGCAATATGAGCGCTTTTCCTTAATCAGTGTTTGCCAAAAATTCATATTGAGGCAATATATTTCTCTTATAATACCCCAGGGAGGCGAGGAAATGCTTCTGCACGTGGGCGATCTCGTGAAGATGCGCAAGGCGCATCCCTGCGGGAACGATGTCTGGAGGATCACCTATGTGGGCGCGGACATCAAGATGCGCTGCGAAAAGTGCGAGCGCGTGGTGATGCTGGAGCGCCCGGTGTTTGAAAAGCGGATGAAGAAGCTGCTGGAGAGCGCCGGGGAGGCCGAGGCGTGAAGCGACTTCGCGCCGCGCTGATCGCGATCCTGGCGATTGCGCTGGCGCTGGCCGTCGGGCTGTGCGTCAGGCGCTGGGGCGTCGGCACGCTGCGCGTGGCTGGCGCGTCCATGCAGGATACGCTGCGCGGCGGCGACATCGCGCTGGTGACCCGCTTCGACTACGCCAATACCCCGCCACAGCGGGGCGACGTGGTGGAATGCCGCTTTCCCGGCCGCGCGGACACCTATGTCAAGCGGGTGATCGGCCTGCCGGGCGAGGCGGTGCGCTGCGAGGGCGGCGCGCTGACGATCGACGGGCGCGCGCTCGAAGAGCCTTACGTCTCCAGCACCACCGATGATTTCAGCGCCGATCTGGGCGAGGACGAATACCTGGTGCTGGGCGACAACCGCGCCGAGAGCTATGACAGCCGCATGGAGGACATGGGCCCCGTCGGCGCAGACGCCTTTCTGGGCCGGGTGCGATTTATACTGTGGCCGATCAACAGGATCGGTCCGGTCCAATGACGAATACGATGTGAGGAGAATGGCATAGACATGGACGGCAACAACGGCAACACACAGTTGAACAACGAAAACAACAGCGAGGTCGAGCAGCAGATCAGCGAGGTGGAGCAGAAGATCGCCTCCAAGAAGAAAAAGAGCGTGGCCCAGGAGATCCGCGAATGGGTGATCGCGCTGGCTGCGGCGATACTGATCGTGCTGGTGATACAGTCCTTCCTGTTCAGGATCATCCGGGTGGACGGCCATTCCATGGACACCACGCTGGCGGATGGAGAACGGTTGTTCGTAACGGTGGCGGACGTGCGCTTCGGCGACGTGGACCGCGGCGACGTGGTCATCTGCCACTATCCCAACCGCTACAGCAACATACTGGGCTTCATCAAGACCAAGACCTACTTCGTCAAGCGCTGCGTGGCCGTGCCCGGCGACACGGTGTATTGCGAGAACGGCGTGACCCATGTGGTCTACGAGCAGGACGGCCAGACGGTGGACGAGCCGCTGGACGACCATTACGCGCTGTACTTCCTGTACGGCAGCGATCACGACTACGAGCCCCACGTGCTGGGCGAGGACGAGTACTTCGTGGTGGGCGACAACCGCTACAACAGCCACGATTCCCGGGACTGGAACGGTCCCGACGCGGAGGGCGACGGCAACGACGGCTCCGCCGAAAACAACGTCGGCCCCATCTCCAAGGGCATGATCGTGGGCCATGTGCGCGAGGTCATCTGGCCGCTGGGCAAGATTCGCAGCGTGAGCTGACGGAGGTAGCATGAAGCACAACAAGAGATTGATAAGGATCATCGCCATCGTGCTGGCGGTGCTGCTGGCGGGCGGCGTGGTCTTCGGCGCGCTGTTCGGGGCGCTGTCCGAAGAACAGACTTCGGTCGGCAAAGGCGCGCGAAGCCAATGCGCGCTGGAGATGGAATACCTGGAAGACGAACAGGCGCTGCGCATCACGCAGCGCCTCGTTTATGTCAATCCATCCTCCGGGCGTTTGAAGGACGTGGTGTTCTACGCGGCGGGCAACATGTTCCGGCGACAGGATGGGCTGATGTACGGGGCGGAGGACGCCGAAAAGGTGTTCTTCGCGGGCTATCAGCCGGCGGGGATCGACCTGCGCACGGTGCTGATGGACGGAAAACCGACCGATTTCGGCTTTCAGGGGGAGGACGAGCTGTACCTGCGGGTGGCCTGCGACCTGGAAGCCGGGCAGGCCTGTGAATTCCAGTTCGACTACTACCTGCTGCTGATGAACTGCGGGGCGTTCCAGGGCGCGGGCGACACCGACGTGCGGCTGAGCGCGTTCTGCTTCGTACCCGGCGTCTACGACGACGCCACCCGGGAATTCCAGCTGAAGAAGCCCCTGTCCTACGCCCGCTGGCTGTACTGCGACGCCGCGGACTACACGGCGGAGCTGACCCTGCCCGAGGGCTGGCTGCCGGCCTGCACCGGGACGGAAGCCCTTGTCGAAAGCAATACCTGGCGCATCGAGGCGAAGGACGTCCGGGACTTCGCGCTGTGCTTCGGCAGGCGCTATCGCACGTTCGAGGGAAAGACCGCGTCCGGCATGCCCGTGCGGGTGTTGACCAACGTGCGCGGCGCGGGCGGCAAGGTGCTTGCAGAAGCGATCGCGGCGATCGAGCGGTGCGAGGCGTGGTTCGGACCCTTCCCGGTGGACAGCCTGGACATCGCCCAGAGCGACTATCCCTTGGGCGCGATGAACTTCCCGGGGCTCATATGGGTGCCCGGGGAAATGATGGACGAAGGCGAGGCACTGGCTCACCAGCTGCGCCGCTGCGTCGCCCAGCAGTACTTCGGGCTTTCGACCTACGTCGATCCCACCGCGGACGCCTGGCTCAGCGACGCCGTCAGCGAATACGTGGCGTGCCTGCTGCTGGAGGCAGAGACAGACCAAAGTCGATTTTTGAATTTCGTGAACAGGGACTGGGTCAGCGCCCTGCAGCAGACCGTGCCGGGCGGGCTGAACGTCTCCAGCGACGCGGCGCTGTTCGACGAGTATTCCTATGACATCGTGGTCCGCAAGCGCGGCGCGGTGGTGCTGCACGAACTGCGGCTGGCCATGGGGCTGGAGCCGCTGCTGGAGGGCCTGGCGAACTTTTACAGAAAGGGTGCGGGCGGCGGCACGCTGGTCGTGCGGGACTTCGTCGATGCGCTGGACGCCACGGGCGGGTCCTGGGAGGACTTCCTGGCGGACTGGGTGTACAATGTCGGAAAGTATGTGGACCAGACCATGGTCTGGTATGAATAGCATGAGAGCCGGTGCCCGTCGGGCATCGGCTCTCTCTTAAACAGACCGTATTCTATTTTCCACCCGCGCCGCCTGCGCGCAGGCCGCTCTGCTGCTCCAGCAGGCCGTCGCTGGCCATCATGGTCTCCAGCACGCTGATGTCGGCGTCCACGTCCATGGCCTCGGTGCGGAACAGCCGGTCCTGCTGCTGCTCGAAGGCATGGATCAGCGTGTCCAGTACGCTCTCGATCTTCTTGCGGGAGGAGACGATGTTTTCGCCCTGATAGCTCTGCTTTTCCATAAGGCTGTAGGATTTCAGCAGCTTCAGCGTGGTGGGCAGATAGTAGTTCATGAACTTGCGCACCTCCTCGGCGTGCTCGGGCTTTTCCCGAACCACCCGGAAGATGCTGGCGGTCAGCTCGCCGATGCGGTCGATACGGTCGGAGACCGCCTTGTCCTCGATATCGTCGTTCAGCTGGCGGATCTGGCGCAGCTTGGCCTCGAAGTTTTCGCTGTCGGAAGCGCTCTTTTTGGGCTCCGCCTTGGGCTTTTCCGCCTTCGGCTCGGCGGCCTTCTGCGTCTCGACGCGCACGTTTTGGTTCTGCACGACCTTCGCGGTGGCGACGGTGCGCTCCCGGTCCTCCTGGTTGACGTACACGTTCACCACGGGGCTGACGAACTCGGTCTCCACCGTATCGCTGTCCAGATACAGCGTCAGGTGGCTACGGTCGATGTAGGCGTTGCCGGCGATCATGCCCTGGTCGATCATCGCCTGCAGGTCGCTGACCACGTTGGCCGTGGGCATGCCCGTCTCAGCGGCCAGCTCCCGTATGCTGACAGTGGCGCGGCTGCCAATGGCGTTGGCAAAGCGCCGGTAGGTCTGGTAGCGCTTGCGGGTCCATTCGTTCCGCAGGCGCTTGAACCCCAGGTACAGCCCGATGAACGTGGTCACAGGCGGCGCGACCACCAGCAGTATGCCAATGGCCAGCAGCGAGGGCTTCGCGGGCGGGTCCTCGGGGATGTGGATCATGCCGTACTTCTTCTTTGCCATGTCATTTACACCTCGTGGCACGTATTATAACATAGTTATGGCCCACGTTCAAGACGGTTAACGCTAAAAACCACGCGCAGCGTGCCCAAAACCGCGCAGGCGTTTACAAAAACCGCCCCCGGCGGGTTGACGCAGGCGCGGCTTTCGATTAAAATAACATCATACAGACCCATATGGAAAGCGAGGGATTACACCATGCGAGGACTTGTCAGGCGGCTGTCCGCGCTGCTGCTGGCGCTGCTGCTGGCACTGGGCGGGCTGACCGGGGCCGTGGCGGAGGACTGGCGCGCGCTGCTGCGCGACCTCTACGGGCTCACGGAGGACTATGACGGCGGCGAGGACGCCCTGCCCGCAGAGGAAGCCGGCGGGGAGGACGAAGATGAGACCGAAGTCGAATTTGAATTGCCGGTCACGGACCCCCAGCAGATCGTCAATTACCTGGGGATTTACGGCGAGCTGCCGGAGAACTTCATCACGAAGGACGAGGCGAAGGACCTGGGCTGGGACAGCCGCTACAACTATGTGGGCGAGGTCGCCCCGGGCATGAGCATCGGCGGGGACCGCTTCGGCAATTACGAGGGCCAGCTGCCGACCGCCAAGGGCCGGAAGTGGTTCGAGTGCGACGCCAACTACAAGGGCAAGAAGCGCGGGGCCGAGCGGGTATTGTTCAGCTCCGACGGGCTTTACTATTATACCGACGACCACTACCAGACCTTTACTGAGATGTTTCCGGAGGATATGCAATGATTGTTTTGGATGGAAAGCGCATGGGCGGGCGCGAGGAGCTGCACGCCGAGCTGAAGCGCAAGCTGGCGCTGCCGGACTACTACGGCAATAATCTGGACGCGCTGAACGACTGCCTGGGCGAGCGCCGCGAGCGCGAGCTGATCGTGATCGAGGACGCCGGGGAATTCCTGGAAGGCTGCGACGCCTACGCGCTGCGGCTCTTGCGGCTGTTCGGCGATCACGGCATACAGGTGATACTGGATTAAAGGAGGAAGAAGCATGAGCAACATACCGACGCCCCATATCAACGCCCCCGAGGGCGCCTTTGCGCCGACGGTGCTGATGCCCGGCGATCCGCTGCGCTCGAAATACATCGCCGACAACTACCTGGAGGACGCGGTGCTGGTGAACAACGTGCGCGGCGTGCAGGGCTATACCGGCACTTATAAGGGCAAGAAGGTGTCCGTGATGGCCTCCGGCATGGGCATGCCGTCCATAGGCATCTATTCCTACGAGCTGTTCAACTACTACGGCGTGGAGAACATCATCCGCGTGGGCTCCGCCGGCGCGTTGACGGACAAGCTGGCGCTGCGGGACATCGTGGCGTGCATGAGCGCCTACAGCGATTCCAACTACGGCGCGCAGTTCGCCTTCAAGGGAACGCTGGCGCCCTGCTGCTCCTATGCGCTGCTGCACGCGGCGGTGGAGGCGGGCGAGCGCCTGGGGCAGCACGTGGTCCCCGGGCCGATCTACTCCAGCGACGCCTTCTACGGCCAGGGAAACTACAACGCCACGCCGATCCTGCAAAAGCTGGGCGTGCTGTGCGTGGAGATGGAGTCCTACGCGCTGTACCTGAACGCCGCGGCGGCGGGCAAGAACGCGATCTCGCTGCTGACGATCTCGGACAGCCTGGTGACCGGCGAGAGCCTGCCCGCGGAGGCGCGGCAGACCAGCTTCACCAAGATGATGGAGATCGCGCTGGAGATCGCGTAAGAGCATATAGATATATCATGAGCGCCGTCGGCAATTCGACGGCGCTCTTGGTTTACAGTTTTTCGACCTCCACGACCCGCAGGCGGTTTCCCTCCACGAAGAAGCGCACGTCGTACCCGGCGAATTCCACGCCGTAGCGCCGCGCGTCGTCCCCGTGGCGATAGCCGGGGCGGGGGTCCTGGGCCAGCACGGCGATCAGCGCCTCCCGCTTGCCCTGTGGGATCAGCGCCAGCAGCTCCGGGGGAAAGTCCACGTCCAGCCTTATGTAATCGATGGCGTCGGTGAAGCCGCCGGTGGCCTCGGGATGGCAATCCACATAGGGCAGATAGGGCTTGATGTCATAGATGGGCGTGCCGTCCAGCAGATCCGCGCCCGCGATATGCAGCACGGGCCCCTCCGGCGTGCCCGGCTCGATCCCCTCCAGCCGCACGCAGGACAGCCCCAGCGGGTTCGGACGGAAGGGGGAGCGGGTGGCGAACACGCCCATGCGCCGGTTGCCGCCCAGGCGCGGCGGCTTCACGGTGGGGGACCAGCCCTCCTGCACCGATTCGGAGAACTGCCAGATCAGCCAGACGTGGCTGTAGCCCTCCAGACCGCGCAGGGCGCTGGGGTCCCGGAAATCGGGCTCGAATACGATCTCGGCCTTCAGCGCCTCCACCAGGCCGCTCTGGCGCGGGATGCCAAACTTGGAGGAAAAATCGCTGCGGATGCGGGCGATGGGCGTCAGCTGCCGCATGGCCTCAGCGCTCCCTGCCCAGGAAGAACAGGGCGATGGTGCCGGGGCCGGAGTGCGCGCCGATCACCGGGCCGACGTAGTTGATGACGACCTTCTTCACGTTGAAGCGTGCGCGCATGATGTCCGCCAGGTAATTGGCCTCCTCCAGGCAATCGCCGTGGGAGATGAACACGGTCTGGTTCTCCAGGTCGATGCCCAGCTGCCCCGCCCGATCCGCCAGCGCCTTGATGGAGGCCTTGCGGCCGCGGGCGGTGTCCACCTTGATCAGGTGGCCGTCGTTGTCCACGTGCATCACGGGCTTGATGCTCAGCATGCTGCCCACGATGGCCGTCGCACCGGAGATGCGCCCGCCGCGCTTGAGGAACATCAGATCGTCGATGGTGAACCAGTGGCACAGGTGCAGCTTGGTGTTCTCAGTGAAGTCACGGACCTCTTCGATCGTCGCGCCCTTTTGCTTTTCCTGCCATGCCAGATAGATCAGCAGGCCCTGGCCCAGAGACGCGCACAGCGAATCCACGGCGTATATCCTGCGCTCCGGATATTTGTCGGATAGCTCCTTTGCGGCCATCGCGCCGGCGTTGAAGGTGCCGCTCAATCCGGAGGAAAAGCCGATGTAGAGTATGTCCTTCCCGTCGGAAAGCAGGCTCTCCATGGGCTCCATGAAGTCCAGCATGTTGACGGAGGAGGTCTTGGCCGGGCACTTGGTGCGCAGCTTGGCATAGATATCGCTGAAGGCGATCTCGCGCTCGTCCAGGTAATTGGTGTATTTCTGGCCGTCCACGTCCACATAGAGCGGCAGCACCGTAAGCTCCATCTCGTCCGCCAGCGCGGCGGGAAGATCGCAGGAAGAATCCGTCATGATGACAAAATCGCTCATTTGTCGTACCTCCGTATGGCAAATTCGCGGGGGAGGATGCCGCGTATCGCGGCGGTCCGCCCGCTGTTTGTCCTCATTATAGCATGGAATCACCGGGATGTGCGTATGTTTTGCCCGATTTAAATCTTTTGTAATGACTATTAAGACGGCTTCCGAACCACGGCGCGGCTTTCGCGCGAAAAAAATGAGGACAAATTTCTCCGGACCGCTTGACACAACCTTGATAAAGTGCTAAACTGTATGCCGTCAAAGGCAATGACCGGGAACGAGTAGGTTGACGGTTGCGTATCCAGAGAGCCGCCGGGCGGTGCGAGGCGGCATACGGCGTCATTCCGAATTACATCCCGAGAGCCGCGCGCTGAAAGGATACCGAGTAAGCGGCGACGGGTTCGCCCGTTACAGCGATAGGGTCTGGGCACTGCCCGCACCCGACGAGGGCGCGCTTCGCGAGAACGCGCCGAATAGAGGTGGTACCGCGGTCATTCCGCCCTCTGCTTTCCAGCGGAGGGCGTTTTTATGTGCCTCCGCACACCCCACGACCTCCGGCACACCATTTACGAAGGGGGAACCACAATGTTCATCAAGATTCTCATGCTGGTGGTATTCTTTGGCATCATGATCGGTGTCGGCTTCTACAGCCGCAAGCACGCCACGAACGTGGACGGCTTCGTGCTGGGCGGGCGCTCCGTCGGACCGTGGCTGACGGCCTTCGCCTACGGCACCTCCTATTTCTCCGCGGTCATATTCGTGGGCTATGCCGGTCAGTTCGGCTGGCGCTTCGGCCTGGCCTCCACCTGGATCGGCCTGGGCAACGCCATCATCGGTTCGCTGATGGCCTGGGTGGTGCTGGGACGCCGCACCCGCGTCATGACCCAGCAGCTCAACAGCGCTACCATGCCGGAATTTCTCGGCAAGCGCTACAACAGCAACGCGCTGAAGATCGGCTCCTCCGCCATCATATTCATATTCCTGATCCCCTATACCGCGTCGCTGTACAACGGCCTGTCCCGCCTGTTCGGCATGGCCTTCAGCATCGATTACACCGTGTGCATCATCATGATGGCGGTGCTGACCGGCATCTATGTCATCGCGGGCGGCTACATGGCCACGGCCATCAACGACTTCATACAGGGCATCATCATGATCGTGGGCATCATCGCCGTGATCGCCGCGGTGCTGAAGGTCAACGGCGGCTTCATGGAGGCCTACAAGGGCCTGGCGGAGATCCCCAACGAGGGCATGAACGGCGCGTTCGCCTCGTTCTTCGGCCCGGACCCCTTCAACCTGCTGGGCGTTGTGATCCTGACGTCCCTGGGTACCTGGGGCCTGCCCCAGATGGTGCAGAAATTCTACGCCATCAAGTCTGAAAGCGCCATCTCCAAGGGCACGATCATCTCCACGCTGTTCGCGGTGATCGTCGCCGGCGGCTGCTATTTCCTGGGCGGCTTCGGGCGGCTGTTCACCTCCGTGATCGACCCGGCGGGCACCGGCGTTCCCGCGGCGGGCTACGACTCCGTGGTGCCCACGATGCTGGAGGGCCTTTCCCCGCTGCTGCTGGGCGTGATCGTAATACTGGTGCTCTCCGCCTCCATGTCCACGCTGTCCTCGCTGGTGCTGGCCTCCAGCTCCACGCTGACGCTGGACTTCCTGAAGGGCAACATCATCAAGGACATGGATGAGAAGAAGCAGGTGCTGACCATGCGGCTGCTGATCGTGGTGTTCATACTGATCTCCGTGATCATCGCCATCATACAGTACAGCACCACCGTGAACTTCATCGCCCAGCTGATGGGCATCTCCTGGGGCGCGCTGGCCGGCGCATTCCTGGCTCCGTTCATGTACGGCCTGTACATGAAGAAGGCCACCTGCGCCTCCGCCTGGTGCAGCATGATCTTCGGTGCGGGCATCATGGTGCTGAACATGCTGGTCAAGAGCGCCTTCCCGGCCTGGCTGCAATCCCCGATCAACTGCGGCGCCTTCGCCATGCTGGCGGGCCTGGTGATCGTGCCGGTGGTGAGCCTGGTCACGCCGAAGCCCGACAGGAAGCTGGTGGATTTCGCCTTCTCCGGCTACGACCGCAAAGTCGTCGTCACCGCCCGGGACGCGCTGGGCGGACGCCGGGAGGAAGTCAAATAATACTGAAGGTTTTAACATACAAGGGGCGACTTGCGTCGCCCCTTGTGCTATAATCAATATCGGAATAATGCTTATGGGGGTTACTGTCGTGAACAACAGCAAAGCCGTTATCGTCGTCGGCAATCCCGACGCGCTGCGCGTGGCCGCGTCCTCCGCGCGGATCTCCACCCAGCAGGGCACGGCCCTGGAGATATTTGATCGCAGCCTGGGGGACGAGAAGGACCTGAAACTGATCGACAAGGTGCTGTCCTCCGGCCACAAGTCCGTGATCGAGCACCAGACCTTCGGCATCGCCTTCAACGACGTCTCCGTGCTGGTGGAGCAGTTTGTCATCGAGGCCCGTCTGGCCTCCTACACGGTCAAGTCCCGCCGCTACGTGGACTTCGCCGGGGCGGGCTACGTCGTGCCGGAGGGACTGGAGGGGGAGACCAGGGCGCTCTACGACGCCGCCATGTCCGCCTGCTTTGCCGACTATGAAAAGCTGATGGCGCTGGGCGTGCCCAAGGAGGACGCCCGCTTCGTGCTGCCCTACTGCCTGCGCAGCAACTTCTTCATGACCGTCAACGCCCGGGAGCTGATCGCCCTCGTTTGCGCGATGCTGGCGGGGCGGGGGAAGGGCTTCGCGGAGATCGAGGCCCTGGGCGTACAGCTGAAGCGGCAATTCGACGCCCGCTTCCCTGGCGTGATCGACAAGGAGCTCGCCCGCTATCCCGGCTGCAAGTCCATGCCGCTGATCACCGATATCCAAAGCCCCAGGGAGGCCGCCGGGGACGCCGCGCTGCTGTCCGGTCCGGCCAACGCGCGGGCCATGCTGGAGGAAGCGCTGGCCTTCTCCGGGCGCTTCGACGGCGAGGGGCTGGAGCATGATCGCCTGAAGGCGCTGCTGATGGACGCACGGCCCAGGGAGCTGGAGCTGCTCGGCTACGTGTTCCGCGTGCAGAACATCTCCCTGGCCTGCCTGACCCACTTTGCGCGGCACAGGATCGATTCGCCGGTGATCCCCGCAGTGATCACGGCGCTGGCGGGCGGGCGATATGTGGTACCCGAGACGGTGAAGGCCATCCCGGAGGCGGAGGCCATCTTCCGCCGTGCCTTTGAGGCCCAGGCCGATTCGGCCCGCAGGGCGCTGGCGCTGGGCATGTCGCCCGAGAACGCCAGCTACTTCGCCATGAGCGGCCATCAGCTGGACATACTGCTGGGCATGAACGCCCGGGAGCTGATGCACTTCATGAAGCTGCGCACCTGCTCCCGCGCCCAGTGGGAGATCCGCGGCGTCGCGGGGCACATGCTGGAGCGCCTGAGGGAGGCGTTTCCCGAGCTGTTCTCGATGTACGGCGCGAGCTGCCGGTTCGGCCCCTGTCCCGAGGGCAGGATGAGCTGCGGCAGGCCGCAGGCGCGGATATGAGCAATGATCCCGGGATGGACCGCAGCGGTCATCCCGGGATCATACGTTTATTCAAATAATTCATCCGTCGCGCTCTCGATGGCGTCCCAGGAGAAGCCCCGCCGGGCCAGCGCCTGGGAAAGCTTCGCCTTCGCCTCCCGCGTGGGCAGCGCCTCGTACTTGCGGTACAGCTTCTGCGCCGCCTCCAGCGCTGCGCCGCGCTGCTGCTCGTCGTCAAAGGCCTCCAGCGCGCGCTCCGCGTCCGCCTCGCTGATGCCCTTTGCCCGCAGCTTGCGCTTGAGGGCGTATATTCCCACCGGCTTGTTCACCTGGGTCTCGGCCATGCGCTGGGCGTAGCGGGCGTCGTCGATCAGGCCGCTTTCGGTCAGCCGCGCGACCACGGCCTCTATGGCGGGCTGTACATAGCCCTTCCGGCGCAGCGCGTTGCCCAGCTCCCGGGCGGAGCGCGCGCAGTAATCCAGGCTGCTCAGCGCCGCCTCGTAGGCGTCTGCGAACTGCACGGAGGCGACCCGGCCGAGATAGTCCTCTACGTCGATCTCCCCGCCATTTTCCACGGGGCACTTTGAAAAGTGCGCCTTGCGGACGCGGGCGACGGTCGCGCCGTCGGCGACGATCTCCACGATCCCGCGGCTCTCCCGGATGTCTGAAACGATGGCCATCTGCCGTCACCTCCGATAGAATATGACGATATCTATACAAAATATACGATGTTTTCCTTGACGCATCTACCCCGTTTGTGTTATTATAATTGTATAAGTGTATTTGGGAGGGATTGTCCATGTCCGGACATAATAAATGGTCAACCATCAAGAATAAAAAGGCAAAGACGGATGCCGCGAAGGGCAAGATCTTTACCAAGATCGGCCGCGAAATCGTGATCGCCGTCAAGACGGGCGGCAGCGCCGACCCCAACCTGAACAGCAAGCTCAAGGACGTCATCGCCAAGGCGAAGGCGGCCAACATGCCCAACGACAACATCCAGCGCTCCATCAAGAAGGCGGCGGGCGAGGGCGAGTCCACGAACTACAAGGAGGTCACCTATGAGGGCTACGCGCCCTGCGGCGTGGCCGTGATCGTGGAGGTCGTCACCGACAACCTGAACCGCACCGCCAGCGAGATCCGCCACATCTTCGACAAGTGCGGCGGCTCCCTGGGCGCTTCCGGCTGCGTGGCCTGGAAGTTCGAGCGCAAGGGTATCATCGAAATCGACAATTCCAAGGGCATGGACGAGGACGAGCTGATGATGCTGGCCCTGGATGCCGGTGCGGCGGACGTCGAGATGAGCGAGGATGAGGCCATCATCTACACCGATCCTTCCGACTTCTCCACCGTGCGCGACAACCTGGAGGCCGCCGGCTGCACCTTCCTGTCCGCCGAGCGCGCCATGGTGCCCACCACCACCACGGAGCTGCCGGACGAGGAGTCCATCCAGAAGGTCACCAAGCTGCTGGACTGGCTGGAGGATTACGACGACACCCAGAACGTCTATCACGATGCCGAGCTTCCCGAGGAGGAAGACGAGGACGATTGACGGATCCTGTGACAAATGCGGCGGCGGACGCGATTGCGTCCGCCGCCGTTTTTTGTCTTATGCCATCAGTCGGCGATCACCGTGGGCGTGCCGCCCAGGTATTCCTGCTTCCAGAGCACCTTTTCGCTGGCGCTGTATTCCTCGACGACCCGGCCCCAGGTGGCGTAGCGATAGCCGGCGAAGGTGGCGCCGTCCTCGCTGGACAGGGCCAGCACCTCCACGCTGCCGCTGTCCGGCACCTGCACGGGCACGGCCAGTATCCACACATTGCCCGTCCACCAAGCCACGGCATAGTCGTCCTGGACGTTGTTCAGGTCGGAATAATTCCCGGCGAAGCTCTCCCACTCGGACGCGCTGGGCGCGACGTCGGAAAAGGGCAGCAGGTTCACCAGGCGCTCGTATTCGCCCGAGGCCAGGTAGGCCACCGCCTGCTTGGCGCTGTCGAAAAGGCTGTCGGAGAACTGCGGCGCGGCAGCCAGCGCCGTTGCGCCGACCAGCAGGCCGATCAACACCATGCACAGCAGCTTCTTCAAGCCGATCACCTCCCGTTGTCATTCCTTTGACGCGCGCATTACGCGAAAAGTTCCCTTTGCTAACCCATATTTTATCACCGGTTGCGATTCTTCGCAAGTCCAATGCTCAAAATCAATCCGTCCAGAGCGTCCCTGTCCCGCAAGCGCCCGCTCTTGACGGCGTAATCGTCCTCCACGCAGCGCTCGTACAGCCCGGTCAGCCAGTCCGCGGACAGCCTGGCGCACTGGCGCGCGGTCTGCTTCGCGGCATAGGGATGCAGCTTCAGGCGATCCTGCACCGCCTGCACCGTCTCCCCGGCGTCCAGCGCGCACTTCATGTGGGCCAGCTGGCGCAGCTGCCGGGTGAGCATGGCGAGCAGGCCCACGCTGGTCTGGCCGCCCTGGAGCAGGCTGTTGACGGTCTGCTGGCCCTTCTTCATGTCGCCCGCCAGCAGGCTGTTCAGCAGCTCGAACACATTGTATTCAAGGGATGCCGACACGATGGCCTTCACGTCGTCCTCGGTGATCGCGTCGCGCTCCTCGCCCAGATAGGCGGCCAGCTTGTCCAGCTCGCCGTCCAGCCGCGTCAGCTCCCGCCCGGCCATGTAGGTCAGCGTGTTCAGCGCGGCGGGTTCGATCCGCTTGCCCAGCGGCTTCAGCTTCCGCGCGCACCAACGGGACAGCTCCGCGTCGGTGAGCAGGTCGAAGTTCACCACGGTGGCCTTCTTCTTCAAAAGCCCGCTCATCTTCTTGCGGCCGTCCTGCTCCTGGCGCATGTAGAACACCAGCACGCAGCTGGCGGGGGGATTCTCCAGCCACTTCTGCATCCACGCCGTCTCCGCGTCCTCGTTCTTCGATTTCGCGGGCAAGAGCGGCGCCCAGTCCCGCACGGTGACGATGCGCCGCTCGCACATCATGGGCATGGTCTCGCAGGCGTCGGTGATCTGCTGGGCCGTGACGCCCTCCAGCGTGGCGTCGTTCAGCGTCTCCAGCCCCGGGGGCAGCAGCTTCTGCCGCAGCGCATCCAGCGCCTCGCGCTTGACGTATTCCTCCGGGCCGGTGAACAGGTAGACGGGGGAGAGCTCGCCCGCCTTCAGCGCCTGATAGAATTCATTCCAGTTCATGGGGTTCCTCCAGGTAGGTTTCGATGCGCCACGCATCGTCGCGCCAGGTCATGCTGATCGCGCCCCGCTCCCGGGTAAGGTAGACCGTCGCGCCGATATCCGCCAGCTTGTCCAGCGTGTCGGGGCTGGGATGGCCATAGTTGTTCTCGCCCACGCTGACCACGGCGAACTCGGGCGTGGCGGCGGCGAGGAAGCGCGCGCTGGTGGCCTTGTCGGAGCCGTGGTGGGCGACCTTCAATACGTCGCAGTCGGGCAGTAGCTCCGGCTCGCCGTTCACGCTCAGGTCTCCGGTGAACAGCACGCCCTGTCCCTCGCAGCGCACCAGCGTCAGCAGCGACATGTCGTTGACCTCCGCGGGCAGCGCGTCGCCCGCCGGGCTGTACACGTCCATCACAGCCATGTCGGACAGCTCCACCGAATCCCCGGCCCGAAGCTCGATCACGGGCACGCCCATCTGTGCGGCCAGGTCCATGGCCTCGGTGACGGCGGGGGAGACCTCCTCCACGTCGAACCAGCCCGTGGGCACGTAGATGGCGTCCGGGCGGAAGCTGGTCAGCACGTCGGTCAGTCCGCCCGCGTGGTCCTGGTGGGGATGGCTGAGCACGACGCCGTCCAGCTTCAAACAGGTGGCGTTCAGGTAATCCGCCGCCGGGGTGTAGGTGTCGCCCGCGTCAAACAGATAGGTCCTGCCGTGGGAGCGCACCACGGCGCAATCCGCCTGGTCGGCGTCCAGAAAGGTGACGCTGAAGGGCCAGGCCTTAACGAAGGTGATCAGCGAGCACACGCCCGCCACAGCCAGCAGCGAGAAGGGCAGCAGCCTGCGCCACTTGATGGTGATGCGGCTGAGCTCCGACGCGGCCAGCACGATCGCCCAGTGGATCAGCACCAGCGGCGCGGGATAGCGCCCGAAGCGCACGACGGAGGCGGGGAGTACAGCGCTGGACCGGGTTATGGCCGTCAGCGCGGAGAACAGCCCGTCCGGCAGCCGGGCCAGCAGCGCCGCCAGCGGGAACAGCGGCACGGACAGCAGCAGCGCCGCCAGCCCCGCGATATAGCCCAGCATGCACAGCGGCACGCAGACGAGGTTGAAGGGCAGCGATATCACCGACTGGACGCCGAAGAACGCCACCACGGCGGGCAGGGTCGTGAGCTGTGCCGCCAGCGACGCGCACAGCAGCGTCGGAAAGTACAGCTTCAGCTTGTGGAGCAGCCTGCCCCGCCGCGTGGCGGGCGGCCTCCTGCGGCGCAGCGCCTCCGCACCGGTGAGCTTCATCAGCGGCGGCACCAGCAGAAGTATGCCCGCCGAAGCGGCATAGGACAACACGAAGCCTGCGTCGTCGATGCTCAGCGGCCTTGCCAGCAGGTAGACGAGCAGCACCGCGCACAGCCGGGTGATGGAATCGCTGGGCACGCCCGCGATGGGCGCGAAGCAGAATATGGCGAACATCGAAAGCGCCCGCACGAAGGGCGCGCTGAAGCCGATCAACGCGCCGTAGGGTATGAGCAGCAGTATCGCCAGCACATTGGCCCACTTCCGGGACATGATGCGCCGCAGCACGAAGGACAGCAGCGCGCACAGCACCGTCACGTGCAGGCCGGATATGCTGATCAGATGGGCGGTGCCGGTGCGGCTCAGCGATTCCCGCAGCTCCTCGCTGAGCAACGTCCTGTCGCCCAGCGTCAGCGCCCGCATCAGCCCGGCGTTTTCGGGAAACAGCGCGTCGATCCTGCCGGAGACGGCGCGGCGGGCCGCGATGATGAACGTCTGAATGTCCCGGGTCACGCCGGTGATCTGCACATCCTCGATCTTCGCCGTGGCGTAGCCTCGAAGGCCCTGGCGCAGCAGATACGCGCCGAAGTCGAACTCGAAGGGGTTCGTCACAGGGTCCGGCTTCCAGATGTGGCCGGTCAGCTCGAGCCGCTGGCCGTAGTCGACGGCGTCCAGGTCCTCCGCCTCGCCCCGCAGGTACAGCCGGATCCGGGCGTTCATCGGTTCGCCGTCCGCTTCGATCAGGTCGAACTTGAAGATCAGGCGGCCCGTGTCCGGATTCAGGTAGGGCTCGGAGGCGACCCGGCCGGTCATCGTCACGGAATAGCGCGTTTCCAGCAGGTCGACGGAATCCATGGCCAGGCCCATCCGCGTCGCCCCGGCGGCCAGACCGGCGACGAGCAGCAGCGCGGCGGCGAGCCTTCTGCGCTTGCGCAAGACCAGGCCCAGTATCGCAGCCGCGCCCAGCGCGACGGCGCAGGGGATCGCGGGCAGCGCAAAGCGCTTCGCGGCGATCAATCCCAGCAGGAAGGCCGACGCGAAGGCGGCCAGCGGGCGGGCGCTGGCCTGGCGCAGCGGGAAGGGATCGGGCCTGGCCATGTCGATCAGACGGTGTAGGCCTCGCCCAGCACGGCGAGCTCGGCGTCGGGATACGCCCCCCGGGCCTCATTGAGCAGGGCTTCGGGGTCGTATTTCGGGTTCAGGTGGGTCAGCAGCAGCCGCTTCGCCCTGGCATTCTTCGCCAGCTGGCCGCAGAGCTCGGCCGAATAGTGGGGCGCGGTGAAGCGGTGGTCGGCCTTCGACAGCCCGCAGTCGGCCAGCAGCAGATCCGCGCCTTCGCAGAACAGCTCCACCAGCGCGTCCTGGTTGGAATCGCCGGTGAATACCAGCCGCTTGCCGTCGCATTCGACCGCCACGGCGTTGGTGGGCACCGGGTGCCGCGCCGGGGTGAAGCTGACGCGCATCTCGCCGATGGTGACGTCCTCCGGCGTCCACAGGTCATAGCAGGGCGCCTCCAGCAGCACGCGGACCGCCTCCGGTGCGTCGGGCGCGTAGACGGGCAGCGGCTTCGGGCGGTGCCTGAATTGCAGCGCGTACTGCATCGGCAGCATGTCGGACATGTGGTCGTAGTGCAGGTGGCTCAGGATCACCGCGTCCAGCGCCTCCGGCGGGCATGCGTCCATCAGGCGGGCAAGCACGCCGGAGCCGCAGTCGATCAGTATATTGGTCTCGCCGCTGTCGCTGGTCAGCAGATACCCGGAGCAGGCGCCGCCGGGCGCGGGATAGGGGCCGTTGTTGCCCAGTATGCGTAAAATCATGGCATGTGCACCTCTTTCGCAGTGGAGGATTGTGTATGTACACATTATAGCAAAAATGGCGCTTTGACACAACCAAAATGTGCGCGCCGTCATGCGTCGCCGCGCTTTTTCATAGAATTTCGCAGGTCGATTGAAGGAGTGATGGCATGCATTATATCGGCGTTTATCATTCGGATTATTCGCGCTCCGGCAGCGGCATATGCGACGCGCCCTGCATCACGAAGGGGCGCATGATGCTTTGCGCCCACGGGGCGACATCCCGGGGCGGTCTGCTGGCGATGGCCCGGGGACGCATGCGCAACCGGGCGGCGCTGGCGGCGGAGCTGGGCTGTCCGGCGGACAGCGCCCCGGCACAGCTGGTGCTGGAGGCATACCGGCACTGGGGAAATGACTATCCCGCCCATCTGCAGGGGCCCGTGGCCAGCTGCGTGATGGACGCCGACGGAGACGCGATGGTGCTTTCCCGGGACCGCATGGGCGAGCAGCCGCTGTTCTATGCCCGACAGGGGAGCAGCGCCGCCTTCGCGGACCATCCCGACGTGCTGCTGAAATCCGACCGGGCCGAGGCGGTGATGGACGCGGACGGCCTGCGGGAGCTGTTCGGCCTCGGCCCGGCACGCACCCCCGGCAGGACTTATTACAGGGACATACAGTCCCTGGAGCCGGGCTGCGCGCTGGTGATGCGGGAGGGCAAGGCGAACATCGTGCGCTACTTCCGCATAGAGGACGCCGAACACGCAGAGGACGAGGCCCGGACCGTGGCCCACACCCGGGAATTGCTGGAGCAGTGCGTGGCGGACATCGCGGGGCTGAAACCGGCCGTGATGCTGTCCGGCGGGCTGGATTCCACGGCGCTGACGGCGCTGCTGAGCCGCTGCGGCTATCCGCTGCGCAGCTTCTCCGTGGACTACCGGGACAGCGCCCGGGATTTCGAGGCCAACGCCTTCCGCCCGGAGCTGGACGCGCCCTATGTGCGGCTGGCCGTGGGCGCCTTCGCCACCCAGCACCGGACCGTCACGCTGGAGCAGCCCGCCCTGGCGGAGGCCATGGCTCGGGCGGTGTCATTGCGGGGCTTTCCCGGCATGGCGGACATCGATTCCTCGCTGTATCTGTTCTCCGGACAGATCGCCCGCTACGACCGCAGGATCGTCTCCGGCGAGTGCGGCGACGAGGTGTTCGGGGGCTATCCCTGGTTCCGGGTCGAGGCGGCGCTGGAGGGATTTCCCTGGTCCGGCTCGCTGGCGCTGCGGGAGAGCCTGCTGCTGCCTGAGCTGCGGGATGAATTGAGGCTGCCTGAATACGTGCGGGACCTGTTCAATACCCGCCGCGCCATGGCAGACCCGGGTCCGGGCTATCCGGAGCGGGAACGCAGGCTGCGCACGATGCAGAGGCTGTGCTTTGAATACTTTATGACCAACCTCCAGGAGCGGGCCGTATGCATGTGCGGCGGCGCGGGGGTGGAGGTGCTGACGCCGCTGTGCGACGACAGGCTGGCACAGTATGTGTACAATGTGCCCTGGGAGATGAAGTTCATGGGCGGGCAGGAGAAGGGGCTGTTCCGGGCCGCCGTGGCCGACCTGCTGCCCGAAAAGCTGCTCAGGCGCACCAAGAGCCCCTATCCCAAGACGTGCAGCCCCGAGTTCAGCCGCATCGCGCGGGGCATGGCGCTGCGGCTGGCCGCGGACGGCGACGCGCCGCTGTTTCAGGTGGTGGACCGCAAGCGGCTGAAGGCCCTGGCCGAATCGGACCTGAATCCCGCGGAAACCCCCTGGTTCGGCCAATTGATGGCCGGACCGCAGTTGCTGGGCTACCTCTGGCAGGTAAACCGCTGGATGGCGGAGCGGAATGTGAGAATAATCCTCTAGTTGATCACCGGGCCAGCAAGCGCTCGTAGATATCAAGGTCTTTATCTGTGAACACGTTGAATATCACCCGGTCCATGGCGTCCCCGTGGCGGTCCAGCCAATTTGTGGTGGTTTGGACCGCCAGCTCCGCGGCGCGCTCGGGCGGGAAGCGGAACACGCCCGTGGAGATGCAGCAGAAGGCGACGCTGCTCAGGCCGTTTTCCCGGCAGAGGTCCAGCGTGTTGGCGTAGCAGTCGGCCAGCAGCCCTTCCAGCGCCGGGGTCAGGCGGCCCTCCACAATGGGGCCCACGATGTGTATGACATGCCTCGCGGGCAGGTTGTAGGCTCCCGTCAGCATCGGCACCGCGGTGGGCTGCTCGTAGTCCGGGCCGTGCTTCGCCCGCAGCGCAGCCATCTGCCTGGCACACTCGGCGCGAAGCTGCACGCCCGCGTAGGTGTGGATGCAATTGTCGATGCAGCTGTGCAGCGGCACGAAGCAGCCCAGCATCTGCGAGTTGGCTGCGTTGACGATGGCATCCACGGCCAGGCGGGTGATGTCGCCCTGCCAGATAGAAAGCCTGTCGGCGTGGGGGACGCCGCTGCCGTACTTTCCCGCGAGGGTGGGGATGTCCGCGAGGGAGACCGCGCCCTTCTCCCGGGTGCACCGGGCGAGATATTCGTCCTGCAGGCGCAGCGTGTCGGCGTCCATGGGCCGCGGCATGCGTATGTTCATCAGCGCGCGCAGCGCCCGCCGACGGGCCCCGTCGCTGTCCGGCACCTCCATGTCCCGGTATTCGCCGGAATCCTCCTTGAAGCGGAAGACCAGCTCCCGAAGCAGCGCGTCCCGATCGTATGCGGTCATGGCAGTTCCTCCTCCATATACTTGTCTATAAAGTGTTATGTTCGTGCAAATAAATACGTGCCCTTTGCCTTGCGGCGCTTGACAGCGACGCCGCGAATGGTTTAAGCTGGATGTGGGACAATATCGACGAAATCCCATAATACGGCGCGGGGTGAGGGCATGGCGAAGATCATACGGGATTTGACCACGGGGAGCGTGCCGAAGACGCTGCTCCGCTTTTCGCTGCCGCTGTTCCTGTCCGGGCTGTTGCAGATGGTCTACAACATGGTGGACATGATCGTCGTTGGGCGCTTCGTGGGCACCCGGGGCCTGTCCGCGGTGTCCATCGGCGGCGAGGTGCTGATGCTGATCACCTTCGTGGCCATGGGCTTTTCCAACGCCGGGCAAATCCTGATCTCCCGCTTCGTGGGCGAGAACCGCCGGGACAAGGTGGGCGAGATGGTCGGCACGCTGTTCACGCTGCTGATGAGCCTGGCCGTCATCATCATGGTCATATTCCTGTTCTCCTACAAGGCCATCATCAGCTGGCTGAACACGCCGGAGGACATCTGGGAATACACCCGGCAGTACAGCGTGACCTGCGTCTACGGCATCGTGTTCATCTACGGCTACAACCTGGTCTCCGCCATATTGCGCGGCATGGGCGATTCAAAGCATCCCTTCATGTTCATCGCCATCGCCTCGGTGATCAACGTGATACTGGACATACTGTTCGTCGGCCCGCTGGGCATGGGCCCGCTGGGCGCGGCGCTGGCCACGGTGATCGGCCAGGCGGTCAGCTTCCTGTTCGCGCTGCGGCTGCTGTTCAAAAACCGGGAGCAGATCGGCTTTGACTTCAAGCCCGCCCACTTCCGGCTGTACAGGTCCGTGACCGGACAGCTGATCTCCCTGGGCATACCGATGGTGATACAGTCCGCGGCGGTGACCTTCTCGATGCTGTTCGTGAACTCCTACGTCAACACCTACGGCACCGTGGCGGTGGCCGTCACCGGCGTGGCGCGCAAGCTGGAGAGCATGATCGGCGTGGTCTCCCAGGCCATCTCCTCCGCCGGCGGCGCGATGATCGCCCAGGCGCTGGGCGCGGGCAAGGTCAAGCGCGTGCCGAAGGTGGTGTTCAACGCGCTGTGGATCGTGGCGATCCCCGCGAGTATATTCACGCTGATCACCTATTTCAAGCCCCAGTGGCTGTTTGGAATGTTTTCCAGCGATCCCGAGGTGCTGACCATGGCCATCAGCTACATCCCCGTGGCGATGATACAGTATCTCGGTGCGACGCTGCGCCCCGCCAACTTCGCGCTGATCAACGGCTCCGGCAATTCCCGGCTCAACCTGATGGTGGCGCTGCTGGACGGCATACTCTGCCGCATCGGCATGGCGCTGCTGCTGGGCGTGGCGGCGGGCATGGGCATCATGGGCTTCTGGCTGGGCAACGCCATGGCGGGCCTGGTGCCGTTCCTGATCGGCGGCACCTATCTGCTCTCCGGCGCCTGGAAGAAGCGTGCGTCGGTGCAATGATCCAAAGCATTCAAACACATGACCGCCGGAGAAACCGGCGGTCATGTGTTTTGCACCGCTATGCCGCGGGCGTCGCCGTGGGGGCGTCGGAGGTTGCGGCCTCTATGATGCCCGGGTTGGGCAGCAGCACGCTCTTCAGGTAGATGCTGCCCGCCAGCGTGTCCGCGGCGCGGCCCTCCACATAGAAGCGCACGCCCCGTATGCCCTCCAGGCGGCACAGCGTGTCGACCATGGCATAGACCAGGTTGCGCTCGTCCAGCGGCGAGAGCGACTGGCAGCTGCGATAGAAGTTCGCAGAGAGATTGACCCGGGCGATGCCGCTGAGGGTCTGCACGCCCAGAATGTCCTCCGGATACAGACCCCCGGGCAGGGGCAGGTTGGGCGCGTCGTTGCGCCCGGAATGGCGCAGCAGCTCGGACAGCAGGCTGCGGGGGGAGAGGGCGCTGCGCATCGACACGGCCATGCGCGTCTCCTCCAGCAGCCCGTCAGCGTTGACCAGGTACAGCGTCGCGGCGCTGCCCACCCGGCCCGAAAAGTCCGCCCGGTGGATCAGCCCGCCGGGGAACTGCAATATGCCGTCGCCCAGCGCGCACATGGTGATCGGGTCGCCGTTGACCATGATCCGCACGGCGTCCAGCTCCGGCAGGAAGGAGCACATGGTCATCGCGATCGACCCGGCCAGCTCCCACACCTCCAGCCCGGAAAAGGCCAGGTAGTTGGCCAGCGTGGAGGAGAAGTTCAGGCTCAGCGCCCGCTCGCCGGAGGCCAGGGTCTCCACCCGGGGCTCGGCGTCCAACAGATCCACGCCCTCGGGAATGGAGGGTATGGCGCAGCTCTCCCCGCGCGGGCCGCCCTTCAGCGCGTCGATCAGCGCCAGGACGAAGCCGCCGGACTCTGCCGAGACGCGGCGCAGCTCCGGCACCAGCCATTCGCCCCCGGCGGTGGGGAAGTAGACCAGCGCGCTGCGCTCGATGGGCGCGGAATCCGGCTGGGATTGCCGGTCGCGCTCGGCTTGGAGCTGGGCATAGGCCGCGGCGACGCTGGCGACCTCGTCGGTCTGCACGCCCAGCGGCAGCAGGCAGAAGCTCTCGCTGAGATTGCCGATCAGCACGTTCACGCCCTGCACGCCGTCGATGCCCAGCAGCGTATTGCCGATGGAGGTCTCCAGCGCCAGCAGCTCCTGGGGGCTCTGGGCCCCACGGGCGTCCAGGGACAGCTTGACCGTGGCCGTGCCGCAGGCGTATTCGCAGCCCATCACCCGCGTATCCCCGGCAAAGCGCAGCGCCTGCTCCTCCGCGGAGGCGAGCAGCACCTTCACCGCGGCCTCGGGCATGCTCTGCCCGGCCTCGGTGCGTATGCTGCGGGTGACGGTGGAAAAGCCGGTGAGGTCGTCGGCGGGGAAGTAGAAGGTGACGTTGCTGTAGGGGTTGGACAGCGCCTCGCCCAGTATCATGTTCTCCGGCTCCTCGGTGGGCTCGGGC
>ONHI01000183.1:0-3561 GCA_900317565.1 uncultured Eubacteriales bacterium
TGATGCCGCCGCCGATCATGACGACCGTCAGGGCGCAGGAGATGATGATTAGCGCCGCATTTTCATTCAACAGGTCAAAAAACTGCTGCACTTTCAGGAAGCCGCCGCCCAGGAAGATCATCGCCAGGGCATACATGACCACGAAGATGCCGATGGAAATGGTCATCAGCAGCTGGGCATCCGTCAGCGGTTCACGACGCCGGTTGTTCTTTCCGCTCATTCAGCCCACCTCCTTGCTCGCCGCGATCCTGCCGGCGCGCAGCTTCTTCCACAGGGAGGAAATCTTCTCCTTCACCACGGGAGAGCCAGCGACGACGATGATGATGATGACGATGGCCTTGTAGGCCTTCACGTTCACGGGGCTCACGCTCATGGCGTACAGCGTGGTGGTCAGCATCTGGATGATGTAGGCGCCCAGGATCGTGCCGCTGAGCTTGAACTTGCCGCCGCCCAGGTTGTTGCCGCCGATGGCCACCGCCAGTATGGCGTCCATCTCGATGTCCACCAGCAGGGTCTTGTGGCTCAGCTGGCCCAGCCGGCTAATGCCGATCACGCTGGCCACGGACACGCACACGCCCAGCAGCACGAAGCTCAGCAGCTTGATGGCCGTCGGGTTGATGCCGTTCAGCCGGGCCGCGCCCTGGTTGATGCCCACGGACTGGGTGTACAGGCGGATGTTGGTGAACCGGAACACCAGCCCCAGCACCACGCCCACCAGGATCACGATGAAGATCGGCGTGGGCACCGGTACGCCGGGAATGGTCTTGCCGACGGAATCCAGTATGGGGCTGTTCATCTGGGGCGTCGCCGAGCCGGTGATCCAGTAGGCGATGCTCCGACCGCAGGAATAGAGGATCAGCGTGGCGATCATCGGCTGGATGTTGAACACAGCCACCAGCGTGCCGTTGAACAGCTTGAAGAGTATCGTCACCAGGCAGCAGCACAGCAGGCCCACCAGCAGGCTGCCCGCGTTGATGGAGCCGAAGGCCATGACCACCTTCACGAACACGCTGCCCGCGATCGCGCCCACCGCGCCGACGGAGATATCCTGTCCGCCGCAGGCCGCCGTCACCAGCGTCATGCCCATGGAGATGATGACCAGCTCGCTGGCGCTGTCGATGATGCTGATCAGGTTGCCCGCCAGCACCAGGTTGCCGCTGTTGTTGGTGCGCATCACGAAGCTGAAGAAGCTCACGTCGCGGAACAGGTTGAACACCACCAGCACGGCCAGGGCCGTCAGCGGGATCAGCAGCTGGCTCAGCTCCGAGAGCGCCTTTTTCTTGAAACCGTTGCTCATATCACTGCTCACCTCCCGCGATGGTCTTCATGACATAGTTCTGCGTCAGCTGCTCGCCCGTCAGCTCGCCCACGATCTTGCGGTCGCGCATGACGATCAGGCGGGAGCAGGTGCGCAGCATCTCCTCGATCTCCGAGGAGATGAACGTGACGGACATGTTCTCCTCGGCCAGCTTCAGCACCAGCTTCTGGATCTCCAGCTTGGTGCCCACGTCGATGCCGCGGGTGGGCTCGTCCAGTATCAGGTAATCCGGATGGGTCAAAAGCCAGCGGGCCAGTATGACCTTCTGCTGGTTGCCGCCGGACAGCGACTTGATGGGCGTGTCCTGAGAGGCGGTCTTGATCTGCAGCGCCTTGATGTATTCGTCGGCAAACTGCTTCATCTCGGCCTTGGACATGGGATGGAAGAAGCCCTTCATGACCTGCATGGCCAGTATGATGTTCTCCCGCACGGACAGGTCGGCGATGATGCCGTCCCGCTTGCGGTCCTCGGGCAGATAGCCGATGCCGTTCTTCATGGCCTCGCGGGGGTTGGAGATCTTCACTTCCCTGCCCTTCACCTTCACTCTGCCGCCGGTGACGCGGTCCGCGCCGAATATGGCGCGCACGCTCTCGCTGCGGCCGGAGCCCAGCAGGCCGGTGAAGCCGTTGACCTCGCCCTTGCGGATCCTGAAATCAAAGGGCCGGCAATCGGAGCTCGAAAGCCCGCTCGCCTCGTAGACGACCTCCGCCGCGCCGGTGTTCTTCTCGCCCACGGCCTCCAGGTCGGCCAGGTCGTCCAGGTCCTTGCCCATCATGCGGGCCACCAGTTCCACCTGCGGCAGCTCCTCGGTGGTGTACTCGCCCACCAGCTGGCCGTTGCGCAGCACGGTGATGCGGTCGCTGATCTCGTAGACCTGCTCCAGGAAGTGGGTGACGAACACGATGCCCACGCCGCGGCTCTTCAAATCGCGCATCAGCTTGAAGAGCATCGCCACCTCCTTGTCGTCCAGGGAGGAGGTGGGCTCGTCCAGGATCAGCACCTTGCACTGCATGTCCACCGCCCGGGCGATGGCCACCATCTGCTGCACGGCCAGCGAGCAGCGGGACAGCTCCTGTTTGGCCCGGGCCGGGATGCCCAGGTTGTCCAGAATCTCCGTCGCCCGCTTCTCATATTCCTTCCATGGCACGACGCCGCCGGCGGTCCGGCCGATGAACATGTTCTCCGCCACGGTCAGGTTCGGGCACAGCGTGATCTCCTGATACACGGTGCTGATGCCCACGTTCTGGGCGTCCTGGGGCGAATGGATGCGGGCTTCGCCGTCGACGCCCTCCACCCAGATGCTGCCGGCGTTCTTTTCATATACGCCCGTCAGTACCTTAATCAGCGTGGATTTGCCGGCGCCGTTTTCGCCCATCAGGGCGTGCACCTCGCCCTTGCGCAGCGTGAAATCCACGCCGTCCAGCGCCCTTGTGCCCGGGAACTGCTTTACGATCCCGCGCATTTTCAATACAACGTCGTTTTGCATCTGGGAATACTCCTTCCCTTGCGTCCGTTTTGGGGGTGATCTGCCTCAAATGATTGTCGACGCCATCCTGTGGATGTCGCCGACCCGGAAAACGTTCCGTTTTCCTAATCATGTTCAATCCAAGAAGGCGCGGTATGAACGCGCGCATTGCCGTTCATACCGCGCCGGATCTGTTGGCCGGGAATTATTCGCCCAGGCCGTAGGTGTCGATGTCCTCCTGGGTGATGGTGGTGGCGTCGAAGCCCTTCTCAACGGAGATGATCTGGTTGAGCTCGTTCAGGCCCTCGATCTCGCCGCCGGCCTCCAGCGTCTTGATCATGCCGTCGATGACCTCAGCCTGGAAGGGGGAGCACTGGCCGTCGTAGTTCCACTCGCCAGCCAGCAGCTTGTTCAGCGCCCACTTGTTGCAGTCGAAGCCCATGATGATGACGTCGCCGTCCACGCCGTGGGTGATGCCCTTGGCATCCAGCGCCTGCACGACGCCGTCGGCCATGCCGTCGTTCTCAGCGTACACGATGTTGAAATCCTCGCCGGCGTCGATGGCGGCCTCGGCGATCTTGCGGGCCTCGTTGGGATCCCAGCTGTCGCCGCCGGTGCCCTCGCGGACGATGGTCCAGTTCTCCTCGGCGTCGCACTTCTCGGTCAGGGGATCAGAGCGGCCGATCTGCGCGGCGGAGCCCAGCTGGCCCTGGATGTGCAGGATCTTGTACTCCTCCAGGCCCAGGCTCTCCAGCCAGGCCACGGCGGTCTCGCCTTC
>ONHI01000183.1:3574-4132 GCA_900317565.1 uncultured Eubacteriales bacterium
CAATCGATCATGCGGTCGAACAGGAACACCCGGATGCCATTCTCCTTGGCCTCTTCCAGGACCTCGTCCCAGCCGGTGGCCTCAGCGGCGGAAACCAGGATGTACTGCACGCCGTCGTTGATGAAGGTCTTGGCGGCGTCCAGCTGCTTGTCGGCGGTGGGAGCCGTCTGGAACTGGGCGTCATAGCCGTTCTCCGCGGTGAAAGTGTTCTTCATGTCATTGACGTTCGCCTCGCGATAGCCGGACTCGGCGGGATCCAGGTTGATGATGCCAACCTTGATGCCCTCGGCCAGAGCGGTGAAGCAGCTCAGCGCCATGATCAGAGCGAGAGTCAACACAAGAATCTTCTTCATGAGAATTGCCTCCTTCTATTTTCGGGCTTCTGCCCGATGTTCCTATTATATCATTCACTTAAATCTTTTGTAAACGGCAGGTTTAATCAAATTCCGAAATCGTTTTTGGTAAAAATAGATAGAGCCCGTTTTGCGCAATGTTTTTTAATGATAACCTTGGGACAAAAGCTGCTGTTTAGCCAAAAAAATGTGCGTCCGGCGAACC
>ONHI01000018.1 GCA_900317565.1 uncultured Eubacteriales bacterium
GAAGGATTCGACCAGCTGCCGACCGCATACGGGAAGTACAATGCCCCCTATTACGAGCCGATGATCCTGAAGAACGGCTTCGTCAAGTCGACGCATTTCGTGGAATTCCTGATCAAGGTCCCGGAGGACCTTTCCCGCTATGAACGCTTTGCGAAGCTGATCGCCGAGAAATACGGACTCCGCGAAGCCCCGATCCGCAACAAGCGGCAGCTGGGACCTTATCTCGACGGTGTCTTCCGTGTCATGAACGAGTGCTATTCGCACCTGCACGGCTTCTCGGAACTGTCCCCTGCCCAGTGCGACGACCTGAAGAAGCAGTTCCTCGGCAACATCCGGCTCGACTATGTCTCCATCATCCTCGATGCCTCCGACCGGGTCGTGGCCTTCGGCGTCTGCCTGCCTTCCCTGTCCAAGGCGATGCAGAAAGCGAAGGGAAGCCTCTTCCCGTTCGGGTTCATCCACCTGCTCCGGGCCCTTCGCAAGAACGACACCGTCGATGCGCTGCTGATCGCGATTTCGGACGAGTACCGGCACAAGGGAGTGAACGCGCTGATCGCCTCCAAACTGGGGCACGGCTTCCATGCCAACGGCATCCACTACATTGAAAGTACGCGCGAACTGGAGGACAACAACAACGTCCAGAACATCTGGGGAAGGCAGGAATACCGTCTCCACAAACGCGCACGTGTATATATCAAGCACATCTAACGAAACGTATATGACAGACAAGAAAGCGGAAAGGATCCAGACATCCTTCCTGAACGGGATTGAAAAATGGGTGCGATCGTGATTGCGGCGGGATACATCCTCTCTTCACAGTCCATCCATTTCCTCTGGCTCAGTTCGCTCGGCTTCATCATCAACTGGTACGGCGATTCCCTTGACGGAACGCTCGCCCGCGTGCGTGACATGCAGCGTCCCATTTACGGTTATTATCTCGACCATACGGTCGACTGCATCAACGAAGCGTTCATGTTCCTCGGCGTAGGACTCTCTCCCCTGATGAACCTGCCCCTGGCCCTGATGATCCTGGTCGTCTACCTGTTCCTGACGATCAACGTGAGCGTCAATGCCCACCTCAAGGGCGAATTCAAGTTGACGTACCTCAAGCTGGGCCCTACCGAATTCCGGGTATTCGCCATCCTCGTCAACACCCTCTTCATCCTGGTGCGCCCCCTGCGTGATTTCTCGCAGCAGGTGAACATCCTGAAGACCAGCCAGGACGGCACGACGCCCCTGTCCGGCGCGGTATTCTCGCTGTACACGGAGAGCGGCTATAATGCCAAGCCGAAGCAGGCTTCCAAGACCGAGCTGATTTCGGACGGGAACGGCAAGATCGATCTGGGCAAGCTGGCCTATGGGAAATACTATCTGGTGGAGACGACCGCTCCGGCGGGGTACGTCCTGCTCTCAGAGCCGGTAGTCATCATCGTGGGCAGTTCTGGAGTGACCTACACCCAGGGCGACCGCAATCTGCCGCTCAGCGGCAATGGTATCAACCACAATACAACAACAGATATCTACACCTTGACCGTCACCAACAACGCAGGCGCCCGCCTCCCCTCCACCGGCGGCAGCGGCACCGCGCCGTACACGCTCGCGGGCATCGCGCTCATGGGCATCGCCCTGTTCCTGCTCCTTCGCAGGCGGGCGGGATGCGGCGAATGACGCGGCGCACAGCGCTTCCCACTATGACAAACCGGGTCGGCAGATGCCGACCCGGTCTTATTATAATGATAGAATGGATTACAGTATCTTCCCCAAAAACTCCTTCAGCCGGGGGTTCTGCGGGCGCTCGAACACGTCCTCGGGGGTGCCCTGCTCGATGATACGGCCGCCGTCCATGAAGATCACGCGGTCCCCCACCTCCCGGGCGAAGCCCATCTCGTGGGTGACCACCACCATGGTCATGCCCTCCCGGGCCAGCTGCTTCATGACGTCCAGCACCTCGCCCACCATCTCGGGGTCCAGGGCGGAGGTGGGCTCGTCGAAGAGCATCACGTCCGGCTCCATGCACAGCGCGCGCACGATGGCAATGCGCTGCTTCTGGCCACCGGAGAGCTGGTTGGGATAGGCCTCGGCGCGGTCCGCCAGGCCCACGCGCTCCAGCAGCTGGCGCGCCATGCCCTCGGCGGCCTCCTTGCTCTTCTTGTGCAGCGTCACCGGGGCGACGGTCATGTTCTTCAGCACGTTCATGTTGGGGAACAGGTTGAAGTGCTGAAACACCATGCCCATCTTCTGGCGGTGCAGGTTGATGTTCACCTTGGGATCGGTGATGTCCACGCCCTCGAAGGTGATGCGCCCCGCGGAGGGCATTTCAAGCAGGTTCAGGCAGCGCAGGAAGGTGGATTTGCCGGAGCCGGAGGGCCCGATGATGACCACCACCTCGCCCTTCTTGATCTCGGCGCTCACGCCGTTCAGCGCGTGGATCGAATCGCCGAAGTGCTTCTCCAGCTTTTCCACGCGAATCAGCACGTCAGTGGTCATTGCTCCGCAGCCTCCTCTCAACCCGGCCGACCACCCAGGTCAGCGACATCACCAGCGCCAGATAGATCAGCGCGACGGCGATCAGCGGCATGAAATAGGAATAGGTCTGGCCCGCGATGGTGTTGCCGCCGTAGGTCAGGTCGCGCACCGCCGCGTAGCCCGCGACGGAGGTCTCCTTCAGCAGCGCGATGAATTCGTTCATCAGGCTGGGCAGCACGTTCTTGATCACCTGGGGCAGCACCACGTGCCACATGGTCTGCAAATAGTTGAAGCCCAGGCTGCGGCCCGCCTCGAACTGGCCGTTGTCGATGGACATGATGCCGCCGCGAATGATCTCCGCCACATACGCGCCGGAGTTCAGGCCGAAGGCCAGCGACGCCAGCGCCACGCCGTTGTCGGACCAGGCGAATATCACCAGGCAGATGATCATCAGCTGCACCACCACGGGGGTGCCGCGCAGCACGGTGATGTACACCTTGCACAGCGCGTTGAAGAAGCCCAGCACCTTGCGGCCGAAGCTGGGCCGCGCCGTGTCCGCCGTCTTGTCGTAGGTGGAGCGCACGCCCGCGATCACCACGCCGATCACCACGCCCAGCATCAGCGCGAACAGCGTGATCAGCAGCGTGTTGCCCAGGCCGGTGGTGATGAAGCGCCAGCGGTTGCGCTGCACGAAGTTCAGGTCAAACTGGGCCTTGAAATTCTCAATCCATGCCTGCAAATCCTTTGCCCCCTTTAGGGTGATATAACGCGCAAACAGGGGGCTTTACGCCCCCTATTCGCATTTCAGGACCGGTATTATTCCGCCGGGATGAAGGTGTCGATGATGCCCTGCACGGTGCCGTCGGCGATCAGCTCGGCCAGCGCGGCGTTGAACTCCTCGAAGATGGGGCTGTCCTTGGCGAACGCCATGGCGTAGTCCTCCACCGCATAGGCGGTGTCCAGGATCTTCAGGCCCTCGTTCTGGGCGACGAAGTTCTTGGCGGGCTCGTTGTCGATGACCACGCAATCCACCTTGCCGGCGATCAGGGCCTGCACGGCGGCGGCGCCGTTGGTGTAGCGGTCCACGGTGCCCTTGCCCTCGTCCTCATAGTCCCAGGTGGTGTACAGGTCGCCGGTGGTGGCCATCTGCACGCCGATCTTCACGCTGCCGTTGGCCTCGACCATCTCGTCGATGCTGGTGAACTCGGAATCCTCGGGCACGATGATGGACTGGATGCCGGTGGCGTAGGTGTCGGTGAACTGCACCATTTCCTTGCGCTCGTCGGTGACGGTCATGCCGGCGGCGGAGAAATCATACTTGCCGGACTGGACGCCGGGGATGCACTGGGCGAACTCGATGTCCACGACCTCGATCTCGTAGCCCAGCTTGGCGGCGACGGCCTTGGCGATCTCGATGTCGATGCCGGTGGGCTCGTCGCCCTCGCCGTAGAACTCATAGGGCGGGAAGGCAACGTTGGTGCACAGCGTCAGGGTGCCGTTCTCCGCCAGCGCGGCGAAGCCGGACAGGATAAACATTGCGGCGATGGCCAGTGCGATGATCTTCTTCATTTTATGTACCTCCATTTGATCGCGGAGTGCTCTCCGTTTGAATTGGCCTGATTATACAGCGTTATGCGGAAAAATGCAATAGTTATTCACGATAATTAACGTAATATGCACAATACTTGCATAAACATACCACTGTGCGGCATGATTATGCAAATTCATCCCTCGTATTCCCACTCCAGCCGCTCGGCCTTCATTCGCCGCTCGATGTCGTCGATCACGATGCGGTAGAACTCGGCGTAGTCCTCATAATCATAAACGCGGTTGACCTCCGCGCCGATGGACTTGAGCAGCGCGCACACGGCGTCCGCCTTCTCCTGCCGGTCCTGATAGGCGATCAGGCGGCCCACCCGGGCGTTCTCCCGGGCCTTGCGCTCCGCCGCCCACCACAGGTCGAATTCAGAGAAGTCATAGCCGAAGCCCACCGAGTACACGTCCCCCATGATGAACCAGTCGGTCCAGCTGCGGGGCGTGACCACCCGCCGAGCCTCCACCGCGTCCTGGAAGGCGTTCTTCAGCTGCCGGTTGTACTTTTGCAGCCGGGAGATGGCCTTGGCATAGCTGTAGTAGCTGAGAATCATCGATTCGGCCCGGCCCAGGTCGCCGTGGATGTGCCACACCGGCAGCGGCGGGCGGCCCTTGCGCTCCATGATGTAGCAGAAGTGCAGGTTGTCCCGGCGGTACACCGAGCCGTCCATGCAGGCCAGCGTGCGGCGGCGGTCCGCCTTGCCGAAGCGGTCACAGCCCAGCAGCACGCCCTCGGCCTCGTAGGTGTAATTGGTGGTCAGCACGCAGTCCCAGGGCAGGGACAGCAGCCGCTGGAGGGTGTCGGTGATGCAGGCGTCGATGGGCTCGAATTCCGCCGCGGCTCGCAGCCGCGCGCCCTCCACATCCACGCCGCACAGCGCCTCCACCCGCATGGCCAGCGGGATCTCCCGCAGCACGTCCTGGGGGATCTCGTCGTTCACGGCGATGCGCTGCAAGAGCGCTTCCCAGCTGACGCCGCCCCGCAGGCGCAGTATGCCGTTGCCCAGCAGCAGCACCCGGGGAAAGCGCCCGGAGGCCAGGTCGACCTCGTATCTCGGCAGCGTCCGCACCCGTCCCCCGAAGCCCGGCGCGCCGTAGTTCGTCTGATCCATGGTTTTCTTCCTTATATAGTCCTTCCAAAAGTACGCGGGGAGCCATCCTTCCCGGATGGCTCCCCCTTCGCAGGGAACCTTCGATTACTTCAGGTGGATATCGCTCAGGCGGTCGACGCGCACATAGCCGTAGATGCCGGCCTTGTTGGTGGTCTGCACCAGCGCCCAATCGCCGTTCACGGCGCAGATGTTCACGGACACTTCCTTCGACAGCTTGATGCTGTCGGCGGAGGTGCTGGCCTGCTGATACACGCGCACGCCCTTGCCCAGGGACGCGGCATAGTCGCTGGTCACGTCGCGGTTCAGCAGCGCGGAGGCGCTGATGTACACCACCTTGCCGTCCACATACAGATCGGCAAAGCCGTCGCGGGAGCGCACCAGCACGGAGGTGCCGGCGGGAATGGTGCCCACGGGCTGGGTCATGGCGGCGTCGGAATAGGCCTTGACGTCGCGGATGGTCAGGTCACCGCTGACGGCCAGCGCGGAAGCGGCGAACAGGCCCAGCAGCAGTACGACGGCGATGAGGGTGATGGCAGTTTTTTTCATGGATATTACCTCCCTGAAGTAAGAATTAAATCGTGTTAAAAGTATATCACCCAAAAATCGCAAAAGACAACAAATCTCGGAATTCTACATAATATTTATTCATTTCCGAAATATTTAATTTTTTTATCAATATCAAAGTCGAATTAATGTCTTTTTGTGCCCGTTTTTGACAAAATTATGACTTGCGCCGGACCATGAAAATGCCCCGGTCCGTCACCGGACCGGGGTAAAAAAGCAGATTCTTCGCTTCGCTCAGAATGACAACACAACGTCATCCGTCATCCTGAGCGCAGCGGTTGCCGAAGGCCTAGCGATGCGTCAATGATCCACTTACTTCACTGCCGCTTTATGCCTCGGACACGATCGCGATGCCGCTGCTGGCGCCGATGCGGGTCGCCCCCGCCTCCAGCATGGCCAGCGCCTCCTGGCGGGTGTGGATGCCGCCCGCGGCCTTGACGCCCATCTCCGGGCCCACGGTCCGGCGCATCAGGCGCACGTCCTCCACCGTCGCGCCGGCCTTGGAAAAGCCGGTGGAGGTCTTTACGAAGTCGGCCTTCGCCCGCTTGGCGGCCAGGCAGGCCTGCACCTTCTCGTCGTCGGTCAGCAGGCAGGTCTCGATGATGACCTTCAGCTTCGCCGCGTCGCCGCAGGCAGCCTTCACCGCGGCGATGTCGGCCTCCACCTTCGCCCAGTCGCCGTCCTTGGCCGCGCCGATGTCGATCACCATGTCGATCTCCCCCGCGCCGTTCTTCACGGCCACGGCGGTCTCGGCGGCCTTGCTCTCGCTGGGGATCGCGCCCAGGGGGAACCCCACCACGCAGCAGGGCGTCACGTCCGTGCCCTTCAGCTGCTCGGCCACCAGCGCGATGCGGCTGGGGTTGACGCACACGGAGGCGAAGTGATAGGCCTTGGCCTCGTCGCAGACCTTGATGATCTGCGCGGCGCTGGCGTCGGGCTTCAGCAGGGTGTGGTCGATGGTCTTTGCCAATTCTCTCGCGTTCATATTCAAACACTCCCGTTCATCGTTCATCTCGCGGGCCGCCGCGCGGCCCTGTCGCTTCCATTATACCGACGCGCCGCCGTTTGTCAATCGCGGCCCGCGACGGGGAACACAGTTTCTTAATATCGTCCGATTTTGTTACAAACGGCGTTCAAAAATGGATGACGATCACTGTATATTCACTGTATTCCCTATGCAGAAATCCACACTGTCCACACAGTTATCCACAGGAATTGGGGGTAAAATGCCCCGTATAGCGGGTTTTTTGGGGTTTATACACATTCATCGGGCAGCTGTATAAAAAATATCCACAGACCTCGGTCTGTTTTAGTCGGATTTGATTCTCATTTTGCGCTGAATTGTGACTTTTCCGTTCGACTGGCTTCCAATTTCCGTCATATTCCGGGTTTTCGACCCCGGTCGGGCGGTTTTCCCACCCCGCGGAGCCCCGTTTTCCCGGGCTCATTTGTGGCATTTTTCTTGCAAATTATTACAAAACTATTTCATGAGTATAACTTTTATGTATGCGTAAATATCCGCCGCAGCCCCTGTAAACCGCCGGCCCGGGCGGACGGATCAGCGCCGTCCGGCCGCCACGGCGCATATGGCGTTGATCAGCACCGCCGTCAGCACCGCGTACAGCGGTCCGGGCAGCGCGAAGCCCTCCACCAGGTAGTCGCAGCCGTACAGCAGCCCCACGTCGATCACCAGCCCGAACAGCCCCAGGGTCAGGCAGCCCAGGGGCAGCGACAGCAGCCGCAGCAGGGGCCGCAGCAGCAGGTGGGCGACGCCCAGCAGCGCCCCCGTGGCCAGCGCGGGCTGGAGCTGCTCCAGCGTCGGCGCGGCCCCGTAGACCCCCGCCATGGCCGCCACGGTGGGCACGGCCAGCGTGCAGCACAGGAATACGATCGTATGGCGTCCGCCGCGTCTCTTCTTCAAGTCTCCGTCTCCTCGAACCAGGCGTCGATCTCCGCCCTGAATTTCAGCCACGCGCCCTCCCCGGGCGGCGGGGCGCTGAACCGCATCCGCTCGTGCCGGGTGGGATGCTCGAAGGCCAGCGCGGCGGCCCACAGCGCGATCTGCTGGCCGGGCCTGCCCCCGCCGTAGCGGGCGTCGCCCCACAGCGGCCAGCCCGCGTGGGCGTGCTGGACCCGGATCTGGTGCGCCCGCCCGGTGTGCAGCGTCACCTCCGCCAGCGTCAGCCCCTCCCGGCGGGCCAGCGGCCGGGTGTCCAGCAGCGCATGCTTCGCCCCGGGGACGTTCGGCGCGACCACCCGCACCATGCCGGTGGCCCCGTCCTTCAGCAGCGCGTCCTCCAGGCGCGTCGGGCCGGGAATGTCCCCCTGGACCACCGCCAGGTAGCGCTTGTCCTGTTCGTGCCCGGCGAAGGCCGCCGACAGCCGCGCCGCCGCCTTGGAGGTGCGCGCGAACACCATCACGCCGCCCACGGGCCGGTCCAGCCGGTGCACCAGGCCCAGGTACACGTTCCCGGGCTTCTGATATTTATTGCCAATGTAGCGCTTCATTATGCTCAGCAGGTCGTCGTCGCCGGAGCTGTCCGCCTGTACCGGGAGGTTCGGCGGCTTCACCACCACCAGCAGGTGGTTGTCCTCATACAGCACGTCCACGGCGAACCGCCCCGCCCGCACCCGATCGATCATGTGCCTCACCTCCTGCGTGCGCTATGATTGTACCATATCGGGGGGCCGGAGGCAAATGATAAATAGAATTGTGGTTGCATCCTTCCCCGAAATGTATTACAATAATACTGGATATTTGTGAAGGGACCTGATCGAACGTGATACGCCTGATCGCCACGGACCTGGACGACACCCTGCTGAACGAGCGCGCGGCACTGAGCCCGCGCACCCAGGCGGCGCTGGACGCCGCGATGGCTGCGGGCTGCGGCATCACGCTCTCCAGCGGACGGATGCTGGAGGCGATGCTGCCCCTGGCGCGCAGCATCGGCGTGAACGCCCCGATGCTGCTGTACAACGGGGCCATGCTGTACGACCACAACGCCGACGAGGTGCTGTACGCGCCCCGCATCGCCTATGAGACCGCGCTGGGCATCGTGAAGCTGGTGGAGCAGATGGGCTTCTACATCCAGCTGTATCCCGGCAAGGGCTATTTCTGCAACGAGCCCAACGACTATACCCGCGCCTACGCCCGGCAGATCCACGTGGACTTCACGCCGGTGCACATGCCCATGGCCCAGTGGCTGGAGCAGCACCCCTCGGACATGCAGAAGATGCTGGTCATCGACACCCCCGATGGGGCGGACCGCTGCCAGGCGGCGCTGCGCGAGGCCTTCCCCCACGGCGCGTGCTACCTGAAATCCAAGGCTCATTACCTGGAGATCGCGCCGGAGGGCGTGGACAAGGGGCGCTCGCTGGCGCGGCTGGCGGAGCTGCTGGGCCTGGAGGCCGACGAGGTGATGGCCTTCGGCGACGGGCAGAACGACGTGCCGATGCTGGAATACGCCGGGGCGGGCTACGCCATGGCCAATTCCTGCCCGGAGGCGCTGGCCTGCACGGACCTGATCGCCCCGCCCAACACCGAGGACGGCGTGGCGCAGGTGATCGAGCGATATCTGGCCGAGGGCAGGCTCGGCCCGCTCCCCCGCTCCAGATGAGCCAATTCTTCATTCCTCATTCCTAATTCCTCATTCCTAATTATCTTTAGGAGGATCACCGATGGTTTCCGAAGCTGATTTTGTCAAGAGCCTGGAGCTGACCCGCGTGATGCCCACGGAGAGCAAGACGCTGAACATCGAGGTCAGCAACACCAACCGCCCCGGCATGCAGTTCGCCAACTACTGGGATTTCTTTCCCTATGAGCGCCCGCAGCTGCTGGGCAAGGTGGAGATGACCTACCTGTCCCAGCTGGACGAGCTGACCCGGCGGGAGCGGCTGGCGAAGTATTTCAACTATCCCCTGCCCTGCATCATCATCTGCCGCGGCTATCCCTGCTTCGACGAGATGCTGGTGCTGGCCATGGCCCGCAAGGTGCCGATCTATTCCACCAAGAAGGAGACCACCCAGTTCGAGCTGGAGCTGATCGCCTATCTGCGCGACGTGCTGGCCCCCCGGGAGACCCGCCACGGCGTGCTGGTGAACGTGTTCGGCGCGGGCCTGCTGATCACCGGCAACAGCGGCGTGGGCAAGAGCGAGGCCGCGCTGGAGCTGGTCAAGCGCGGGCACCAGCTGGTGGCCGACGACGTGGTGGACATCCGCCGCGTGGCGGACAACCGGCTGATCGGCGAATCGCCGGAGCTGGTGCGCCACTTCATGGAAATCCGCGGCGTGGGCATCATCGACGTGTCCACGATGTACGGCGCGGGCGCGATCATGCGCAGCAAGACCATCGACATGGTCATCCACCTGGAGATGTGGCAGGCCGACAAGGAATACGACCGGCTGGGCCTGATCGACAATTACATCGAGATCCTGGGCGTGAAGGTCCCCAGCCTGCTGCTGCCCATCCATCCCGGCCGCAACCTGGCCGTGGTGCTGGAGGTGGCCGCGCGCAACCTGCGCCTGAAGCAGATGGGCTACAACGCCGCCAACGAGCTGACCCGCCGCCACATGGAGCGGTTCCAGCACAACATCGACGAAGAACAATAGGAGGCACCAAACATGTTATATATCGGCATCGACCTGGGCGGCACCGGCATCAAGGCCGGCGTCGTGGACGATAACGGCAAGATTCTCTGCAAGGACAGCTGCCCCACGGGCGTGGAGCGCGGCCACGAGGCCGTCATCAAGGACATGGCGGCGCTGGCGCTGCGCGTGGTGGAAAAGAGCGGCCACACCGTGGGCGACATGAAGGCCATCGGCATCGGCCTGCCCGGCGTGCTGGACCCCCGCACCGGCCACGTGCCCTTCTGCACCAACCTGGGCTGGCACGACGTGCCCATCGTCGAGGAGATGCACAAATACATCGACCTGCCGGTGTTCGTGGACAACGACGCCACCGTGGCGGGCCTGGCGGAATCCGTGGCGGGCGTCTCCGCGGGCGCCGTGAACAGCGTGTTCATCACGCTGGGCACCGGCGTGGGCGGCGGCGTGATCCTCGGCGGCAAGGTGTTCTCCGGCAGCCACGGCGTGGCCTCGGAGATCGGCCACATGGTCACCGTCGCGGGCGGCGAGCCCTGCACCTGCGGCAACAGCGGCTGCTGGGAGCGCTATGCCAGCGCCACCGCGCTGATCCGCGAGGGCCGCAGGCTGTGCGAGGCCAAGCCCGAGACCGCCCTGCTGAAGGCCGTGGACGGCGATCCCAAGGCCATCACCGCCAAGCACGTGATCGACCTTGCCAAGGCGGGCGACCCCGACTGCGCCGCGCTGTTCGACAATTACGTGCACCACCTGTGCGTGGGCCTGAGCAACCTGGTGAACCTCTACGACCCCGAGGTCATCGTCCTGGGCGGCGGCGTATCCCACGCGGGCCAGTTCCTGCTGGACGCCGTGCGCGCAAAGCTGCCCGCCATGATCTTCTACAAGGACATGCCCTATGCCCGCGTGGAGCTGGCGAAGCTCACCAACGACGCCGGCATCATCGGCGCGGCCATGCTGGGGAGGTAATTATGCGCGCATACGAACGCTTTCTGAAATATGTACAGTACGACACCGCCTCGGACGAGAACAGCCCCTCCTGCCCCAGCACGGCCAAGCAGCTGGTGCTGGCCAACGCGCTGGCGGAGGAATTGAAGTCCCTGGGCGTGGCCGACGCCCGGGTGGATGAGCACGGCTATGTCTACGGCAGCATCCCCGCCAACGACGAAAGCCGCCCGGCCATCGGCCTGATCGCCCACATGGACGTGGTGGACTGCGTGCCCAGCGCGCCGGTGAAGCCCGCCGTCATCGAAAACTACGACGGCGGCCCGGTCAGGCTGGCCAACGGCGACATACTGGACCCGAAGGTCTTCCCGGAGGTCGCGGGCGCGAAGGGCAAGTCCCTGATCGTCACCGACGGCAACACCTCCCTGGGCGCGGACGACAAGGCCGGCGTGGCGGAGATCATGACGCTGGTGGAAACCCTGCGCGACCACCCGGAGGCGCCCCACGGCAGGGTGTGCATCGGCTTCACCCCCGACGAGGAGATCGGCCGCGGCGCGGACCTGTTCGACGTGAAGGGCTTCGGCGCGGAGTTCGCCTACACGGTGGACGGCGGCGCGGTGGGCGGCATCAGCTATGAAAACTTCAACGCCGCCAGCGGCGAGGTCGTCGTCCACGGCCGCAGCGTGCACCCCGGCAGCGCCAAGAACATCATGCTGAACGCCAGCCTGATCGCCATGGAGTTCGCATCGATGCTGCCGCCCCAGCAGCGCCCGGAGCACACCGAGGGCTACGAGGGCTTCTTCCACCTGAACGGCATGCAGGGCCAGGAGGAGCAGGCGACGCTGAATTACATCATCCGCGACCACGACCGCACCCGCTTCGAGGCCCGGAAGGAGCAGTTCCAGGACATCGCCGCCTACCTGAACGGCAAGTACGGCGCGGGCACGGTGGACGTGACCGTGAAGGATTCCTACTACAACATGCGCGAGCTGGTGGAGCAGCGCATGGACATCGTCGAGCGGGCCAACGCGGCCTATCGCGCCGTGGGCGTCGAGCCCTGGAGCGAGCCCATCCGCGGCGGCACCGACGGCGCGCGGCTGACCTACATGGGCCTGCCCACCCCCAACATCGCCACCGGCGGCATGAACTGCCACGGTCGGTTCGAGTGCGTCGCCATCGAGGACATGGACGTCATGGCCGATATGCTGGTGCACCTGATCTGCGATTGATTTCAAATATCAAATGGGAAATGGATAACTACAGATGGCGATGGATGCCGCCCGACGGCACACGGCATTTGCCATTTCCCATTGGCAATTCCAAGTTGAAAGGATTCCCCCCATGACCAACACCCCATCGAAAAAACTGAGCCGCGTCACCGCGGCGATCCTGACGATCGCGTTCCTGGGCTTCGTGTTCGCCGCGTTCTTCACGATGCTGATCGGCAGCTATCCGGCGCTGCGCAAATCGGTGCAGCTGACGCCGGAGCTGCAAAAGACGCTGCCGGAGCACCCGGACCCGCTGGACAAGCTCAGCGCTCGCATCAACTCCTTCACGGCGGCCATCTCCGAAAACATGTGGCTGAAGGAGGGCATGGGCTACATCAACTCCGGCTTCCAGTACGCCCTGGGCAAGAAGGTGATCAACACCGGCAGTCAGAACATGATCACGCTGACCACCGGCCATCTGTACGACCTGGCGGACTACAAGGACCTGGAGGGCAACGCGCTGGACATCGTAGCCCAGCGGGATTCGACCCTGGCGGGGATACCCTTCCTGTTCACCTATGAGCATCCCACGCTGTACGACGCGGCCATGCTGCCCGCGGGCTACGAGGCGCTGGACCACTCCGCCCAAATGGCCGACGAGGTGCTCGCCACGCTGCGGCAGCACGACGTGCGGGTGCTGGACAGCCGGGACGTGCTGCCCGCCAGCGGCTATCCGCTGGAGAAGCTGCTGATGGTCACGGACCAGCACTGGTCCACCCTCGCCGCCATCACGATGGCGCGGGCCATCACCGGGGAACTCTCCGACATGACCGGCGCGCCGCTGGACGCCACGCTCCTGGACCCCGACGGGCTCCAGACGCTGGTGCACGAGAAGCTGTTCATGGGCAAGTACGGCCAGCGCGTGGGCCCGGGCATCGTCGACCCGGACGACATCGTGGAATACTGGCCCGCCTATCCCACCGAAGTGACCCGGGATTCCAGGCGCGGCAAGGACGCCGAGGACCACCTGTCCGGCGAATTCCGCGAGGTCATGACCCGGCTGGACCGGCTGGAGCCCGAGGCCGGCAGGACCTGGAACACCTACGCCTACACCTACTACGGCCAGGTGGAGGACTATGACATCATGGTCAACCCCGACGCGCCGGACTTCACCGTGATGGTGCTGAAGGACTCCTTCAGCGCCCCCATCGCCCGCTTCCTGTCCCTGGTCGCGGGCAGGGTGGTGGCCGTGGACCTGCGCAAGGACGTGGAGCCCCTGGAATGGTGGGTGGAGCAGTACCGCCCCGACGCCGTGGTGATGGCCTACAGCCTGCAAATGCTGCGGGACGACGATTATCAGTTTGGTTGATGCGCCTGTACACAAAAAATCGCGCGATGCGCGGTTTTTTGTTTTTCTTCAAGCTTCATTCAAGCCTTCCGGGTTATGATATCAGCGTCGAAGGGAAAACGGTCCCCGACAGAGACGAGAAAAAACCTGAGGAGGTATTTGATATGTTGAATCGCAAGAAATTGATCGCCCTGTCCATGACGGCCTGCCTGGCCGTGAGCGCCATCCCCGCCTTCGCGGAGGACACGGCAGTGGACATGCCCACCCAGAGCGCAGAAGACACGCTGATCGTCGCGGGACGCGGCGGACAGCCCGGCCCCGGCGGCATGCCCGGCGACATGGGCGGCATGCCCGGCCAGCAGCCCGGCGGCCCCGGCATGGGCGACCGGCAGGGACAGCCCGATGGCAAGGGCGGCAACAACCAGATGCCCGGCCAGATGCCCCAGGACGGACAGCAGCGGCAGGGCAGGCCCGACGGCAAGGGCGGCGCGCCCGGCACGGACAACCGCAATCAGGGCCAGCAGCCCGACGGCAATTGCCCGCAGGCTCCCGACATGAACAACCAGCAGCAGCCCCCGGAGAAGCCCGCCGACGGCCAGATGCCCGGCGCGAACGATTCCCAGCAGGCTCCCGACATGAACGGCCAGCAGCCCCCGGAGAAGCCCTCTGACGGACAGCAGCCCAAAGCGAGCGATTCTCAGGAATCCACCACTGACGACAGCACCCAGCAGCCCCCGGAGATGCCTTCCGACGGACAGGTCCCGGACATGAACGGCCAGCAGCCGCCCGAGATGCCTTCCGATGGCCAGCAGCCCCCGGAAATGCCCTCTGACGGGCAGATGCCCGGCGGCCCCAGCAACGGCCAGATGCCCGGCGGCAGCGACGCTCCCAGCGAGTACGCGGCGGCCAACACCGTCAGCGAGGACAGCGACGGCGCGTCCTACAGCTCCGATTCCGCCAGTGAAAACGCGGTGCTGGTCTCCGGCGACAGCGTGACCCTCTCCGGCGCGAGCGTCTCCAAGACCGGCGACAGCGACGGCGAGAGCGCCGACTTCTATGGCGTCAACGCGGCCGTGCTGGCCAAGGACGGCGCGACGCTGACGATCACCGACGCCGAGATCACCACCGACGGCACCCACGCCAACGGCGTGTTCAGCTACGGCGCCGGCACCACCGTGAACGTGTCCGGCACCACCATCACCACCACCGGCGACAACTCCGGCGGCCTGATGACCACCGGCGGCGCGACGCTGAACGCCGCTGACCTGACCGTCAGCACCGCAGGCCGGTCCTCCGCGGCCATCCGCAGCGACCGGGGCGGCGGGACCGTGAACGTCACCGGCGGCAGCTACGCCTCCTCCGGCGTGGGCTCCCCCGCCATCTACTCCACCGCGGACATCAGCGTCGAAAACGCCACCCTGTCCGCCAGCGCCTCCGAGGCCGTGGTCATCGAGGGCGGCAACAGCGTCAGCCTCACCGACGTGGACATCACCGGCAGCAACAGCGTGCTCAACGGCCAGTCCACCCAGAACACCAACGTGCTGATCTACCAGAGCATGTCCGGCGACGCCGCCGAGGGCAATTCCAGCTTCAGCATGACCGGCGGCAGCCTGACCAGCCTGACCGGCAGCATGTTCCACGTCACCAACGTCACCACCACCATCGACCTGTCCGGCGTGACCCTCACCGGCGCAGAGGACAGCACCGTGCTGCTGTCCGCCACCCAGGATTCCTGGGGCAACAGCGGCAACAACGGCGGCCACGTGACCATGAACCTCACCGGCCAGAGCGCCGAGGGCGACATCGTCGTGGACGAGGTCTCCAGCGTGGCGCTGAACCTTACAGGCAGCAGCAGCTACTCCGGCGCGATCACCGGCGAAGGCAGCGCTTCCGTCACCCTCGAGGCCGGCTCCAGCTGGACCCTCACCGGCGACAGCAGCGTCGATTCCCTCGACGGCGACCTGTCCGGGCTGGATCTGAACAGGTATACGCTGACCGTGGGCGGCGCGGTGTATGAAGGATGATTGAAACGCAGTAGCGGCGGCGCGGATCCCCATGGGATTCGCGCCGCCGTTGCTTATTATACCGTTTTATGTTATACTTGTCTCACCAAAATAACCACCACGGAGGACGAGCCAATGACTTTGAACGAAGCCCTTGCGGCGCTGGGCGGGCTGGAGGCCACGCTGCGCGCCTACAACCATGCCCTCGGCTGCCTGAACTACGACGGCGAGACCGTCGCGCCGCGCAACTCCGCCCCGGCCCGGGGCGAGACGATGGCCTTCCTGAGCGGCATCATCCACGAGAAGATCACCGCGCCGGAGACCGGCGAGCTGATCGACACGCTGCTCTCCCACAGGGACGAGCTGTCCCTGAAGGACCGCCGCCGGGCGGAGGTGCTGAAGGAGGGCCGGGACGATCTGACCCTGGTGCCCGCCGACGAATACATGGCCTACCAGCAGCTGATGGCCGAGGCCATGCAGGTCTGGCACGACGCCAAGCTGGCCAGCGACTTTGCCAGCTACGCCCCCTACCTGGATAAGATCATCGCCTACAACCGCCGCTTTGCCCAGCGCAAGGATGCGAAGCGGCCCGCCTACGACGTGCTGCTGGACGGCTATGAGAAGGGCCTGTCCCACGAGACGCTGGACCCCTTCTTCGCGCTGCTGCGGGGCGAGCTGACCCCGGTGATCCTGGAGGTGGCGAAGCGGCCCCGCCCGGACACCGCCTTCCTGGAGAAGCGCTATCCCATCCACCTGCAAAGGCAGTTCACCGACCGGGTGATGCAGATCATGGGCATCGACCGGGACGACTGCGCCGCGGGTGAGACGGAGCATCCCTTCACCGAGGGCTTCAACAAGCACGATGTGCGCATCACCACCCACTACCACGAGGACAGCGTGCTCTCCAACCTGTACAGCGTGGTGCACGAGGGCGGACACGCGCTGTACGAGCTGGGCGTGGGCGACGACTTGCAGGGCACCCTGCTGGCCAGCGGCAGCAGCATGAGCATCCACGAGAGCCAGAGCCGCTTTTACGAGAACCTGATCGGCCGCAGCCACGCCTTCTGCGAGGTGCTGCTGCCGGAGCTGAAGGCGCTGTTCCCGGAGCAGATGGCCGGCGTGGACGTGGAGACGCTGTACCGGGCCGCGAACCTGGCGGAGCCCTCGCTGATCCGCACCGAGGCCGACGAGCTGACCTATTCCATCCACGTGATGATCCGCTATGAGCTGGAAAAGGCCATGATCTCCGGCGATCTGAAGACCGCCGACATCCCCGGCGAGTGGAACCGCATGTACAGGGAATACCTGGGCGTGGAGGTGCCCGACGACCGGCGCGGCTGCCTCCAGGACAGCCACTGGTCCTTCGGCGCCATCGGCTATTTCCCCAGCTACGCCCTGGGCAGCGCCTACGGCGTGCAGATGCTGGAGCAGATGGAGAAGGACGTGGACGTCTGGGGCGCGGTGCGCGCCGGCGATCTGCGGCCCATCACCGCGTGGCTGGGCGACAAGATCCACCGCTACGGCCAGCTGCTGACCCCGAACGAGCTGGTGCTCAGCGCCTGCGGCGGCCCCTTCGACGCCCACCACTACGTGAATTACCTGAAGAAGAAGTACGGCGAGCTGTACAGCCTGTAGGGCGACGGCACGGACGACAGCGCGGAGGGCCTTCCCATATTGGGAAGGCCCTCCGCGGCGCGTCTGACGGTCGATCAGGCTTTATACAGCTTCTTCATCTGCGGGAACTTCTTTTCCAGCTTCGGCACCAGCCACAGCGCCAGGCACGCGCTGCCCAGGCCGATCACCGCGCCGCCCAGCACGTCGGTGGGATAGTGCACGCCCACGTACAGCCGGGACAGCGAGATCAGTATCGCCACCACCAGCGCGGTCACGCCCCACTTGCGCGGAGCCATCCTGAACAGCACCCAGGCGCAGGCCAGGGAATTGGTGGTGTGGCCCGAGGGGAAGGAGAAGTCCTTCTGGACGCCCACCAGGCATTCCAGCCCTTCGATCAGCACGTAGGGGCGAACGCGGGCGACCCAGTTCTTGATGATGAGGTTGGTCACGATCAGGCCGATCACCATCGACACCATGCAGAACACGCCCATGCGGCGGGTCTTGCGGAAGGCCAGCAGCGCCAGCGTGACGGCGATCCAGAGGATGCCCTTGTCGCCCAAGCGGGTGATGACGTTTACGATGGGGTTCAGGAAGCCCGTGCGCAGGTTGTCCTGTATCCACATCAGTATCGAGCTGTCAAATTGAAATATCGCGTCCATGTCAATCCCTCTCCTGTCTTCTGTCGTATTGCTCCAGCAGCGCCAGCACCTCGTCCAGCGGGCGCATGCCCTCGGTGGCCCCGGCGGCGCTGAGGCTGGCCGCCGCCGCGGCGATGCCCAGGTCGATGGCCCGCTCCAGCGTCCACTCCTGCTCCGCGCCGTAGAGCACCCCGGCGCAGAAGGCGTCGCCCGCGCCGGTGGAGCCCTTGATGTAGCCCTCCGGCAGCCGCAGGCTCGCCCGCTGCACAAACCGGCCCTGTTCATCCATGCCGAAGCCGCCCTCCGGGCAGTGGATCACCGCCCAGGTGGACACGCCCATGCGCTTCATGGCCTCCAGCGCGGTGGGAAGGTTCTCCCGCAGCAGCTCGCCCTTCGGGCCGCGCAGCGCCACGCCGGTGGTCATCTGGGCCTCGTATTCATTGATGATGCAATAGTCGGTGTATCGCATCGCCGGGGGCACCAGCCGGGTGAAGCGGTCGCTGGTCTCGCTGACCACGTCGATGGAGGTCTTCAGCCCCCGCTGCTGGGCGTGGTGCAGCAGCCGCGCCAGCTTCGAGCCGTATGCGTCGTCCGGCTTGTCCAGCGCGTCCAGCAGCAGTATGTAGCCGATGTGGAATATGTCCGCGCTGACCTTGTCCCAGTCGATATCCGCCTCGTCGAAGCGGCCGTTCGCGCCCATGTAGGTAAAGAAGGTGCGCTGGCCCGCCCGGGCGTCGTTCATCACCAGGCAGAAGGCGGATATGCCGTCCCGGAGCACGTTGGCGGTGTCGATGTTGGGATGCTGTCCCAGGCGCTGCAGGATCAGGTCGCCCTCGGCGTCCTCGCCGATCTTGCCCATGGCCTGCAGCGGCAGCGCGCCGTCCAGCGTCGCCAGGTCCACGATCACGTTGCACACCGCGCCGCCCGTGGCCCGGGAGATGCCGTCGTTGATGTGTACCAGCTCGCCCTGGTTCGGCCAGCCCTCGATGGGATAGAGTATGTCCACGATCATGTTGCCCGCCACGCAGATGCCCTTGCGCATAGCCTCACCGCCTTTCATTCTGCCCTATTCTACCACATCCCGGGAATAAACACAACTTTTATTTGCCGACAAATGCAGCGTATGATATAATCTGATCTATCGGGCCGGGCCCGACAAAACAGATTATGGAGGCGCCTATGCAGCACCTGCACCCTTCCATGATGGAGCGCTATGAGATCCCCGCCCACATCCCCGCGCGGGTACGGGCCGTACAGTTCGGGCTGGGCGAGGCCCTGCTGGGCGTGGCAGACCGGCTGATCGACGCCGCCCTGCCGGAGCTGGGCATCGCCTGCGTGCCCCCGGACGGCCCCCGAGGCGGCGACGGCGCGGACCCGGCGGCGCTGCTGCGGGAGCAGGAGGGGCTGTACACGCTGCTGGTGCGGGGCTACCGCGGCGAGACGCCCGTCAAGCGGGAGGTCGTGGTCCAGTCCATCGTGCGCGTCGTCGAGGGCGAGGAAGCCCTCAAGGCGCTGGCGGCGGAGCCGGAGCTGGCGATCGCCCTGGTGGACACCCAATCCCCCACCCTCGACCGGGAGCTGGCCCCGGCGGCGCGGCTGCTGGCGGCGCGGTGGGCCGCCGGGCTGGGCGGGCTGGCGTTCGTCTGCCTGGGCGAGCGGGCCGACTGTGGCGAGGGGATTTGCAACGCCCTGGCGGCGCTCTGTGGGGACGCCATCCTCGGGGAATGGCTGCGGGACGCCTGCGCCTTCTATCCCGCCCTCGCCGACGGGCTTGCCTACCGGGCCGACGCCCACGAGGCTGCGCGGCAGTGCGCCGAGATGAACTACGCCGACGGCATGCTGCACCTGGCGGAGCCCTACGCCCGCATGGCGATACAGGCCCCGGCAGCCTTCGCGGCCCGTCTGGGGCTCGGCGACGGCGGGGACATCGAGATCGTCGACGACCTCTCCCCCGTCCTTTCACAGAAGCGGCGGCTGTTCGACGCGGGGCTGTTCGCCATGGCCGCGCCGGGCTGGCTGCTGGGCTGCGACACGCTGGCGGACTGCATGAAGCACGAGCGGCTGCGGGCCTTCGTGGGCCGGACCTACTACGACGAGCTGCTGCCCGCGGACCCGGAGGCCCGAAGGGTTGCCGCACCCTATGTGATACAGTGCTTCGAGCGCTTCGAGAACCCGCTGAGCCCCAACGGCATACTGCGGGTGGGACGGCCGCTGCTGCGCCGGTTCGCCCGGGGCGCGCTGCCCGTCATGCGGGATTGGGCGGCGGAGAACTTCGAGCCGCCCCGCTGCCTGAGCTTCGCGCTGGCGGCCACGATCATGCTGTACGCCGGGGCGCGCCCCGACGGCGAGGGCGTCTATCGCGTGGCCCGGGGCAAGCAGAGCCAGGTGATCGACGACGACCCGGAGGCGCTGGCGGTGTTCGCCACGCTGTCCCACGACATGCCCCCCGAGGCGCTGGCCTACGCCGCGCTGGCGGACCGGGAGCTGTGGAACGGCGCGGACCTGCGCGAGATCGACGGGCTGGAGCAGCGGGTGGCGCTGGACATCGCCAACATGCAGCGGGACCCGGCGTATCTGCCCGAAGCGCCCGCGGAATGACAATCAGCCATGTGACATAACGATCGCTCCCATAAAGCGACGCCATGCCGTTTCCGGCATGGCGTCGCTTTATGGGATTCTCAGTATATGCTGCACCTCAGCCCCAGCTTCTTGCCCCGGGCCAGGGCGAATTCGGCGTCCTCGATCAGGTTGCCCCGGGGCGCGTCGCGGTCCGCGAAGGCCACGCCGAAGCTGAGCTGCGCGGGGGCCAGTCCCTCCTGCGGCCGGGCGAGCAACCCGTTGATGCGCTCCACCTTGCCCATGACCAGCTCGCGCAGCGCGCTGTCCACCCGGGTCATGATGACGACGTACTCGTTCCGGTGGATGCGGCAGATGAAGTCCACGGAGCGGAAGCTGCCGCGCAGCACCTCGGCGATGCGTCGGGCGACGGCATCGTCGGCCTCCTGCCGGGCATCGCCCGCGCCCTCGGCCTCGGCCAGCAGCAGCGCGATGTGGTTCCTGTCCGCGTCCTTGAGCAGCATCGCGAAAGCGCTCTCGTTGTACAGGCCGGTGGCGGGATCGTGCATGGCCTCGTAGGTGTATTTCTCGTTCAGCAGCCGCATGCCCTCGCCGCGCTTGGGGCGCTCCACATGCCGGAAGGCGTTCACCGGACGGGCGCCGCGGTCCCGGTAGGCCAGCAGGAAGCGCTCGTATTCGGCGGCGGGTATGGGCCGGGAGAAGTAATAGCCCTGCACGACGCCGCAGCCCATGGCCTTCAGTGCGAACATCTGCTCGGCGGTCTCCACGCCCTCGGCGATGGAGGGCACCATCAGCGAATCGGCGATCTCCAGGATCACCTCCAGCATGCGGATGTCCTTGCGGCCCTTGAAGGCGTTGCGCACAAACTGCATGTCCAGCTTCAGCGCGTCGATGGGCAGCTCGGCGACCATGTTCAGCGAGGAATAGCCCGCGCCGAAGTCGTCCATCTCGATCCTGAAGCCCTCGGCGCGCAGCTTATGCACGGTGTCCACGATCTGGTCGGAATCCTCGGTGTAGGCGGACTCGGTGATCTCCAGCAGCAGCTCGTCGGTGCTCAGGCCGTATTCCTTCACCAGCGCCTTGAGGTTCTTCACGAAGTCCTCGTCGTACATGTCCACGCGGGACACGTTCACCGACACCGGCACCGATACGCCCAGCCGCTGCTTCCAGTCCCGCATCTGCCGCGCGACCTCCCGCCAGACATAGGTGTCCAGCTCCAGGATCAGGCCATTGCGCTCGAACAGCGGTATGAACACGCCGGGATTGATCATGCCCAGCACCGGGTTCTTCCAGCGCACCAGCGCCTCGGCGCTGGTCAGCACCGGCTCCACGGAGCGGATGTCGAACTTGGGCTGGTAGTAGACCTGAAACTGCCTGTCCCGCAGCGCGTCGTGGAAGCCCTCCAGCAGGTGCTCCTCGAACAGCTCGGATTCATGCAGCGCGTTGTCATAGATGGCAATGGCCTTGGTGAAATTGCTGCGCACGGTGTTGGCGGCCATCCGGGCGCGGTCGAAGCGGCGCTCGATGTCCAGGCTCTTGTCCGTGTCGGAATAGACGCCGATCCTCAGCCGCACGTGGCTTCGGTTGTGGGCGTCGTCGGCCAGGCCCGCCGTGGCGATGTCCAGTATCGTGGGATAATCCGCCCGGTGGGGGCAGTAGACGTAGAAGGTGTCCGCCTCGTGGCGGCAGACGATGCCGCCGGAATCCTTGACGATGTTGCGCACGCTCTCGCCGATGCGCCGCAGCACCTCGTCGCCGTAGGCCTTGCCATAGCGCTCGTTGATCATGTGGAAGTGGTTCACGTCGATCACGATGGCGTCCATGGACATGTCCTTGTGGTGCATGTCGTACTGCTCGGCGTAGCGATAGAAGAATTCCTGGTTGTACAGCCCCGTCAGGTGGTCCCGCTCGGTGGAGCGCAGTATGTCCCGGTCCTCCGACAGCTCTATGGTGCGCAGCACCCGCGCCAGGATCACGCTGGGCATGGGATAGGGCTTGGAGATGAAATCGATGGCCCCGAGGCTCAGGCTCTCCACCTCGGCGTCCCGGTCCGAGGTCAGCACGATCACCGGCAGCCAGGCATAGCGGGGCGCCTCCTTGATGTGCCGCAGGATGTCCGTGCCGCGCATGTCGGGCAGGTTCAGGTCCAACAGCACCATGCTCAGATCGTCCGCCCGGGCCGCCAGCACCGCCAGCGCCTCCGCGCCCGTGGCGGCGAAGACCAGATCATAGGTCTCCTGCAGCACCAGCGCCAGCAGCTCCCGGTTGACGGCCTCGTCCTCCACGATCAGGAGCAACCGCTTGTCGTTGGCCGAATGAAATTTGACGTGGCTGTCGGGCATTTTTTCAAATCCTTCCTGAAAGTGAACAGTATAAATGTCATATGACCCTAGATACATTATACCACGCCGCGGCGGGCGTGTCCAGCAAAAACGCCCCCTGTTTCGGGCCCTGTTTCGGGCCTCCGGCGCGGTTTATTTCTTTTGTGCATTGCAGGATAAAAAGCGGCGCTCTGTCAGAACTGGAAGTAGATGAAGGGGTTCTCCCCCGTGTACATCAGCACCAGCGCAAAGCCCGCCAGCAGCGTCAGCCCCAGCGTGCCCAGGAAGCTGCCCCGGCGCAGCGCGGGGGCCGAGCCGTCCAGCGCCGCCCCGGTCCGGGCGTGCCTCAGTGCCCTCCAGCCGGTGAACAGCAGCATGCAGGCCAGCCCCGCCAGCGTCCAGGCGGGCAGCGCCCAGGCCCCCTCGCCCCAGACGAACAGCCTGCGGTAGATCGCCAGCGCGTGGCCGAGGCTCTCCGCCCGGAAGGGCACCCACATCAATGCGGCGAACAGCGCCGTCAGCAGCGTGGCCGCCCCGTCCCGCCAGGGCCCGCGCCGCGCCGGGAAGCGGGCCGACCAGGCCTTGTGGGCGCACAGCGCCAGCCCGTGGCCCACGCCCCACAGCACGAAGCTCCAGTCCGCGCCGTGCCAGAGCCCGCCCAGCGCCATGGTCAGCATCAGGTTCACGTAGGTCCGCGCCCTGCCCTTGCGGTTGCCGCCCAGCGGTATGTACAGGTATTGCAGCAGCCAGCTGGACAGGCTGATGTGCCAGCGCTTCCAGAACTCGCTGACGTTCCGGGACAGGTAGGGCAGGTTGAAGTTCACCGGCAGGTCGTAGCCCAGGCAGCGGGCCGCGCCCATGGCCATGTCCGAATAGCCGGAGAAGTCAAAGTAGATCTGCATGGCGTAGCCCAGCACCGCCAGCGCCACCGCGCCGGAGCTGTAGGCCCCCACCGCGCCGAACACCGCGTCCGCGAACACGGCGATGTTGTCCGCCAGCACCGCCTTCTTGAACAGGCCGAAGAAGAATTCCGTCAGCCCGCGGAACACGCGGTCCGCCGTGGGGCGGCGCGCCTCGTCCAGCTGGGGCAGGAATTCGGAGGCCTTCACGATGGGCCCGGCCACCAGCTGCGGGAAGAAGGAGATGTACAGCGCGAACTTCACCGGGTCGTGGCTGGCGGGCAGCTTGCCCCGGTACACGTCGATGGTGTAGCTCAGGCTCTGGAAGGTGTAGAAGGAGATGCCCACGGGCAGTATGATGTTCAGCGCCCCGGCCTGCGCCAGCCCGAAGGCGGCCCGGAAGGACGTCAGGAAGAAGTTCAGGTACTTGAAGGCGAACAGTACCGCCAGCGGCACGGCCACGCCCGCCGCCAGGATCCCCCGGCTGCGGGGGCGGCGCTCCAGGCCCAGGCCGGCCAGATAGGCCACCGCCGTGAGCAGCAGCATCAGCCCGCAGAAGCGCCAGTCCCACCAGCCGTAGAACACATAGCTGGCGACCAGCAGCGCGACGTGCCGCCCCCGCGTACCGGGAATGACCAGCTGGGACAGCAGCACCAGCGGGAAGAATATGAAGAAGGCCAGGCTCACAAAGCTCATGCCGCCTCACCCGCCCTTCCGATGACCTCGTACAGCGCCTCGGCGGCCAGCCGGTGGCCATCGGCGTTCAGGTGCCCGACGCCCAGGGCGGTGTTGGCGAAGCCGTGGGGCAGTATGCGCTCGCGCTCCCACGCCCGGAGGAAGGCGTCGGACAGGTCCACCAGCGTCACCCCGGCCCGCCGGCAGGCATTGTGGAAGGCCCTCAGGCACACCGCGGGCGCGTCGGTAACCGCGTTTCCCTCCGCGTCCGGCAGCACGTGGGGATGGTACCATATGATCAGGCCCACGCCGCTTGCATCCGCCTCGGCCTTCAGCTGCGCAAACCAGGCCGTCAGGCTGTCCTCGTATTCCGCCAGCAGCTCCGGGGGCAGGTCGTCGTAATCCACCGCCTCCCCCTCCTCTTCGTCCGCCTGCATCAGGTTCAAAAGCTGCTTGTACAGCCGCTTCGAGAGGGGCCGGTTGCTGATGAAGTCCGGCAGCGGCGTCCGGGTGGCGGGCAGGCGCTCCAGCGCGTCGCCCATGGACGCCTCCACCTGTCCCCGGGTGAACACCACCGAGGCGGTCTCCAGCACCACCCAGTCCGCGGGCTTGAAGCGCGCCAGCGCCCGGGGCAGGTTGGCGGCGTTGCGGGTGAAGGTGTGGGCGGACATGCCCAGGTTGTACACCCGCTTTCCCAGCAGCGCCCCCAGCCGCGCGGACACGTCCTGTCCGGCGGCCACGTTGAAGCCCTCGGTGTGGCTGGAGCCCAGCATCAGCACGCTGATCGGCCGGTCGTCCGGGGCGCTGTTGTAGCCGTTTGCGTCGATGGCGTGGGCGCCCATGCCCTCCGTGGCCTGGCTCACCCGGGCCCCGGGCCGCCGGACGGTGTCCGTGGCGCGGTCGTCGGTGTGCTCGTAGGGCGCGGTGTTATAATACCACGCGCAAAAGCCGTTCACCACCAGCAGCCCCAGCAGCACCGCCGCCAGGTGCTTGACAACGTTCTTCATCGATCCCGTCCCCCACACGCAACGCGGGGCTGCCTCGCCTGAGGCAGCCCCGCGGGCCAATATCCGTTATTCGTAGATGAATTCATGCAGCAGCTTCGCGTTCGCCTCGAAGTCGGGCTTGATGCACCAGGTGTTGCCGAACATGCCGTCCTCATAGGTGTCGTCCGCGGGAATGCGGAACTGGGTCAGGTTGGCCATGTCCATGCCCATGCAGGCCTTGGCGATGGTCATGATCTCATCGAAGCTCATGTTGGTCTCCACGTATTGCAGCAGGCCGGTGACGATGCCGGCCAGGGAGAACAGGTTCTCCTGCTGCAGCCGCTTGGCGATGGTCACCAGCACGGTGCGCTGGCGCTCGGTGCGGGCGTAGTCGGAATCCAGCTTGCGGATGCGGGAATAGGCCAGCACCTGCTTGCCGTCCAGCAGCACCTGCTCGCCGGAGGGCACGCCGGAGGATATGTACTTGCCGGTGCCGTCCGTGGCCCCGAAGGTGTCGGCGTTCAGCTTGCTGATGGCGCGGCTCTCGGCCTTGCTCACGTCCAGGCGGATGCCGCCCAGGGTGTCCACGATCTTCACCAGGCACTCCATGTTCACCAGGGCGTAGTTTTCGATGTTCATGTCGAAGTAATCGTTGATCAGCCGCACGGTCAGCTCCGGGCCGCCGTAGACGCAGGCGGCGTTCAGCTTCTGGCCGTTGTAGCCGGGGATCTCCACCCAGATGTCGCGCATCACGGAGGTCAGCTTCACCGCGCCGGTGCCCTCGTTCACGGAGAGTATCACCATGGTGTCGGTGCGCAGGTACTTCGTGGTGCCCCGGGAATCGGTGCCCAGCAGCAGTATGTTCAGCCAGTCGTCGGGCAGGCCCTGGGTGACGGCCAGGTCGGTGACCTCCACCGGGTCCTCCACGACGATGTCCTGCTCGATCTCGTCGAAGACATACTCCTCCTCGCCCTCGACATAGTCCTCGGGCTGGGCGAAGTCCTCGGGGGCGACATCGGCGTTGGCGTTCTCCGCCTCGGCGGCGCGCTGCTCGGCGGCGGCCACGTCCTCGTCGGTGATGCCCAGGAAATAGCGCAGCAGGTCTTCGACGACGTCGACCTCCTTCTCCTCGGCCAGCGCCCCCACACAGCCGCACAGCATCAGGCACAGCGCCACCAGCGCGGCCAGCGTCCTCTTCATATTCATCGGATGTTCCTCCATATTATTAGCAATGCGATATACGCCTATTGTAACAGTCGCGGGCGATAAAATCAATCCCGTCCGGCGAAAATCAAAGTATAAATAAAACCAGCTTCATAATTTTGCCGCGGACAGGGTGCGGCCTGAAAACCGCGATTTTACGGCGCTTTCGCAGGATTTGAGCCCTCCGGTGGCGAATAGGACAGGCGGGCGGGAGCGGTTCCTGCCAAACATTACCTCTGCCGACGGGGGCGCGCCATGAACGTATACGATTTCGACAACACCATCCTGCGGGGGGACAGCTCCGCCCGCTTCTTCGCCTGGTGCCTCGTCCACAGGCCGCGCATGTGGCGGGACGTGCCCGGCCAGGCGGTCAACGGGCTGATGTTCCTGTTGAAGCTGCGGCCCAAGCAGGCCTTCAAGCAGCGCATGTTCCACTACCTGACGCTGATCGGCGACGTGGACGGGGCCGTGGAGGCCTTCTGGGCGGACAACTTTTCCCGGGTCAAGGCCTGGTATCCCCCGCGCCACCGGGAGGACGACGTGGTGATCTCCGCCTCGCCGGAGTTTTTGATCCGCCCCGCCTGCCTGCGGCTGGGCATCCGCTGCGTCATCGGCTCGCCGGTGGACAAGCGCACCGGGCTGTTCCTGGGCCCCAACTGCCACGGCGTGGAGAAGGTTTCCCGGTTCCACGCCCGCTTCCCCGGGGCCGGGATCGACGAATTCTTCTCCGACTCCCACTCCGACGATCCCCTGGCCGCGCTGGCGGAGCAGGCGTGGCTGGTGAAGGGGGAAAGGCTGGTCAAGTGGTGATATTGTTCGGAAAAAGCCGCTGCATGAGAACGTGCAGCGGCTTTTTCGGACATAAATCGGCGTAAAATCCGAACTTTCATGTCGATTCTTCGCACAATTTACAAATGCGACGTGCAGATGTAACTTTGCTTGTGTATGATACCATCACAGCCTCTGACGAGGCAAGAAATAATAAGGAGACATGATTATGAAGAAGATCGCATCCGTCCTCCTGGTTCTGGCCATGCTGCTGTGCTCCGTCGCCTTCGCGGAAGTCGCGAAGGAGGACGTGAAGATCGGCCTGATCTGCCTGCACGACGAGAACTCCGGCTACGACGCCAACTTCATCGATTGCATGAAGGCCGCCCTGGAGAACCTGGGCCTGGACGAGAGCCAGCTGATCATCAAGTCCAACATCCCCGAGAGCCAGGAGGCCTACGACGCCGCCGCGGACCTGGCGGACATGGGCTGCCAGTACGTCTTCGCCGATTCCTTCGGCCATGAGGACTACATCATCCAGGCCGCCTCCGAGTTCCCGGAGGTTCAGTTCTCCCACGCCACCGGCACCAAGGCCCAGAGCGCGGGCCTGGAGAACTACCACAACGCCTTCGCCTCCATCTTCCAGGGCCGCTTCGCCGCCGGCTACGCCGCGGGCCTGCTGCTCAACGAGAAGATCGAGAAGGGCGAGATCACCGAGGATCAGGCCAAGGTCGGCTACGTGGGCGCGTTCCCCTATGCCGAGGTCATCAGCGGCTACACCTCCACCTTCCTGGGCATCCGCTATGCCTGCCCCTCCGCTACCATGACCGTGAAGTTCACCAACGACTGGGGCGACCAGGCGCTGGAGCAGGAAGCGGCCACCGCGCTGATCGCGCAGGGCTGCGTGCTGATGAGCGAGCACGCCGACACCGTCGGCGCCCCCACCGCCTGCGAGGATGCCGGCATTCCGAACGTCGCCTACAACATCGACTTCAGCGCCGTTGCCCCCAACACCGCGCTGATCTCCTCCCGCATCAACTGGACCCCCTACATGCAGATGGCCATCGAAGCCGTCATGAAGGGCGAAGCCTTCCCCACCGACATCGCGCTGGGCATGGCCGAGGGCGCCGTCGAGCTGACCGAGCTGAACCCCAACGTGGCCGCCGAGGGCACCGTGGAGAAGGTTCAGGAGGTCCTGGAGAAGCTGGCCTCCGGCGAGCTGCAGGTGTTCGACACCAGCACCTTCACCGTGAACGGCATGACCGCTGAAGAGTACGTGCAAACCGAGGACTACCTGCAGGATACCGCCAACGGCGGCTTCAACGCGGCTGTGCACCAGATCGCGGCTGAGTACGTCAAGGACGGCTACTTCCACGAGTCCGAGTTCCAGTCCGCGCCCTACTTCGATCTGCCGATCGACGGCATCACCGTGGACTGATCCAATCGACGATAGCATAATGGTATGACAACCGCCCCGGCGCGAATCGCGCCGGGGCGGTTGATGTATGCGGGGAACGGGAAAGGTACAGAGAACGGTGATCATCAGGCTTCCCCTATGGGGAAGCTGGCATTTGCGCAGCAAATGGCTGAAGAGGTCCCCGCGCTCTGCCTTGCGCCTCTATAACATCAAAGGCGCAAGCCGGAATGCAGGGGGACCTCTTCCGTCTCGGCTTCGCCGATCCACCTTCCCCAAAGGGGAAGGCCTTAGGTTATCATATGAAGTGCAACACGTTCCAAAAAAGAGGAGACAACACAGCTCAACTCGTGTAGAATGTGA
>ONHI01000002.1 GCA_900317565.1 uncultured Eubacteriales bacterium
GGCCAGGGTCGCCCCCAGCAGGGCGGCGCTCCCGGCCTGCGTCCCGCCTTCGGCAGCCGTCCGACGGGCGGCACACCCGGACAGAGGCCCGCCGGCGGCGCGCCCCGCGGCGGCTTCGGCGGCCCGCGTCCCGGCTTCGGGCGCAAGGGCCCGGATCTCGTGCCCTCCGTGGAGAAGGAGCGCGTGTCCAACTACGATCCCAACAAGAAGCAGTACGTGCGCCAGAACGATCCCGAGCGCAACCGCAATACCGGGCGCAGCGCGACCAAGCAGCGCGGCGGCGCCAGTAACCTGAACAATTACGACGACGAGTTCGTGCGCAATCGCAAGAAGCGCAAGGCCTCGGTCCAGAAGGCCGCCATACCGACCGTGAAGATCGAAAAGGCCTTCATGACCGCCGAGACCATCACCGTGCGCGACCTGTCCGAGCGCATCGGCAAGCCCGCCGGCGAGATCATCAAGAAGCTGATGATGCTGGGCATCATCGCCACCATCAACAACGAGCTGGACTTCGACACCGCCACGCTGGTGGCCCAGGAGTTCGGCGTGGAGCTGGAGATGAAGCTGGCGGAGACCGCCGAGGACGCCCTGGAGAAGGAGGACGTGGAGGACTCCGAGGAGGAGCTGCTGCCCCGTCCGCCGGTCGTCACCATCATGGGCCACGTCGACCACGGCAAGACCTCGCTGCTGGACTACATCCGCAAGAGCCGCGTCACCGCGGGCGAGGCGGGCGGCATCACCCAGCACATCGGCGCGTACACCGTCGATCTGGACGGCCGCACGATCACCTTCCTGGATACCCCCGGCCACGAGGCCTTCACCTCGATGCGCCTGCGCGGCGCCCAGGCCACGGACATCGCCGTGCTGGTGGTGGCCGCGGACGACGGCGTCATGCCCCAGACCATCGAGGCCATCAACCACGCCAAGAGCGCGGGCGTCGAGATCATCGTCGCCATCAACAAGATGGACAAGCCCGCCGCCAACCCCGAGCACGTGAAGCAGCAGCTGACCGAGTACGAGCTGGTGACCACCGAGTGGGGCGGCAGCACCGAGATGGTGCCCGTATCCGCCATCACCGGCGAGGGCGTGGACGACCTGCTGGAGACCATACTGCTCACCGCCGACGTGAACGACTATCGCGCCAACCCGAACCGCAAGGCCCGCGGCATCATCATCGAGGCCAAGCTGGACAAGGGCCGCGGCCCGGTGGCCACGGTGCTGGTGAAGAACGGCACGCTGAACGTGGGCGACGCCATCGTCGCCGGCACGGCCTATGGCCGCGTGCGCGCCATGACCAACGATCGCGGCGAGCGCGTGAAGAGCGCCGGCCCCTCCCAGCCGGTGGAGGTCATCGGCTTCAACGACGTGCCCGACGCGGGCGACCAGATCACCGCGGTGGACGACGAGAAGCTGAGCCGCCAGGTGGCCGAGGAGCGCAAGGACAAGCTGCGCGCGGCGCTGATCAAGACCCAGACGAAGACTACGCTGGACGATCTGTTCAGCCAGATCTCCGCGGGCGAGATCAAGGACCTGAACGTCATCATCAAGGCCGACGTGCAGGGCTCCGTCGAGGCCGTGCGCCAGAGTCTGGAGAAGCTGAGCAACGACGAGGTGCGGGTGCGCTGCATCCACGGCGCCGTGGGCGCGATCAACGAATCCGACACGCTGCTGGCCTCCACGGCCAACGCCATCATCATCGGCTTCAACGTGCGCCCGGACAACAACGCCCGCGACATGGCGGAGCGCGAGAAGATCGACATCCGGCTGTACCGCGTGATCTACCAGGCCATCGAGGACGTGGAGAACGCCATGAAGGGCATGCTCGCCCCGAAGTTCAAGGAGGTCCTGCTGGGCCACGCCACCGTGCGCCAGCCCTTCAAGGTCTCCGGCGTGGGCACCATCGCCGGCTCCTACGTCACTGACGGCAAGATCGCCCGCAACGCCCAGATCCGCCTGCTGCGCGACAACATCGTCATCCACGAGGGCAAGATCGACTCCCTGAAGCGCTTCAAGGACGACGCCAAGGAGGTCAACACCGGCTACGAGTGCGGCATCGGCATCGAGAATTACAACGACATCAAGGAGAACGACGTGATCGAGTGCTTCGTGATGGAGGAGATCGAAAGGTAATCCAACCGCAATTGACAGTAGGGGCGCCGCTTTGGCGCCCCTAAACAGGTTATGGACTTTCAGGAGGATAAAATGGCTTCTTTTGACCGTATAGACCGCATCTCCCAGGAGGTGCACAAGGCGATCGACGGCATCATCCGCGACGAGCTGAACGACCCGCGCATCGGCGGCACCTGGTCCATCGTGCGCTGCGAGGTCACCCGCGACCTGCGCTACTGCAAGGTGCGGGGACATGATGAAGGCGCTGCAAAAGGCCTCCGGCTTCGTGCGCCGGGAGCTGGGCCGCCGGGTGGACCTGCGCTACGTGCCGGAGATCCTGTTCGAGCTGGACACCAACATCGAATACGCGGCCCACATCAATCAACTGCTGAAGGAGACCCAGCGCAATGGCGAAACGGGTGACGATTGAGACCCTGGCCGAATGGCTGCGGGACAAGGATGACATCGCGCTGCTGGGCCACATCTCCCCGGACGGCGACGCGGCGGGCTCCAACCTGGCGATGTACCACGCCCTCAGGGCGATGGGCAAGCGCGCCGTGGTGTGCCTGCCCGAGGGCATACCGCTGCTTTACGCCGGCCTGCCCGGCGCGGAGAGCGTGATCGCCACCGGCGATCCGCTGCCCTTTGTGCCGAGGACGGCCCTGGCGATAGACGTCTCCGAGGACGCGCGTCTGGGCGAGGCGGGCCTGAAGCTGTTCGGGGCCTGCGAGCATCGGGCCGCGCTGGACCATCACCACACGAATCCCGGCTTCGGCCAGATCTACGCGCTGGACGGCTATGCCGCTGCGGCGGGCGAGCTGGTGGTGGACCTGATCGAGGCGCTGGGCGTGGCGCTGACCCGGGACATGGGCAGCTGCCTGTTCGTGGCGATCTCCACCGACTGCGGCCATTTCAACTATTCCAACACCCGGGAGCAGACCTTCCGCGCGGCGGCGAAGTGCGCCGCCACGGGCATCGACATCGCCGGCATCACCGAGCGGCTGTACCGCACCCGCACCCGGGGGCGCACGCTGTTGCTGGGCAAGGTGCTCTCCGGGCTGGAGCTGTCCCCGGACGGCAGGATGGCCTGGGCCCGTCTGACGGAGCGGATGCTCTCGGACGCCGGCGCGCGCCGGGAGGACAACGAGGGCATCGTCAACTATCTGCTGGAGATACAGGACGTGGAGCTGGCCGTGCTGGCCGAGGAGCGGGGGCCGGAGACCACCAAGTTCTCGCTGCGCTCCAAGGCCCCGATCAACGTCGCCCGGGACATGGCCGCGCCGCTGGGCGGCGGGGGACACGACCTGGCCGCGGGCGCGACGCTGCAAAAGCCCCTGGAGGACGCCCTCGCCACGGTGCTGGCCCTGGCCGACGATGTGCTGGGGAGAACGCCTCATTCCTGATTCCCAATTATCAAAGGACAACCTATGAATGGATTTTTGAACGTCAAAAAGCCCACGGGCCGCACCTCGTCGGACATGGTGGTGTTCGTGCGCAAGCGCCTGCCCAAGGGCACGGCGGTGGGCCACGGCGGCACCCTGGACCCGGAGGCCTCCGGCGTGCTGCCGGTGTGCGTGGGCTCCGCGACGCGGCTGTTTGACTACATCATCGACAAGCGCAAGAGCTACGTCGCCCGGATCAAGCTGGGCGTGGAGACCGACACCCAGGACGCCACCGGCCAGGTGGTGGCCGAGCGCCCGGTGGAGGTGGGGGAGGATGAGCTGCGCGCCGTGCTGCCCCGGTTCGTCGGGGACATCGAGCAGATCCCGCCCATGTATTCCGCGCTGAAGCGGGACGGGCGGCGGCTGTACCAGCTGGCGCGCAAGGGCCAGTCCGTGGAGCTGGCGCCTCGGGCATGCCGGGTGGACGACATCGCCTTCCTCGGCGCAGAGGGCGGCGACGTGTACCGGCTGCGGATCGATTGCGGCAAGGGCGTGTACATCCGCACGCTGTGCCACGACATCGGCCAGGCGCTGGGCTGCGGCGCGCACATGCAGTCGCTGGAGCGCGTGGCCGCGGGCATATTCCGCGTGGAGGACGCGCTGGACCCGGAGCAGATCGACGCGCTGGCCCGGGAGGAGAGGCTGGAGGAGGCGCTGATTCCGCTGGACGCGCCCCTTTCCCATCTGCCCGCGGTGCGGGTGGGGGAGCGCAGCCGCCACGCGGTGCTGAACGGCAACCCGCTGAAGCCGGAGTGGCTGGACGCCCCGGCCCCGGCGGTCCCGGCGGTGCGGGTCTATTTGAACGATGAATTCGCGGGCATCGGCGAGCCCCGGGAGGACGGCGGCGTGCGCTTCCGGGCGATGCTCTACAGGACGGAGGACGACAGATGAGGATCATTCACGACGGTTCTCAGTTCAGCGGCAGGCAGGCGGTGGTGGCCCTGGGCATGTTTGACGGCGTGCACATCGGGCATCAGGCGCTGATCCGCCGGGCGGTGGCCCTGGCGGATGCGCTGGACGCCCAGAGCGTGGTGTGTACCTTCGACCGGCATCCGCTGTCCGTGCTGTGCCCGGAGCGGGCCCCCGCGCCGCTGTTGCCGCTGCATGAAAACCTGAAGAAATTCGAGCGTCTCGGCGCGGAATGGGCGCTGGTGCAGGCCTTCACCCCCGAGTACGGCGCGACGCCCCCGGAGGTGTTCCTGCGCCGGCTGACCGCCGAACTGCGGGTCGCCGCCATCGTGGTGGGGGAGAATTACACCTTCGGCGCGGGCGGCAGGGGCGACGCCGCGCTGGTGCGCAGCCTGGCCCCCGCGCTTGGCTATCGCGCGGTGATCGTGCCCCCCGTCATGGATGGCGACGTGATGTGCTCCTCCACCCATATCCGCAGCCTGCTGGCCCGGGGCGAGACCGAGCACGCCCAGCGGCTTCTGATGATCGCGGAGGACGCGATATGAAGTTTCTGAAAAGTCCCTTTTCGCCGTTTACAAAACATGGGGCGTGTGGTAGAATACCATTTGTGGCAATGCGCAATTGACCACAGGCCGCTTGCCTGGTCTGCCGATGACTCCGACGGCTCACCCGGCTTGCGGGCAACAGAAAGAGGAGGAAATACGCATGGAAATCAACAAGAAGGAAATCATGGAGACCTATGCCCGCCACGAAGGCGACACCGGCTCCCCCGAGGTTCAGATCGCGCTGCTGACCGCGCGCATCAACCACCTGAACGAGCACCTGAAGGTGCACAAGAAGGACCACCACTCCCGCCGCGGCCTGCTGCTGATGGTCGGCCAGCGCCGTGGTCTGCTGGACTATCTGAAGAGCACTGACATCGAGGCCTATCGTGCCCTGATCGCCAAGCTGGGCCTGCGCAAGTAAGCCAGAGGGCATCCACGATACGTCTTTTCGCGCCGCCGCTTCGGCCTGCCGAGCGGCGGCGTTGTGTGAAATCCGGGATTGCGGAGCCGACCGGACGCACACGACCGGCGGTGTGCGGACGCCAGGATGCGGGAATATGCCCGCAGGCGCGCGTCTGCACACTGCACAAGAGGCTCCCTCTGTGAGGGAGCTGGCTCGCGCAGCGAGACTGAGGGAGTACTCCCTCCGGCCCTTCGGGCCACCTCCCTCTGTGAGGGAGGCTGAGATGGTACCAATTATAAATCAATATAGAGAACACCCAAGGAGGGTAACAACATGTTCAAGAGCTACAGCATGGAGCTGGGCGGACGCACGCTCACGCTCGAATTCGGCAAGTATGCCGAGCAGGCCAGCGGCGCCACCTTCGTGCGCTATGGCGACACCTGCGTGCTGGTCACCGCCACGGTGGCCGACGCCCCGCGCCCGGGCATCGATTTCTTCCCGCTGAGCGTGGATTTTGAAGAGAAGCTGTATTCCGTCGGCCACATTCCGGGCTCCTGGAATCGCCGCGAGGGCCGTCCGGCTGAGAAGGCCATACTGACCTGCCGCCTGATCGACCGCCCGCTGCGCCCCCTGTTCCCCAAGGGAATGCGGCACGACGTCTCCGTCGTCTGCACCGTGATGTCCGTCGAGCAGGACAACATCCCCGACATCCCCTCGATGATCGGCGCGTCCGCCGCCCTGGCCACCTCCCAGATCCCGTGGGCGGGCCCCATCGGCGCGGTGAACATCGGCTATGTGGACGGCGAGTATATCGTCAACCCCACCGTCGAGCAGCGCGAGGTCTCCCTGATGAACCTGACCGTGGCCGGCACCTCCGAGGCCGTGCTGATGGTCGAGGCCGGCGCGAAGGAGGTCTCCGAGGAGATCATGCTGGGCGCGATACTGTTCGCCCACGAGGAGATCAAGAAGATCGTCGCCTTCATCAACGGCATCGTCGCCGAGATCGGCAAGGAGAAGAAGGAATTCCCGCTGTCCCTGCCGGGCGAGGACGTGAAGGCCGCCGTGCGCGAGTACGCGCTGGAGAAGGTCGAGTGGATGTTCGAGACCTTTGAGAGGTCCGAGCGCAACGCCCGCGAGGAGCAGGTCAAGGCCGAGGTCGCCGAGCACTTTGCCGAGCAGTTCGAGGGCCGCGAGCAGGAGGTCGCCGACGCGCTGTACAACGTGCAGAAGGAAGTCATGCGCCGCCACATCATCGACAAGGGCATCCGTCCCGACGGCCGCAAGCTGACCGAGGTCCGCCCCATCTGGTGCGAGGTCGGCGTTCTGCCCCGTCCCCACGGCTCCGCCGTGTTCACCCGCGGCCAGACCCAGGTCATGACCGTGGCCACCCTGGCCCCCCTCAGCGAGCAGCAGATCATCGACGGCATCGGCACCGAGGATCGCAAGCGCTACATGCACCATTACAACTTCCCGGGCTATTCCACCGGCGAGGCCAAGCCCTCCCGCTCCCCGGGACGCCGCGAGATCGGCCACGGCGCGCTGGCTGAGCGCGCGCTGCTGCCGATGATCCCCTCCGTGGAGGAGTTCCCCTACTGCCTGCGCCTGGTCTCCGAGGTCATGTCCTCCAACGGCTCCACCTCCCAGGCCTCCGTCTGCGGCAGCACCCTGGCCCTGATGGACGCGGGCGTGCCGATCAAGCGCCCCGTGGCCGGCGTGGCCATGGGCCTGATCAAGGACGTGGAGAACACCGGCAAGGTGGCCGTGCTGACCGACATCCAGGGCCTGGAGGACTTCCTGGGCGACATGGACTTCAAGGTGGCCGGCACCGCCCAGGGCATCCGCATGCACATCCTGGGCAAGATGCTCGAGGTGCTGCCCGCGCCGCGGGAGAACCTGTCCAAGTACGCGCCCAAGATCGTCCACTTCATGATCAACCCCGAGAAGATCGGCGAGGTCGTCGGACCCCGCGGCAAGACCATCAACAAGATCATCGAGGAGACCGGCGTCAAGATCGATATCGAGGACGACGGCAGCGTGTACATCGCCACCGAGGACGACGCGGCTGCGAAGAAGGCCCGCCAGATCATCGAGGGCATCGCCAAGGACCTGCAGGTGGGCGACGTGTTCACCGGCAAGGTCGTGCGCATCATGAGCTTCGGTGCGTTCGTGGAGTATGCCCCCGGCAAGGACGGCATGATCCACATCTCCAAGCTGGCCAATGAGCGCGTGGAGAAGGTGGAGGACGTGGTGAACATCGGCGACGAGCTGGAGGTCCGCGTGGGCGAGATCGACAGCCAGGGCCGCGTGAACCTGGTCCGCAACGACATCGTGTACGACGACGACTCCATGCCGGTGCGCCGTCCCCCGCGCCGCGACGGCGATCGCGGTGGCCGCAGCGGCGATCGCGGCGGAGACCGCAGGCCGCGCCGCCGGGACTAATTTCCGATAGATTATAATCAGGATGGGCATACTTTGTATGCCCATCCGTCCGTTTCTGCGTGGATAACGTGAGGTAGCATATGGATTTGAGCAGCATCACTACCAAGCAGTTCCAGCCGCTGACGGACGTGCAGCGGGTGTGGGACTTCATGGTCGAGGTCTACGCGGACGACTGGTCCAACGGCGTGCCCGCGCCGTTCTTCGAGTACGCCCTCGCTTCGGCCTGGCTGGACAAGAACTATCTGTTCATGGACCGGCTGTGGCTGGACGGGGACAGGGTCGTGGCCTTCGCCTTCTATGAGAATCCCTGCACCGATGTCCATGTGAACCTGCGGCCCGGATACGAGGCGCTGGCGGAGGAGATCGTCGAGTACGGCGAGACGCAGATGCCCCGCTTTGACGGCGAGAAGGCCTTCGTGCTGTTTCCGGGACAGACGGCGCTGATCGAGGCGGTGAAGCGCCGGGGCTATGTCGTCCGCCACGAGGAAGTCGATCACGCCTTTGACTTTGAGACCGGCGCGCTGGACTATCCGCTGCCGGAGGGCTTTCACGTGATCGACCCGCCCGCCTGCGAGCCGGAGAAGCTGGCCCGCTGCTTCTGGCGGGGCTTCGGCAGCGACGAGCGCGAGCCCTTTGAAAACTGGGCGGACCGGGTGACCGGCGACGATTGGACCGCCCAGCGGTCCTATTACGGCGTGCTGGGCGTGACCCTCGCGCCGCCGCCCCACGCCACCTATGACCACAACGTCATCATCGCCGACGGGACCGGGGAATATGCCTGCTTCTCGGGGATGTGGTGGGTGCCGGAGGACCGCCTGGCCTACATGGAGCCGCTGTGCACGGTCCCCGAGCACCGGGGCAAGGGCCTGGCCGCCGCGGCGCTGTCGATGCACGTCAGGCGATTGCGGCCCCTGGGCGCGCGCCTGATGACCGGCGGCGGCAGCCCGTTCTATGCCCGCATCGGCTATAACCGCCAGATCCGCTGGCAACACTGGGAAAAGGAGCAAACGACATGACATTCGATCAAATCACCCTGCCCAACGGGCTGCGCATCATCGGGGAGCGGATTCCCCACTTCCGTTCGGTGTCGGTGGGCCTGTGGCTGGGCTCGGGCAGCCAGTTCGAGACGGTGCCGGAGGCGGGCGTGAGCCACTTTCTGGAGCACATGGTGTTCAAGGGCACCGAGAAGCGCACCGCCCGGCAGATCGCCGAGGAGATGGACGCGGTGGGCGGCCAGCTGAACGCCTTCACCGCAAAGGAGTGCACCTGCTTCTACGCCAAGGTGGTGGACGAGCACCTGCCGCTGGCGATGGACGTGATCGCGGACCTTGCGGTGCATCCCACCTTCGATCCCACTGAGATGGAGAAGGAGAAGGGCGTGGTGATCGAGGAGATCGCCATGGCCGAGGACACCCCGGAGGACCTGGTGCACGAGCTGCTGATGCTGGCCCACTATGGCGACCAGGCGGTCTCCCGGCCCATACTGGGCAGCGAGGAGAGCGTCTCCGGGTGCAGCCGGGAGCGGCTTTCCGGCTATTGGGCCAGGATGTACCACCCGGCGAACGCGGTGCTGGCCATCGCGGGCAATTACGAGTGGGCGGCGGTGCTGGAGCTGGCGCAGAAGCTGCTGGGCGACTGGAGGGCCGAGGGGCTGGACAAGCTGCCCTGCGTGACCCACGAGGTCAGGCCCACGATACTCACCAAGGCGAAGGACATCGAGCAGGTCCACATTTGCCTGGGCTATCCGGCGCTGCCCATGGGGGACGAGCGCAACTACGACATCTCCATATTCAACAGCGTGTTCGGCGGGGCCATGTCCTCCCGGCTGTTCCAGAAGATCCGCGAGGAGAGCGGCATGGCCTATACCGTGTACAGCTATCCCAACGCCTACACCGACACCGGCATGCTGTCGGTCTACGCCGCATGCAGCCCGGAAAACGCCGTGCAGGTGTACGACATGATCCGCGAGGAGGCCCGCGCCATCGCCGAGGGCGGCATGACCCAGGCGGAGTTCACCATGGCCCGGGAGCAGCTCAAGTCCGGCTACATCCTCGGTCTGGAGTCCACCTCCGCCCGGATGCAGAGCAACGGGCGGCGGCTTCTGCTGATGGACGCCACCCGCACCGAGAGCCAGACCATCGACCGCATCAACGCCGTGGACTACGACGCCTGCAACGCGCTGATGCGCTGGATGCTCACCGCGCCCAACTCCGTCGCCCTGGTGGGCAAGGGCGTGGAGGAGATCGCCGGGAAGCTGCAACAGGATTGATACAGCGGGGGAAATACGCTTCACGGAGGCGGGAGGGTGTACGATAGCATGGAAACGGACGCGCTGCGGCGCGGGCGGGCGCACTGGGCGCGGCTCGCGCTGGTGCTGCTGCTGGCGGCGCTCACCGCGATCATCGCCGTGCCCTGGCTCATACGGGACATGGCCAATGAGCTGCAGCGGCTCTACAATTACGATTCAAACTACTATTTCGGCATCGGGCGGGCGCTGACCAAGGGCTACCGGCTGTATGCGGACATGTTCGACATCAAGCCGCCCGCGATATTCTATACCGCGGCGCTGTCCCTTGCCCTGACGGACGATTTCTACCTGACGAACGTGTTTTGCTTCGCCGCGCTGTGCGTCATCGGCCTCGCGCCTGCGCTGGCGGCTTGGCTGTATGCGCGCCGGGCTGGGCTGGACGGGCTGCGCACGGCGGAGCTGATGCTGCCCGTGCTGCTGCTGGGCAGCGCGCTGACGTTGTACGCCCATGTGCGCAGCGGCCACGGGCAGGTGGAGGCCTTCGGCGCGTGCTTCGGCACGCTGTACGTGCTGCTGATCAGCGGCATGCCCGCGGAGCGCATGCGGCCCTGGTCGCCGCGGCTGCTGCTCACCGCGCTGGTGCTGATGCTCTCGCCCATGTACAAGGAGCCCTTTGTCTTCGTGGCACTGGCGGCGGGGCTGCTGCTGTCGCGCAGCGGCAGGCAGCTGCTCTACCGGCTGGTGCTGCCGATGCTGTACGGCGGCATCATGGGCGTGGTACTGCTGCTGGCGACCGGCAACCTGGGCAATTACATCAATATCTACCTGAAATACATGCTGGAGACCTCCGTGGACAACACGCTGGGCAAGCTGCTGGCCGTGGATGTGGTGGCCCGGGACCTGTGGCACTTCAGCCCCGCCTTCGCCGCGTCCATCGGTGTGATGATCGTCGGCGCGGCGGTGGGGATCGTTCGGGACATGGCGGCGCGCCCGGGGAAGCTCGCGGGCCTGCCGCTGCTGGCGCTGGACGTGGTCAAGCTGCCCCTGGGCGTGTGCCTGACCAGCATGGCCATCGGCACCACCGGCGCGTACTTTCCCCATCACTTCGCCTTCGGCCTGCCGTTCTACGCGGCGCTGGTGGTCGCAAACGCCCGGTGGATCACCGAGTGCCTGACTTCCGGCGAGGCGCGTCCCACGCGGCGGGGCAGGATTGCCCTGGCGGCGGGGCTGGCGCTGTCGGCGGCGCTGCTCTGGGGCTATCCCACCTTTGACATGTACGACACCGGGCTGGTGGCGGACAGCGCGGAGATGCGGGCCGAGGCGGATTATATCGACGCCGCGCTGGACGCCCTCGGGGAGGAGCGCTACCAGTACTTCGGCTTCAACGGCCGCTGCGTCAACCACTACACCCGCCACATCCCCATGGGCCCGGTGTTCGTGCAGGACTGGATGAAGGTGTCCGGCTGGAACATGCTGGGCCAGAAGCTGATGGGCCAGCTGCGGGATTCCGACGTGGTCGTGGTGCAGGATCTGAACTGCGGCGACCTCACCGGCGCGATACAGGACATACTGGACGAGGAGTTCACCGACGTGCCGCCGGAGGGCATCGCGCCGCCGGGGGAGGATTTCGAGTGCCAGGTCCTTTACCGCAAATCAAAGTACGTCTGACAGGCGAAGGACACGCCCCATCCCGATACCGCATACCATGAAGCATGGAGGCGATCGGGATGGGGCGTTTTTGCAATTACCGGCCCGGCAACGGCGGCACCCGCGCGGCGGGCGTCGCGCTGATGGTCGCGGGCGTATTGATGTTTCTGATATTCGTGCCCCGCTGGGTCTGGACCAGCGCGCTGGGCGTGTGCATGATCAGCGTGGGTTATCTGCTGTGGCGGTTTGGGGGATAGGAGGCATGCCGGAAAAGGAATGCGCCCCGTCCGCCGGGCTTGCCGGGGATTGGGGCGCGTCGGGCCTGGTCAACAGCTCAGGCTTTGCAGTTCGTCCAGCAGGGCGTCACAGTGGTCGGAATAGACCTCCAGGGTGATGGGCTTTGAGCGTTCGAGACTGCACACGCCGAGGATGGACTTGCCGTCTACGACGTATCGACCCTGCCGGAGCTGGATGATGAAGGGATAGCGATTGGTGATGTTGACCAGCTTGCTCACATGATCGTTATTGTTCAGGGCGATGTCCAGGGTCCTCATTGCCTCACCTCCATTCTGACGGGATGTCGGGCGCTATTAATTAGATTACCTGATTATAACATGGTGAAAAATATTTGTCAAGTGCTTGAATTAATAAAAACGCAATCATAAGGACCTCTAATATCAACCAAAGTGCAATGCATGGGTAACGCAGAGCGGGCACGAGGGCAAGTTTACCCTTGACTAATCCCGCCCGGGTTGTGTATCATGGCGCAAAGACCTGAACAGGCCCCTGGGAGCCGGGTCACGCAAGTGATAGCGGAGGCATTCCATCCGCGGGACAGTCATAGTATGACGTGCCCCGCGTTTTGTTTTGGGGCTCGAGGGAGGTATGGACATGGAAGACACGACGCGCGCGGCGATGCGGGTCTCCGGCGTGAGCATCGCGGTGAACCTGCTGCTGTCGCTGGCGAAGCTGGCGGCGGGGCTGATCGCCCGGTCCGGCGCGATGATCTCCGACGCGGTGCACTCCGCGTCGGACATATTCAGCACGGTGATCGTGATGATCGGCGTGCGGCTGTCCGGCAAGGCCGCGGACCGGGAGCACCCCTACGGCCACGAGCGCATGGAGTGCGTGGCGGCCATCGTGCTGGCGGTGGTGCTGCTGATCACCGGGCTGGCTATTGGCTGGTCCGGCGCGCAGAAGCTGCTGTCCAGTCAGCGGGACGCGCTGCCCGTGCCGGGGCTGCTGGCGCTGCTGGCCGCGGTGGTGTCCATCGCGGTCAAGGAGGGCATGTTCTGGTACACCCGCTACCACGCCCGGCGGCTGGGCTCCCCGGCGCTGATGGCCGACGCCTGGCACCATCGCTCCGACGCGCTCAGCTCCATCGGCGCGCTGGTGGGCATCGCCGGGGCACGGATGGGGCTGCGGGAGCTGGACCCGCTGGCCAGCGTGGTGATCTGCGCCTTCATCGCCAAGGCCGCCTTCGACATCTTCCGGGACGCCGTGGACAAGATGGTGGACCACAGCTGCGACCCCGCCACGGAAAAGGCCATACGGGGCTGCGTCGAGGGGCACGACCAGGTGCGGCGCGTGGACCTGCTGCGCACCCGGGAGTTCGGCAGCCGCATGTACATTGAGCTGGAGATCGCCCTGGACGGCGCATTGACGCTGGAGCAGTCCCACGCCATCGCCGAATCGGTCCACGACGACGTGGAGAAGGCCTTCCCGAAGGTGAAGCACATCATGATCCACGTGAATCCCGCGTGAAAAATCACCTGCCGCATTGCGGCAGGTGATTTTTCACGCCTTCAATATGCCATCGGCTTCCACGACCTCCCGGAACACCGGGCGCTCCTTCAGGTGCTCGTTCGGGCTGTGCAGCGTCAGCAGCAATTTGCCCTCCCGCGTCCGGAACACCATGCCGTGGCCGCCGTCGTTCATGAACAGGGGCTCCACCTGGCGCCAGGGGCCGGCCAGGTCGCCGCTGTCGGAGCGGGCCTGGGCCTCGGTGTAGCCGCCCTGGGAGAAGCTGGCCCACAGGCACACCAGGCTGCCGTCCGCCAGCCGCCACAGGAAGGGACCGTCGGTGACGTAGCCCTCCATGCCCGAGGAATGGCGCATCCTGCGGCACCAGGTCGCCTCCGAGGCGTGGAACAGCACCCGGGGCTCCCCGGCGGCGGCGCGAAGGTCCTCCGTCAGCGGCAGGGTGCACACGCTGCCGTCCCCGGCCTGGACCCATTCATGGCAGAACACCATCCAGGGCTTTCCCTCGCCGTCCACGTGGAAGGTGCCGTCCAGGCACTCCCACTCCGGCGGGGTCACCGGGCCCTCCGACCAGGGCGCGAAGGGACCCAGCGGCCCGTCGGCCCGCAGGATCGCGGTGCCTCGGCGGCGCGCGTCGCTCTTGAAGGAGGCGAACATGTAAAAGCCGCCCCGGTAGGGATGGACCTCCGGAGCCCAGTAGTTGCGGTCGGCCCAGAAGCTGCCGTCGTTGTGGAAGCACTCGGTGGGGCCGTCCCAGTGGACAAGGTCCCGGCTGGCATAGACGTCGAAGCCGTCCGCCGGGCCCCAGCAGGACGCGCCCCGGGTGCCGTAGAGGTAATACACACCGTCGTGAAGCAGCACATAGGGGTCGCGCAGGTTGATATCGGAAATCAGCATGACACACCTCCGCTTGCATTTTGTTGCATTATAGCACGTTTTTCCATCCCTTGCCAATCCCCCGGTGAGATGATATAATTGTAGCATCGGTATGCCGCCTTGTCTGCCGTCGGTTTACGGGATAAAATATCCGCGGCGGGCCATGCGCGCGATAAAATGAAATGTCATAACAATCACATCATCGAGGAGGAATACACCATGGTTGAGATCCTGCGCGAGGGCAATGTCTTTCACCTGAGGAACGATCAGATCAGCTATGTGCTCTGCGAGCTGGAGGGCGGCGTGCTGGCCCACCTGTACGCGGGGCCGAGGCTTTCGAAGCTGGACCCGGTCAACCGGCTGCGCCATGCGGGCCTGCCCGTGGACGGCTTCAGCGTGCAGGAGTGCGCGCTGGACAAGCTGCCCCAGGAGTATCCCTCCTTCGGGCTGGGCGACATGCGCGAGGGGGCGCTGACCGTGGAGGCCCCGGACGGCAGCTGCGCGGTGGACCTGCGGCTCGTCTCCGCCGAGATCCTCCAGCAGAAGCCCGCGCTGGAGGGCCTGCCCGCCACCCGCGGCGAGGGCGCGGCGGCGCTGAAGCTGAAGCTGCGCGACGCCCACACCGGGCTCGAGGCGGAGCTGAACTACGCCATCTACGGCGATTGCCCCGTGGTGGCCCGCAGCGCGCGGCTGACCAACGGGGGCGACGCGCCGCTGAGCGTCACCCGGGCCATGAGCCTCTGCCTGGACATGGCGGACGACAATTGGGAGCTGATCACGCTGACCGGCAGCTGGGCGCGGGAGCGCCACCTGCATCGCAGGCCGCTGGTGCAGGGCCATCAGGGCGTGGCCAGCCAGCGCGGCGCGAGCAGCCTGCAGGCCTCGCCCTTCATGGCGCTGGTGCGCCGGGACACCACCGAGGCCGCGGGCGAGGCGCTGGGCGTGGCGCTGATCTACAGCGGCAATTTCGTCGCCACCGCCGAGGTCGACCACTACGGCGCGACCCGGCTGCTGACGGGCATCAACGACAATGACTTCGCCTGGCGGCTGGAGCCCGGCGAGAGCTTCCAGACCCCCGAGGCGGTCGTGTGCTACTCCGCGGAGGGCATCGGCGGCATGAGCCGCGGCTTCCACCGGCTGTGGGAGAACCACCTGCTGCCGAAGAAGTGGGTCGGCAAGCCCCGCCCGGTGCTGCTGAACAGCTGGGAGGCCGCCTATTTCGACTTCGACGCCGACAAGCTGGTGGCCATCGCCAAGGCCGCCGCGGACGCGGGCGTGGAGCTGTTCGTGATGGATGACGGCTGGTTCGGCCACCGCGATGACGACACCACCTCCCTGGGCGACTGGTACGTGGACAAGAAAAAGCTGCCCGACGGCTTGAAGTCCCTGGGCGACCGGGTGCGGGCGCTGGGCATAGAGTTCGGCATCTGGATGGAGCCGGAGATGGTCTCCCCGGACAGCGACCTCTATCGGGCGCATCCCGATTGGGCGCTGCACATCGAGGGCAGGGACTACATCACCTCCCGCCACCAGCTGACCCTGGACCTGGGCCGTCAGGACGTGCAGGACTTTATCGTGGACGCCGTGACCACCACGCTGAAGGACAGCGGGGCCAGCTATCTGAAGTGGGACATGAACCGCCACTTCTCCAACATCGGCTCCTCCGCGCTGCCCGCGAACCGGCAGAAGGAGGTGCCCCACCGCTATATCCTGGGCCTGTACGCCGTCATGGAGCGCCTGGTGAAGGCCTTCCCGGACGTGCTGTTCGAGGGCTGCTCCTCCGGCGGCGGGCGCTTTGACGCGGGCCTGCTGTACTACGTGCCCCAGTATTGGTGCTCCGACAACACCGACGCGCTGTGCCGCTGCCAGATCCAGTACGGCACCACGCTGGTGTTCCCGGCCTCCACGATGGGCAGCCACGTCAGCGCCGTGCCGAACCACCAGACCGGCCGCGTCACCCCGCTGGAGAGCCGCTTCGCCGTGGCCATGGGCGGCGCGTTCGGCTATGAGCTGGACCCCCGGAAGCTGTCCGACGAGGACCGCAAGCAGCTGCGCGGCCAGATCGACTACGCCGCCCGCACCCAGGAGCTGCGGCTGTACGGCGACTTCTACCGGCTGCTGTCCCCCTTCGAGGGCAACGACACCGCCTGGATGTCCGTCTCGAAGGACAGGAGCGAGGCCATATTCACCTTCGTGCGGGCGCTGGCCCAGCCCAACGCCATGCCGCCGCTGGTGCGCATGCGCGGGCTCGATCCGGCGAAGCGCTACAGGGTGGAGGAGACCGGCGAGGTCTACGGCGGCGACGAGCTGATGCAGGTGGGCCTGTGCTGCCGTCTGCATCCCTTCGGCAGCGGCGACGCCGCGTCCCTGCTGTACACGCTGAAGGCGGTGGATGAGGCGTGATGCATACATACGATCCCCGCGGGCCCCAGTTCCTGCGGGAGGGCCGATTTGATCCCGGGGAGACGGCCTGCGAGCTGTGGTGGTCCGGGTCCGGCATCCGCACGGTGCTGGACTGCACCCGCTTGCAGCTGGAGGCCGAGGCAGCCGAGGGGGAATTCACCCCCTGGCTGTCCGTGGTGGTGGACGGCGCGCCGGTGGCCCGCTTTCCGCTGATGGCGGGCAGGCACCGCTATGACCTGCTGGGCGGCCTGGAGAAGGGCTATCCCCACGAGGTCGCCGTGCTGCGGGACACCCAGCCCACCGACGCCGACACCGCGCCGCTGCGGCTGATCGCGATCTGCACCGACGGCGTGCCCGAGGCCCCGAAGTCCCGGGCGCGGCTGGTGGAGTTCCTGGGCGACAGCCTGACCGTGGGGGAGGGCACCGTGGGCGCGAGGAGCGCCATGGAGTGGCGCATGGCATGGATCTCCAACCAGTTCGCCTTCCCGGCGCTGACGGCGCAGCTGCTGGACGCCGAAAAGCGGGTGGTCGCGCTGGGCGGCTGGGGCGCGTACATGTCCTTCGACGCCGACTCGGAGCACACCATCGGGAAGATCTACGACAGGCTGTGCGCCGTGGTCCCCGCCGGCGACATCCCCTATGACTTCTCCGCCCAGCGCCCGGCGGACGCCGTGGTCATCAACCTGGGCACCAACGACGCCTCCGCGCTGGACAAGCTGGCGGCCGAGGGCCGTACCGGGGGCATGGCCGAGCTCGAGGACAGCGCCGTGGCGCTGATGGAGCTGGTGCGGCTGCGCAACCCCGGGGCCGTGATCCTGTGGGCCTACGGGCTGTGCGGCGGTGCGATGCACGAGCCGCTGCGCCGCGCCGTGGAGCGGCGCAGGGCGGCGGGCGACGCCGATACCCACTACCTCGCTCTGGACGATTGCGCCGGCGACCTGGGCAGCCGCAGCCATCCCGGCCGCGCCGCCCACGCGCGCGCCGCGGCGCAGATCGCCGAAGCGCTGGAAAAACTGAAAGGGAAGTAACAAGTCATGCTGAGAGCTGCTGCGGTTTTTTCGGATCACATGGTATTGCAGCGGGAGCGGCCCATCGTCGTGTTCGGCGAGGCGGACGCGCCCGTGACGGCGGTCATGGGCGACGCCCGGGCCCAGGCAGAGCCCCAGGCGGGCCGTTTCAGGCTCACCCTGCCGGCGCTGCCCGCCGGCGGCCCGCATACGCTGATGCTGGAGTGCGGCGGCGAGCGCGCGACGTTCACCGATGTCATGGTGGGCGAGGTCTGGCTGTGCGGCGGCCAGTCCAACATGGAATTCACGCTGATCACCGGCAAGGACGGCGCGGCGGAGGCCGCGAGCGCCGGGGACGACATGCTGCGCTTCTATACCGTCAACGAGGAGGCGGACGTCGACGAAGCCATGCTGTACCGGGAGCGCGCAACCTGCTGGAAGGCGCTGCGGCCCGGGACCTGCGGCGACGTGAGCGCCGTGGCCTACTATGCCGGACGGCGGCTGCGGGAGCAGCTGGGCGTGCCCGTGGGCATGCTGATCTGCTGCGTGGGCGGCACCGAGATATCCAACTGGATCAGCCGCGAGGCGCTGCTGGACCTGCCGGAGGGCCGCGCGGAGCTGGAGGCCTTTGAAAAGAGCATCGAGGGCATCGACGACGACGCCTTCCAGCGGGCGAGCGACGCCTACGCGGCCCGGGTGGACGCCTGGTGCGCCATCTCCGACGCCATGCGCCGGGAGGATGCGAACGTGAAGGCGGACGCCATCGTCGCCAGGGCGGGAGACTTCCCCTGGCCGCCGCCCACCGGCCCCGGCATGATGCGCCGCCCGGGCAACCTGTGGCGCACCATGACCAGCCGCATCATCCCCTACGGCGCGAAGGGCCTGCTCTGGTACCAGGGCGAGAGCGATTCCGGCAAGGCCGCGGCCTATCCGGCGCTGTTCGCCGCCATGATCGGCCAGTGGCGCAGGGGCTTTGAGAACGACGGCCTGTTCGTGGTGGCGGCGCAGCTGCCCAACTACGGCGCGGACCCGGCCCAGGAGGACTGGCCCGCCATCCGCGAAGCCCAGCAGAGGGTTTGCGACTCGGTGCCGGGGTGCGCCCTGGCCTGCCTGCTGGACTGCGGCGAGACGGGGGACATCCATCCCTGGGACAAGCGCGCGCCCGGGCGGCGCATGGCCGACCTGGCGCTGAGGCACGCCTACGGCAGGGCGGACATCCCCGCCGACGCGCCCAGGCTCAGCGGGGTCGAGCGCATCCACGGCGGCGCGCGCCTGCGCTTCACCCGGCCGCTGGCGGAGCTGAGGGGCGAGGGCCGCAGCCTGCTGGCCGACGGCGCGATCGCCGCGGCGCGGGTGGAGGACGGCGCGCTGGTGATCGAAGCGGACCGCCTGAGGCGCGTCAGCTACGCCCGGGAGAACGACCCGGAGGCCTGCCTGTTCGCGCAGGGCGGCCTGCCGGTGTTCCCCTTTGACATCGAATTGTGAAGGAGCATGAATCCATGAACATTGAAGCCCAGTATCGCCGCTGGCTGGAGCGGGCGGACGCCTCCCTGCGGGAGGAGCTGCTGGCGATGGGGAAGGACCCCGCCGCCATGGAGGACGCCTTTTACCGGGAGCTGGCCTTCGGCACCGGCGGCCTGAGGGGCGTGATCGGCGCGGGCACCAACCGCATGAACCTGCACACCGTGGCGAAGGCCTCCCAGGGCCTGGCCAACTATGTGCTGGCCCGCTTCCCGGCGGAGCGCCGCCGCATCGCGGTGAGCTACGATTCACGGATACTTTCCGATGCATTCGCCCGGGTGGCCGCGGGGGTCTTCGCCGCCAACGGCATCGCGGCCATGGTCTATCCCCAACTGATGCCCACGCCCTGCCTGTCCTACGCCGTGCGGGCGCTGGACTGCGCCGCGGGCGTGATGGTCACGGCCTCCCACAACCCGGCGAAGTACAACGGCTACAAGGTCTACGGCCCGGACGGCTGCCAGATCACCACCGAGGCCGCCGCGGACATACTGGCCGAGATCGACCGGCTGGACGTGTTCGACGGCCCCCGGCGCATGGACTTCGACGCGGGCCTGGCCTCCGGCGCGATCCGCTGGATCGGCGAGGCGGTGTACACCGACTTCGTGGAGGCGGTCAAGGGCCAGTCCCTGCTGGGAGACGAGCCGGTGGATAAAAGCGTGGCCATCGTGTATTCCCCGCTGAACGGCACGGGCCTGAAGCCGGTGCTGCGCACGCTGCGGGAGAGCGGCTATACCAACGTGACCGTGGTGAAGGAGCAGGAGCAGCCCGACGGCCGCTTTCCCACCTGCCCCTATCCCAACCCGGAGATCCGGGAGGCCATGCAGCTGGGCCTGGAGTACGCCCAGCGTCTGGACGCCGAGCTGCTGCTGGCCACGGACCCGGACTGCGACCGCTGCGGCATCGCCGTGCGGGACCCCGCAGGGGGCTACAGGCTGCTGACTGGCAACGAGACGGGCATGCTGCTGCTGGACTATATCTGCCGGCGGCGCATCGCGCTGGACGCCATGCCGGATCGGCCCGTGCTGGTCAAGACCATCGTCACCACCGACATGGCCGAGTGCATCGCCCGGAAGTACGGCGTTGAGACGGTGAACGTGCTGACGGGCTTCAAGTACATCGGCGAGACCATCGGCCGCCTGGAGGCCGAGGGCCGCGCGGACCGCTACATCTTCGGCTTCGAGGAGAGCTACGGCTATCTCAGCGGCAGCTATGTGCGGGACAAGGACGCCGTGGACGCCGCCTTCCTGATCTGCGAGATGTTCGCCTGGTACAAGGGGCAGGGCGTCGGGCTGCTGGAGCGCCTGGAGGCGCTGTACGCCGAGTTCGGCTACTGCCTGAACACGCTCCACTCCTACGCCTTCGAGGGCTCCGCGGGCTTTGACAGGATGCAGGCGATCATGGCCGCCTTCCGCGCCGGCGTCGACGCGCTGGGCGGCAGGAAGGTGGAGAAGCTGCTGGACTACGCGCCCGGGCTGGACGGCCTGCCCAAATCCGACGTGCTGAAGTTCGTGACGGACGGCGCGTCCGTGGTGGTGCGCCCCTCCGGCACGGAGCCCAAGCTGAAGGTCTATGCGTCCATCGTCGCGCCGGACCGCGCCGCCGCCGAGGCCGCCGAGAAGGCGCTGATGGCGGACGTGGAGCACGTCATGGGCATCTGAAAACAACATCAACGGAGGCAAACATGCCCTATATCTACGAAACCCACATGCACACCTGCCAGGCCAGCGCCTGCGGCGCGTCCACCGGCGCGGAGCAGGCCCGCTTCTACAGGGAGCAGGGCTATACCGGCATCATCATCACCGACCACTTCACCGGCGGCAACACCGCCGTGCCCGTGGACCTGCCCTGGAACGAGCGCATCGACCGCTTCTGCTCCGGCTACGAGGACGCGCTGGCCGAGGGCCAGAGGATCGGGCTGGACGTGTTCTTCGGCTGGGAGCAGAACTACGACGGCGACGAATACCTGATCTACGGGCCGGACAAGGCGTGGCTCAAGGCCCACCCGGACATCGAGCACTGGAACCGCCGCCGCCAGCTGGAGGAGGTCCACAGGGCCGGAGGCGCGGTGATACAGGCCCATCCCTTCCGGGACCGGGACTATATCAAGTACATACTGCTGGGCAGGAAGTATTGCGACGGCATCGAGGTCGCCAACATGGGCAATCATCCCTATTGCGACGCCTGCGCGACGCAGTACGCCCGGGAATACGGCTTTCTGACCACCGCCGGCTCGGACAACCACAACTGGCGGAACGTCAATCCGGCGAAGCTGATGGGCGTGGCGCTGGAGGAGCGGCTGACGTCGGTGATGGACTACGCCAAGCTGATCCTGTCGCGGGGGCCCATCCGCCCGGTCATCCCCGAGGGCTGGCTGGACGTGGACCCGGAACAGGCCCCGCGGCTTTTGACCTACTGGATCGACGAGGACGACCCCGACATGCGCCGCATCCCCACCAACCGGGATTTCATGCCCGGGCGGTAGAGGCGGGAGAAAATAATTCTGGAAAACCCGACGCGCGTGTGCTATAATCATACATATCCATACCATCTGGAGGCGAGAGCATGAGCTGTATCATCACCATCAGCCGCGAATACGGCGCGGGCGGGCATTCCATCGCCAGCCGCGTGGCCCGGGAGCTGGGCATAGAGGTCTACGACAAGGACATCATCCGCAACACCGTGCGGGACAGCGGCCTGGACGCCGGCGTGGTGGAGCGCGAGGAGGAGGAGATCTCCCGGGCTGACGCCATCTGGCGCTGGATCACCCCCGCCGCCTACACCGACCGCCGCGAGGCCATCCACGAGATCGAGCGCAAGGTCATACTGATGCTGGCCAGCAAGGGCCCCTGCGTGATCATCGGGCGTTGCGCGGACGTGATACTGAACGAGGCCAACGTGGACAGCCTGAACGTGTTCATCTATGCCGACGTGCTGCACCGGGCTGCCCGCGTGAGCGAGCTGATCGACAGCAAGAACCCCGGCGAGATCCAGAAGGCCATGAAGCGCCACGACGCCGCCCGCCACAGCTATTACCAGCAGTTCACCGGCAAGCGCTGGGGCGACTTCCAGAACTACAACCTGGCGCTGGACAGCGGCATGCTGGGCTACGACACCTGCGTGAAGCTGATCTGCGAGGCCGCCCAGGCCATCAAGGCATGACGGAGGCGCGCGCATGAAGCTTTTGATCGTGCGCCACTGCGAGCCGGATTACGTGCTGGACTCCCTGACCGAAAAGGGCTGGCGGGAGTCGGAGCTGCTGGCGGACAGGCTGTGCGCCTTGCCCATCGACGATTTCTATGTCTCCCCGCTGGGCCGCGCCCAGGACACCGTGCGGCCCACGCTGACGCGACTGGGCAAGCAGGCGGAGACGCTGCCCTGGCTGGAGGAGTTCCGGGGCACCATCATCGACCCCAAGACCGCCCGCAGGAGCTACGCCTGGGACCTCACGCCCCAATACTGGACCAAATGCCCGGAGCTCTGGGACCAGGAGGCCTGGCGCACCAACGCGCTGGTGGCCACCGGCAATTCCGGCGCGATATTCGACGAGACCGCCGCGGGGATGGACGCGCTGCTGGCGCGCTACGGCTATACCCGTGAGGATTGCCTCTATCGCACGGAGAAGAACTCCGACGCCACGATCTGCCTGGTCTGCCACTTCGGCGTGGCGATGGCCATGCTGTCCCACCTGCTGCGGCTGCCCTTCTATCCGCTGCTGCACGGGCTGATCCTGGCGCCCTCCTCCGTGACGACGCTGTTTACCGAGGAGCGCGTGCCGGGCGAGGTCTGGTTCCGCTGCGCGGCGCTGGGGGACACCTCTCACCTGTACGCCGGGGGAGAGCCCATCTCCCACTACGGCCGCTACCGGGAGCACTTCGGCGTGGACGATGGCATGGGTTCGAAGGAATGACATCATAAAAACAGTGCTGGGACGGCGCGAAAGCGCCGTTCCAGCACTGTTTTTATTTTGAAAGGAACCTGTCGATCTCCCCGCAGGCCTGGGCGAAGGGATCGCCGGTCATGTCCAGCCAGACGATGTTCCCGTCCCGCCGGAACCAGGTCATCTGCCGCTTGGCGAACTTCTTGATGGCGTTGCCCAGCTGCTCCACCATGTCCGCCTTCAGGGGGATCTCGCCGGTCAGGTACTGGGCGATGAAGCGGTACTCCAGGCCCAGCTTCATCAAAAATTCCAGGCTCACGCCCGCGTCCATCAGGCCCTTGACCTCCTCGATCATGCCCGCGTCCAGGCGGCGCTCCAGGCGCTCGTCGATGCGCCGCTTCAGCGTCTCCCGGTCCCAGGTGACGCCCAGCTTCAGGCAGTCGTACCGCGGCTGGCTGTGGGGCACGTGGTCGTCCCCGGCGTGCAGCTTTTCCAGCAGCCGCATCACCCGGTTGCGGTTCTTCGGCTCCACGTCCGTGTCGGGCACGGCCTGCAGCAGCATCCGGTACAGCTCCGGCGTCTCAAAGGTCTCCAGGTAATCCCGGTATTCCAGGTCCGGCGGGTTGTCGCTCATGACGTAGCCCTCGGTGACGGAGGCCACGTACAGGCCCGTGCCGCCCACCAGGAAGGGCGGCCTGCCCCGGGCAATGATGCCGTCGATGGCCGCGTAGGCCAGGCGCTGGAAATCGTGCATCGAGAAGAAAGCCCCGGGCTCGCACACGTCGATCAGGTGGTGGGGCACGCCCCGCATCTCCTCCGGGGTGATCTTGCCGCTGCCCAGGTCCAGGCCGCGGAACACCTGGCGCGAGTCGGCGGAGACGATCTCCCCGCCGTAGCGCTCCGCCAGCCGCACGCCCAGCCCGCTCTTGCCGGAGGCGTTCGTGCCCAGCACGACGATCAATTTAGGGAAAGTGGACATGGCGGCCCTCCTTGGGAATATTGGTTTTGGAAGTCACGGATTGCCACGTCGGCCCGGCTGCGCCGGGCCTCCTCGCAATGACAGCCTTCATACCGATGTCGTCAGATGTCATTGCGAGGAGCGAAGCGACGTGGCAATCCGGTCCCCCGCCACATTATTATTTTACGCTGAACAGCATATCCGTATAGCTGGGATAGGGCCACTGGTCGTCGGGGGTCATGGCCTCGCAGGCGTCGCAGGCCTTGCGCAGCGCGTCCATCGCGCCGATCACGTCGTCCTTGTAGCGCATGGCGCGCTCCAGCGTGTCCTCGGCGGCGTCGGCGTGGTGCATGGCCTCGCCCAGCGTGCTGCATATCGCGTAGATCTCGTCGGTCAGGCGGCTGATCTCCCGGCAGCGGGCCTTCTCATAGCCGCAGGCCACGCCCGCGACCTCGGACTTCACCTTCGCATTTTCGCACAGCTTGGCGGAGAAGCCGGACACGGCGGGCAGTATGTTGCGGCTGACCATGTCCATCATGGTCTGGGCCTCGATGTGGATGATCTTGATGTAGTTCTCCAGCAGTATCTCGTACCGGGAGCGCAGCTCCGCGGCGCTGAACACGTGGTGCTGCTCGAACAGGGCCACGTTCTTGTCGTCCAGCAGGTGGGCCAGGGCCTCAGGCGTGCTGGGCAGGTTCATCAGCCCGCGGCGCACGGCCTCCTGGGGCCAGTGGTTGTCATAGCCGTTGCCGTTGAACAGTATGCGCTTGTGGGCCTTGATGGTGTCGCGGATCAGGTCGTGCAGCGCCTGGGTGAAGTCCTCCGCGCCCTCCAGCTGGTCCGCGAACTGCCGCAGGCTCTCCGCCACGGCGGTGTTGATCACGATGTTCGGCTTGGCGATGGAGGCGCTGGAGCCGGGCATGCGGAATTCAAACTTGTTGCCGGTGAAGGCGAAGGGGGAGGTGCGGTTGCGGTCCGTGGCGTCCTTGGGGAAGCGGGGCAGCACGTCCACGCCGATCTTCATCTGCTCCCGGTCGCGCCCGCCGTAGGAGGATTCGCTCTCGATGGCCTCCAGCACCTCGGTCAGCTCGTCGCCCAGGAACATCGACACCACCGCGGGCGGGGCCTCGTTCATGCCCAGGCGGTGGTCGTTGCCCGCCGTGGCCACGGAGATGCGCAGCAGGTCCTGGTAATCGTCCACTGCCTTGATGACCGCGCACAAAAACAGCAGGAACTGGGCGTTCTCAAAGGGCGTGGTGCCCGGGTCCAGCAGGTTCACGCCGGTGCTGGTGGCGATGGACCAGTTGTTGTGCTTGCCGCTGCCGTTCACGCCCTCGAAGGGCTTTTCGTGCAGCAGGCACACCATGCCGTGGCGGTGGGCCACCTTCTGCATCAGCTCCATGGTCAGCTGGTTGTGGTCCACGGAGATGTTCACGGAGGTGAATATGGGGGCCAGCTCGTGCTGGGCGGGGGCGGCCTCGTTGTGCTCGGTCTTGGCCAGTATGCCCAGCTGCCACAGCTCGTCGTTCAGCTCCTTCATGAAGGCCTGCACCCGGGGCTTGATGACGCCGAAATAGTGGTCGTCCAGCTCCTGGCCCTTGGGCGGCCTTGCGCCCAGCAGCGTGCGGCCGGTCATCATAAGGTCCTCCCGGGCGTCCACCACGCTCTGGTCCACCAGGAAGTATTCCTGCTCGGAGCCGACGGTGACCACCGGGGTGATGTTTTCATGGCCGAACAGCTTCAGCACCCGCACGGCCTGGCGGTTGATGGCCTCCATGCTGCGCAGCAGCGGTGTCTTCATGTCCAGCGCCTCGCCGCCGTAGCTGCAAAACGCGGTGGGGATGTACAGCACGCTGTCCTTGATGAAGGCGAAGGAGGTGGGGTCCCAGGCGGTGTAGCCCCGGGCCTCGAAGGTGGAGCGCAGCCCGCCGGAGGGGAACGAGGAGGCGTCGGATTCGCCGCGCACCAGCTCCTTGCCGGAGAATTCCATGATCACGCCGCTGTCGCCGCTGGGGCTGATGAAGCTGTCGTGCTTCTCGGCGGTGATGCCGGTCATCGGCTGGAACCAGTGGGTGAAGTGGGTCGCCCCCTGCTCGATCGCCCAGTCCTTCATGGCGTTGGCCACGATGTTGGCGACGGAGAGGTCCAGCCGCTTGCCCTCGTCGATGCAGCGCAGCATTTCCTTGTACGTGTCCTTGGGCAGCCGCTGGCGCATGGCGTTCCGGTTGAATACCTTGGCGGCGAAGCGATTTGCGACATCGTTCATGGGCGTCACTCCTTTGGCTCAGTGGAGAATCGGACGTGGAAGGCGGGAGGCGCGCCCCTGCCCCGCACGGCCGGTTATTTGAATGTATTCTATGATAAAAACGCGCCTTTTTCAAGCGGGGAATGACGCGCAAAAGGGGGAATGTATGTAAAATCATGCGCAACGGGCCGTGGCCGCGGGGCCCGGTATGCTAATCATTTCACGATGATTTTAAATATTGCCGTTATTTTGCATAATATTACAGATTTATTTCATTCTTTTGTTTTTCTCTGCATATCTATGACCAAAATTGGATGATTGTGTGCATATATATAGAATTCTATTGAAAATAATGGCGACCTGCGGTAAAATAATCACAATTACGAATGTCTTGGTGTACGGGAGGGGTTCGGCATGAAAAAGTGCCTTGCCAGACTGGCTGTGGCGTTGGTCGCCATCATGCTGTTTGCTTCCGTCTGCGCCTTGGCGGATGGGACGATCTCCACGACGGTGCTGATGCGCGTCTCCCGCATGACGCAGAACGCGGTGGTAAACGCGGGGGAGGATCTGTCCATCGAAGTCAGCATCGACGGCGTGGAGCCCGCCTCCTATCAGTGGTACTTCAACGACGCGCCCATCGAAGGCGCAAACCAGAAGGTCTATAACATCGTCAACGCCCAGCCGGAGCACACCGGCGTTTACCGCATGGACGCCTTCGACGAAAACGGCGCGATGCTGGTGAGCATGGACGTGTCCGCCCGCGTGCTGGAGGACGAGGTTCCCCAGGCCGGCGACGGCTCGCTGCCCGTGGGGGCCGCGATGGCGGGCATGGCCGTCTGCGGCGTCATGCTGGCGGTGCTGCTGCGCCGCAGGGCGATGGCGTAAGACATACAATCACAAGCGATCCCGGTTTTTGTAGGGGCGACGGAACGTCGCCCCTACAATACTGTATAAACGGAGGTAAGCATGTCCAAGCCCTTTGAATTCGAGCTGCTGCACGTCTGCAAGCAGACCGGCGCGCGGCGCGGCCGGCTGCACACGCCCCACGGGGTGATCGAGACGCCCGTGTTCATGCCGGTGGGCACCCAGGCCAGCGTCAAGACCATGACTCCGGAGGAGCTGAAGGATTGCGGCGCGCAGATCATACTCTCCAATACCTATCACCTGCACCTGCGCCCCGGCGAGGACCTGGTGGAAAAGGCGGGCGGCCTGCATACCTTCATGCACTGGGATCGCCCGATCCTCACCGACAGCGGCGGGTTCCAGGTGTTCTCGCTGGCCGACCTGCGCAAGGTGGAGGAGCGGGGCGTGCAGTTCCGCAGCCACCTGGACGGCTCGAAGATGTTCATCGGGCCGGAGGAATCCATCGCGATCCAGCAGGCGCTGGGCTCGGACATCATGATGCAGTTTGACGAGTGCTCGCCCTATCCCTGCGACTATCCCCGGGCCAAGGACGCCATGCACCGCACGCTGCGCTGGCTGGAGCGCTGCATGAAGTCCTGGACCCACGAGCACCAGGCGCTGTTCGGCATCGTCCAGGGCGCCTTCTACGGCGATCTGCGGGTGGAGTGCGCCAAGGAGATGGCCCAGCTGGACCTGCCCGGCTTCGGCATCGGCGGCCTGTCGGTGGGCGAGCCCAAGGAGGTCATGTACGACATGCTGGAGCGCATGATGCCCTACATGCCCCAGCAGAAGCCCCGCTACCTGATGGGCGTCGGCTCGCCGGACTGCCTGATCGAGGGCGTGCTGCGGGGCGTGGACATGTTCGACTGCGTGCTGGCCACCCGCGTGGCCCGCAACGGCACCGTGTTCACCCACGACGGGCGGCTGGTGGTGCGCAACGCGAAGTACGCCGAGGACTTCACGCCGCTGGATGCGGACTGCGACTGCTACGCCTGCCGCAACTACACCCGGGCCTACATCCGCCACCTGTTCAAGGCGGGGGAGATACTGGCGCTGCGCCTGAACAGCATCCACAACATCTACTTCCTCACAAAGATGATGGAGCAGATGCGCGCGGCCATCGAGCAGGACGCGCTGCTGGACTGGGCCAACGAATTCTATGCCCGCCACGGCCGGGGGAACTGGTGATCCCGTGGCGGCGGCATACTGTAAAATCTTGCGCACAGGGCGGTAAAATCCCCCGATAAAAGTTGTAATTATACGCCGGATTGGTTATAATAGATGTGTTTATAAGCATGCAAAGGAGATTTTGAAATGATGCTGAACCTGACGAACATACTGGCCGAGGCCGGAGAGGCCGTGGCCGTTACCGCCGCTGAAGCGGCTTCCTCCGATTCCGCCGCCGCCACCGGCGCCACCGGCGCTGCCATGGGCGGAGAGCTGATCACCACCATACTGATGATGGTGGCCATGGTGGCCATCTTCTACTTCCTGCTGATCCGTCCCCAGCGCAAGAAGGACAAGCAGGTGAAGAACATGCTGGCCGCCCTGAAGGTGGGCGACCGCATCTGCACCATCGGCGGCCTGTACGGCACCATCGCCGGCCTGAAGGACGACACCGTGACCCTGACCATGGGCTCCCTGCAGAACACCATCGTGATCGCCCGCTGGGCCATCCGCAGCGTGGAGAACGTGGCGCTGGAGAACGACGCCGAGCCGCAGATCTGACGGCATGATTCCAAAAACCACCGGGGCGGGCTGCATCGCATCCCGCCCCGGTGGTTTTTGGCGGTCAGTCCTCCTGCAATATACGCGCCAGGAATTCCCGGGTCCTGGGCTGGGAGGGCCGGGTGAAGATCACCTCGGGCACGTCGCTCTCCACGATCACGCCGCCGTCCATGAACACCACCCGGTCGCACACGTCCCGGGCGAAGCCCATCTCGTGGGTGACCACCAGCATCGTCAGGCCCGACGAGGCCAGGTCCTTCATGACGGCCAGCACCTCGCCGACCATCTCCGGGTCCAGGGCGCTGGTGGGCTCGTCGAACAGCAGCACGTCCGGGTTCATGGACAGCGCCCGGGCGATGGCCACGCGCTGCTTCTGGCCACCGGACAGCTGCCGCGGCTTGGCCCGCACGTACACGTCCATGCCCACCTTGCGCAGGTATTCCATGGCGACCTTCTCCGCCTCGGCGCGGCTGCGCTTCAACACCTTCATCTGGCCCACCACGCAGTTCTCCAGCGCGGTCATGTTGGCGAACAGGTTGAACTGCTGGAACACCATGCCCACGTGGGCGCGGTACATCTGCAGATCGAAGCCCTCGCCCCGTATGCTCTGGCCGTGGTACAGTATCTCACCTTTCGTGGGCTTTTCCAGCAGGTTCATGCAGCGCAGCAGCGTGGATTTGCCGCTGCCGCTGGAGCCGATGATGGACACGACCTCGCCCCTGCTGACGGAAAAATCCACGTCCCGGAGCACCTCATGGTCGCCGAAGGACTTGTTCAGGTGCCGCACCTCGATGATACGCTCAGCCATTCTTCTCGCCTCCCTTGGTGATCAGCTCCACGTCCGGCACGGTCTGGGAGCCGTGGATGGCGTAGTTCTCCGGACCGTCCATCTTCTTCTCCAGCCAGCGCAGCAGCCGCGTGATGGAGAAGGTCATCACGAAGTAGACGCAGGAGGTGATGAAGAACACCTCGAAGTACTTGAAATAGGTGCCCGCCGCGGACTTGGAGATGAAGAACAGCTCGGTCACGGAGATCACGTTCAGCACGGAGGTATCCTTGATGTTGACCACGAATTCGTTGCCCAGGGCGGGCAGTATGTTGCGGATGGCCTGGGGCAGCACCACGTTCAGCATGCTCTGGCCGTAGGTCATGCCGATGGCCAGCGCGGCCTCCTGCTGGCCGGGGTCCACGGACTGTATGCCGCCGCGCACGATCTCCGAAAGGTACGCGCCGGTGTTGATGGACACGATCACGAAGCCCGCCAGCAGGTGGGGCAGGTTGATGTGGAACACAGAGGCCATACCGTAGAATATGACCATCGCCTGCACGATCATGGGCGTGGAGCGGAAGACCTCGATGTACACGCCCAGTATGGTCCGCGCGATCTTCAGCAGCCAGTAGCGGGCCAGCCCGTCCTCCCGGTCGCAGGGCATGGCGCGCACATAGCCCACGCCCAGGCCGATGACGAAGCCCACGACGGTGCCCGTCAGGGAGATCAGCAGCGTGATGCCCGCGCCCTGGAGGAACATGCCGCCGTAGGTTTTGATGAAGAAGAATACCCACTCAAAGAAACCGGATTGCGCGGTCGGCAAGTGAATCAGACCTTTCTCTTCAGAAGTAATAAAGCTCCGCAGGGGCGGCCATCGGCCGCCCCTGCACAGGCATATCGGATGTTATTCGGCGGAAACCGGCTGGTTCAGCACGGCGGCGTCCATCAGGGCGTTGCGCTCGTCGGCGCTGATGCCCGCCAGGATGCCGTTGATCTGCTCGATCAGCTCCGGCTGGCCCTGCTTCAGGGCGACGGCGATGGAGGTGTCCTCCTCGGAGGCCACGAAGCCGGGGGTGACGAAGGTCAGGCCGGCGTTGGCCGCGCAGGCGGACACGGCGCCGGGGCGCTCGGAGATGTAGCCGTCGATGGCGCCGGAGGACAGCGCGGTGATCATGGCCGGGAAGGTCTCCATGGCGGGCATCTTGTCAATGCCCTCCAGCTGGTCCAGCACGGTGTAGTGGAAGGTGTTCAGCTGGGCGGTGATCTTCGCGCCGGCGAAGTCGGCCAGGGACGCGGCGTTGGCATAGTCGCCGTCGGCCCGCACGACCACCACCAGGTCGCTGTTGTAGTAGGCGTCGGTGAAGTCCACGGTGATCTTGCGCTCGGCGGTGGGGGACATGCCCGCGATCACGGCGTCGATCATGCCGGAATTCAGCGCGGGGATCAGGCCGTCCCACTCGATCTTGACGACCACCAGCTCCTTGTCCAGGGCCTCGGCGATCCTGCCCGCGATCTCCACGTCATAGCCGCCGGCAAAGCCCATGCCGCCGTCGATGGGCACGCTGTTCTCGTTTTCCTCGACCTGGGTCCAGTTGAAGGGGGGATAGTCGCACTCCATGCCCACGCGGAAGGTGCCCTCGGCCATGGCGCAGCAGGAAAGCAGCATTGCGATTGCCAGGATGGTGACGATGATTCTCTTCATGGTGATTGCCTCCTATGATGATGTATAAAAAATGTGCGATCGAAGTACCTATACTCCGGTCACACGACGCACGCCCGACGGGCCGATATGCATGGGATCAGAGATAGCGCTCCACAACAGGAGTTGTGACAGTGAACCGCATGTTCTGCGGTCCCCCAACCCGGCGCGCCTCCAGCCGCCCCGGATTTCGGCGGTTTCCCCTTTCGCGCCCCGTCGCCGCCCCTGGAGGGGCTCGGCGGCGCTACTGATGGATCCCGCGCCTCTATCGATCATTCATTTTGTTCTATTATAGTGGTAATACAGTGAAAGTCAAGGGGCGGGGCGCGGAATTAATGGAAAGTTCGCATAATTCCGCGCCCCGCCCCCTGAAAGGGACCGGTGGTTACTGCTGCGCCTGCTCCTGGGCGGCCAGCGCGGCCAGGGCGCGCATGCGGCGCTCGGCCACCTTCTGGTCCTCCACGAAGGGCACGACGCCCTTCACCGCGTCGGCGGGCTGTATGCGCGCGTCGTCCGCGTCGGTGTCCAGCAGCAGGTAGCGCCGGTTGCCCATGCCCAGCTCCTCCATGTAGGACAGCTGGCGATGGCCGTGGCGGCTCTCGATGCGCTCGCGCATGGCCGCGCCGTCGGTCTCGGACAGGGCGTAGATCAGATCGACGCTGGCCTGGTCCAGGGCCAGTATGTCGGTGGAAGCCAGTATGCCCACGTCGGGGGTGACCACCTGCTCGGCCAGGCAGCCCTCGCAGTCGCAGGACACGGACATGTTGCGCATCACGTTGACGAAGGTGATGTGCCTGCCGAAGTGGTCCACGGTGGCCTTGGTGGATTCGCTGATGCGCTCCATCAGCTCCTCCATGTCCACGGACCAGGCCAGCTCCGGGTCCTCGCTGTCGCGGGCGTGGATCATGCGCTTGCCGATCTTGCCGTCGGCGCAGCCGATGCCGATGTTCTTGTTGCTGCCGCCGAAGCCGCCCATGGTGTGGCCCTTGAAGTGGGTCAGCACCACCAGGGAGTCGTAGTCCGGCAGCGTCTTGCCCACGGTCATGTGGTCGAACCACTTGCCGCCGGTCACGGGCAGGTCGCAGGTGCCCTCGGCGTCGGTGATGTCCACCGGGCAGAAGGTCCAGCCGTTCACCTTCAGCGTCTCGCGGTGCTTCTCGGTGGTGTCCCGGTCGCCCTCGTAGAAGGTGTTGGTCTCCACGATGGTCGCCTCGGGCAGGTCGGACTTCACCAGCGCCTCCACCCACTGGTGGGGGATGATGTTCGGGCCGTACTGCTCGCCGGTGTGCAGCTTGATGGCCACCTTGCCGCAGATCTGGCCGTTCACGCGGCGGTACAGCTTGCGCAGGCCCTCCGCAGAGAGGTCGCGGGTGAAATAGACGATGGATTCGTTGCCGGTGCGCTCGGCATAGGGGACGTAGCGCTCGCCGCCGGTGCCTGGGATCTTTTCACACATGTTGATCAACCTCCGTACTAAATACTACCGTTATTATAGCAGATGTCGCGCCGGGTGTAAACGGCAAATTCACGCGCGCTCAAGCTGGCGGTAATCCCTCCTGGCGCGGGCGAAGGCCATGAACGCCGCCGCGGCGGCGCAGGCGGCCAGCAGCGGCTCGGACCAGCCCGCAGGCCACTGGCCCGAGACGGACAGGTACACCGCGCAGCCGACGGCCCCCGCGGCGCAGAACGCGCCGCAGCCCAGCGCCGAGCGGGTCAGGCGGCCGGAGCCGTTTTCCCGCTGGATGACCGTCATGCGCTCCGGGCAGCGGTACAGCGCCCACAGGCCCATCAGCGCGTAGGCCCCGGGCAGCACGCCCGCCATGAAGGGCACCAGCGCGTAGATGCAGTGACTGGTGACGCGGCTCAGGCGCAGGTGGGCCAGCATGAACAGCCAGCAGGCCGCGACCCACGGCAACAGCCGCAGCGCCCGGGCGCGGGGGGCGGGGGAGCCCTGCGGGAAGCGGAAGTATTCTCCCGCGTAGACCGCCGTCTCCCGGGTCTTGCCCGTCCTGGGGTCCACGTCGGTGACGATGCGATATTCCTTCTTGTACCTGCGTTCCTTCATGACGCCCTCCCGGTGAACATTTCTTTTTCTATAGTATAGCACACCGCGCAAGGGGGCGGGCGGGACGACGCCATCCCCCGCACATTCATTTCGTCATTGTGTAAATTATGCGGATTTTTCCTGAAAAAGGATAAACTGGCTGTGATTATTCCCCATCTGCGCGTTGACAATTTTCGCGAATTGCTGTATAGTTAAATAGAATACTTCTGCGGCAACGCGGAAGGAATACAAGGAGGTTGACCTTAGATGAAGAAGCTTTTGGCAATGCTGCTGGCTGCCGTCATGCTGCTGAGCGTGATGGGCGCGGTGGCGGAGACCGCCGATCAGGGCACGCCCCTGGTTGTCGCGACCTCTACCCTGTCCGAGAAGTTCTCCCCCTACTTTGCCGATACGGCCTATGATCAGGACGTCGTGAACATGACCCAGGCCAGCATGATGACCACCGACCGCACCGGCGGCATCATCTACAACGGCATCGAGGGTGAGACCCACGCCTACAACGGCACGGATTACACCTACTACGGCACCGGCGATCTGTCCGTCGACTTCGACGAGGCGACGAACATCACCACCTACACCTACAAGATGCGCGAGGATCTGAAGTTCTCCGACGGAGAGCCCATGACCATCGACGACGTCATCTTTAATTATTACGTGTTCCTGGATCCCGCTTACAACGGCTCCACCACGCTGAACAGCTATGACATCCTGGGCCTGCAGGCTTATCGCACGCAGATCCCCGAGGCTTCCCTGGACGAGGTCAACGCCGTGATCGAGGCTGTCAAGGCCGCCGGTTTCGACTATACCGTGCAGGAAGGCGATCCCTTCACCCAGGAGGCCTACGACGCCTACTACAACAAGATCAACGAGCTGTGGGCCAGCGACGTGCAGGGCATCGTGGACTATGTCTACGAGAACTACGGCCCCGACTACTCCGAGCCCATGCTGGGCAAGACCTACGAAGAGGTCGGCGAGAACGACGGCCTGAAGGTCGCCCTGGGCATGATGCTGTGGGGCTTCGGCTCGGCCAACGATGACCTGACCATCATGACCGCTTCCAACGGCGCTGAGTTCAACCTGGCCGAGGAGCAGTATCCCACCATCGAGGACTATGTGGCCGCCACCAAGGAAGCCTATGCGGGAGACTTTGACGCCTATGCCGCCACCGAGTCCGCCACCGGCACCACCTCTGACGAGGCGAACGCCGCCCTGTCCGATCAGATCGTCGCCGATCTGGACATCGACGTCTCCGCTGGCGTGCCCAACATCGAGGGCATCAAGCGCGTGGACGACTACACCGTGCAGGTCCTGGTGAACGGCTACTCCGCGCCCGCCGTGTACAGCATCCTGGGCCTGTCCATCGCCCCGATGCACTACTATGGCGATCCCGAGCAGTACGACTACGAGAACAACAAGTTTGGCCATCCCTTCGGCGATCTGAGCCTGATCCAGTCCAAGAACGCCGAGCCCATGGGCGCCGGCCCCTACAAGTTCGTGAAGTATGAGAACCGCGTGGTCTACTACGAGGCGAACGAGAACTACTACAAGGGCGCTCCCGAGATCAAGTCCTTCCAGTACAAGGAGACCCAGGCGACCGAGGTTGCCACCGCTGTGCAGACCGGCACCGCCGACGGCGGCGAGATGACCGGCTCCAAGTCCAACTTCGAGATGCTGCGCTCCTTCAACGACAACGGCGAAGTGACCGGCAACGTCGTGACCACCTACTCCGTGGCCAACCTGGGCTACGGCTACATCGGCATGAACGCCGACACCATGAACGTGGCGGGCGAGCCCGGCAGCGACGCTTCCAAGAACCTGCGCAAGGCCTTCGCCACCATCCTGTCCGTGTATCGCGACACCGCCATCGACAGCTACTATGGCGACGCTGCGGCCGTGATCAACTATCCCATCTCCACCACCTCCTGGGCGGCCCCGCAGGCCACCGACGAGGGCTACAAGGTGGCCTTCTCCGTGGACGTGGACGGCAACGACATCTACACCGCCGAGATGACCCAGGAAGAGAAGTATGACGCCGCGCTGCAGGCCGCCATCGGCTTCCTGAAGGCCGCTGGCTACACCTTCGACGAGGAATCCGGCAAGTTCACCGAGGCTCCCGAAGGCGCTGCCCTGTCCTATGAGGCCATCATCCCCGGCGACGGCACCGGCGATCACCCGGCCTTCGCCATCCTGACCGATGCCAAGAACGCCCTGGAGCAGATCGGCATCGAGCTGAAGATCAACGACCCCGCCGACAGCAACGTGCTGTGGGATGCGCTGGACGCCGGCACTCAGAACATGTGGTGCGCGGCCTGGGGCGCGACCATCGATCCTGACATGTATCAGGTGTACCACTCCTCCGGCATCGTGGGCCGCGGCGGCTCCGATTCCAACCACTATCACATCCAGAGCGACACCCTGGACCAGCTGATCGTGGACGCCCGCCAGAGCGACGACCAGGATTACCGCAAGCAGGTCTACAAGGCCGCGCTGGACGAGATCATCGACTGGGCGGTTGAGGTTCCCACCTATCAGCGCCAGAACATCGTCATCGCGAGCTCCGAGCGCGTGGATATCCCGACCGTGACCGGCGACGTCACCACCTTCTGGGGCTGGCTGTCCGAGGTCGAGACCATGAAGATGGTCGAGGCGGCCCAGTAATTCCACTCTCCAACAGTGTAATTATGGTTTGACTCCCGCCGCCCCCTCCCCCTCGCGGGGGAGGGAGCGGCTTTGGGACTTTTCAAGAGGGATTCCCGATTCGCTCGATCTGTGATTCGCGGGGAGATCCGTAGGGGCGGCGTTGCGCCGCCCGCCGGAAACCGCCCATTCGTTTTGGGCGGGCGGCGCAACGCCGCCCCTACTAGAGCGTTCGTCATTCCCGGCAGATCGGCCGGCCGAGGGGACCCGGAAGATACATCACATTTGGGGGGAAAGCGACCGTGTGGAAATTCATAGTCCGGCGCACCGCGCTTGCGCTCGTCATCATATTCCTGGGCGCGTTCATCATCTATGGCGTGATGCGCTGCCTGCCCACCAGCTTCGTGGAGAGCATGGCCCGTCAGAGGGCCGCGGCCTCCTCCACCACCGGCGGCAAGAGCTACCAGGAATGGCTGACGGAGCTGAACGAGGCCTATCACATGAACGACGACGTGATCACCGGCTATTTCAACTGGCTGGGGGGCGTGCTGAAGGGTGACTTTGGCGTCAGCTGGAAGTACGGCATCCCCGTCACCGAAAAGTTCGGCCAGGTCATCTGGTACTCCGTGGTGCTGAACATCATCACACTCATATTGGAGGTGGCGATCTGCATCCCACTGGGCATCCAGGCGGCGCGGCACCAGTACAGCGGGTTCGACTACGGCATCACCGTGTTTGCCATGCTGTGCATTTCGCTGCCCACCTTCTTCCTGGCGACGGTGCTGAAGTTCGCGTTCGCGGTGAAGCTGAACTGGTTTGACCTTTACGGCATCGTGGGCCGCTATCACGAGCAGCTGTCCGCGTCCGGCAAGATCTGGGACATGGTGCAGCACATGGTGCTGCCCACGCTGACGCTGACGATGCTGAACGTGGGCGGTCTGACCCGCTACACCCGCACCAACATGCTGGAGGTGCTGAACGCCGACTACATCCGCACCGCCCGGGCCAAGGGCCTGTCGGAGCGGGTGGTCATCAACCGCCACGCCTTCCGCAACACGCTGATCCCCCTGGTCAGCTATATGAGCTATCTGGTGCCCAGCCTGTTCAGCGGCTCCATGATCACCGAGACGCTGTACCAGATCCCCGGCATCGGCTATATTTCCTATGACGCCATGGTGGCGGGCGATCTGCCGTTCACGATGTTCTACTCGGTGTTCCTGCTGGCGCTGACCCAGGCCAGCCTGATGCTGGCGGACATCATGTACGCGGTGGTCGACCCCCGCGTGCGCGTGAACTGACGCGGAAAGGAGGACGTTCCACATGAGCGAAAACAATTCTGTCAACAATCAGGAGCAGCTCAGCCTGGACGACGGCCGCCGCGTCAAGGTGCTGTCTCCCGGCATGATGGTCTTCAAGCGGTTCATCCGCAACAAGCTGGCCATCGCGGGCATCATCATACTGGTATTCATGTTCGTATTCTCGTTCCTGGGCGGCGTGATCTCCCCGTACCGCCAGGACCAGGTGTTCTATAAGACCGACAGCGCCACCAAGGAATATGCCAGCGCCGTGGTCAACACTGAGTATCGCTTCTTCACCGCAGACGGCAATCCGCTGAGCACGCTGGTGCGCGCCAACTTCAGCCGCGTGATCAAGGAAGCGGGGGATGAGGGCGTGTCCTTCGACGCCGACGGCGCCGCCTGGACGGTGCGCAGGCTGGACGAGGATTTCTTCTCCATCGGCACCGCCAAGGAGCTGGGCACCGTGACGCTGCTGGGCAAGATCGCGGACGTCAAGGCCAACCCCGGCGAGGAGATCTCCGACGAGGTCAAGGAGGCCGCGCTGGCGGCCGCCCAGTCCAATCAGAGCGAATTCGAGGTGGACGGCCAGAGCTACATGCTCTCCAAGGGCAAGGCCAAGTCCTACAACCTGGGCACCGTGAGCGAGGTCGCCATCGCCAGCCTGCTGTCCTACGACGTGTATGACAGCGCCGACGACAAAGTCGTCTCCGGCTATGCCTTCCGCCGCGCCGCCGAGCTGGCGCTGCGCTCCGGCAAGCGGAGCTTTACGGCCGACGGCAAGAATTACACCCTCACGCCCGACGATTCCGGCGCGGTGATCAGCCGCCAGGGCGAGAGCGCGCCCATGACCACGGTCAGCAACGTCATCGTCAATTCCGTCACCAGCGGCGTGTTCCTGCCGGTGGACTACAAGACGGCCGTGGCCGAGGCCATCGCCGACAAGCAGACCGCCTTTGAGTACGTCAACGCCGACGGCGAGACCGAGAAGCATACCATCCGCATGCGCGGGAACAACTATATCATCTACACCGAGCAGCAGACCTACCTGATCGATATGTACGCCGCGCCGAGCATGGCCCACCCGCTGGGCACCGACGACCACGGCATGGACGTGCTCACCCGCCTGATGTACGGCGGCCGCATCTCCCTGATGGTCGGCTTCATCGTCATGCTGCTGGAGAACCTGATCGGCATCATCATCGGCGGCGTCTCCGGCTACTTCGGCGGCTGGGTGGACACGCTGCTGATGCGCTTCGTCGATTTGTTCAACTCCATTCCGTACTACCCGATGATGATCATCGCGGGCGCCATCATGGACGCCTTCGAGGTCCCGCCCTACACCCGCATATTCCTGCTGATGGCCATCATGGGCATCATGGGCTGGACCGGCGTGGCCCGCGTGGTGCGCGGCCAGATACTGTCCCTGCGCGAGCAGGACTTCATGGTCGCCACGGAGGCCACCGGCATCCGGGTCAGCCGCAGGATATTCCGCCATCTGGTGCCCAACGTCATGCCGCTGCTGATCGTGCAGGCCACCATGGGCCTGGGCGGCATCATACTGACGGAGGCCACGCTGAGCTTCCTGGGCCTGGGCATCAAATACCCGCTGGCCTCCTGGGGCTCCATCATCAACGCCGCCAGCAACATCTATGTCATGACCAATTTCTGGTACATCTGGATTCCGGCGGGCGTGCTGATCGTGCTGACGGTGCTGGGCTTCAACTTCGTCGGCGACGGCCTGCGCGACGCCTTCGACCCCAAGATGAAGCGTTGACGGGAGGGCAGGATCATGAGCAAGAAGAGCAAGGAAACCAGTTATATCTCCGCCCGGGAATCCCGCCGCATCAGCCGTGAAAACGTCAAAATCACCAAGCAGCTGGACAAGCGGCTCTCCCGCAAGCACGTGCCGGAGAACGAATACCTGACCACCATGCAGGACAACGGCAACGTGGTGGAATTCGACAACCTTCACACCTATTTCTTCACCGACGTGGGCACGGTCAAGGCCGTGGACGGCGTGACCTTCGAGGTGCCCGTGGGCAAGACCGTGGGCATCGTGGGCGAGTCCGGCTGCGGCAAATCCGTCACCAGCCTGTCGCTGATGCAGCTGGTGCAGCGCCCCAACGGCCAGATCGTGGACGGCCACATCCGGCTGAACCTGGGCGACAAGGCCTACGACGTGGCGAAGATGCCCATCGAGGCCATGCAGAAGGTCCGCGGCAACATCGTGTCGATGATCTTCCAGGAGCCCATGACCTCGCTGAACCCGGTGTTCCGCATCGGCTTCCAGCTGGACGAGGTCATATCGCTGCACAATCCCCACATGTCCAAGGACGCCGTGAAGGCCCGCTCCATCGAGAGCATCAAGATGGTGGGCATCGCCGACGCCGAGGGCATCTACAACCGCTATCCCCACGAGCTGTCCGGCGGCATGCGCCAGAGGATCGTCATCGCCATGGCGCTGGCCTGCAACCCGCGGCTGATCATCGCGGACGAGCCCACCACGGCGCTGGACGTGACCATTCAGGCGCAGATCCTGGAGCTGCTGCGCAACCTGAAGAGCGAGATCAACGCATCGATCATGCTGATCACCCACGACCTGGGCGTCATCGCCGAGATGGCCGACTACGTGGTGGTCATGTATGCCGGCCGCGTGGTGGAAAAGGGCCTGGCCAACGAGGTTTTCCTCGATCCCCGGCATCCCTACACCATCGGCCTGATGGAATCCAAGCCCGTGATCAACAAGACCGTCGAGCGACTGTATTCCATCCCCGGCGCGGTGCCGAACCCGGTGAACATGCCCGATTACTGCTATTTCCGCGATCGCTGCGAAAAGTGCGTGGAGCGCTGCCAGGGCAAGTATCCGCCCGAGGTGCACGTCACCGACACCCACATCGTCAGCTGCTGGCGCTACTTTAAGGAAGGGAGGTCCTGAGCATGAGTTCCGCCTATGAAAACGTGGTGGAGGTCCGCAACCTCTGCAAGTACTTCCCGATCCGCGCCGGCCTGTTCGGGCGCGTGGTGGGTCAGGTGCACGCCGTGGAAAACGTGTCCTTCTCCATCAAGCGGGGCACCACGATGGGCCTGGTGGGCGAGTCCGGCTGCGGCAAGACCACCGTGGGCAAGACGCTTTTGGACCTGACGCCGAAGACCTCCGGCGAGGTCGTGTTCAACGGCGATACCCACCTGGACCAGCTGAAGGGCAAGAGCCTGCGGGAATTCCGCCCGAAGATCCAGCTGATCTTCCAGGATCCCTATTCCAGCCTGTCTCCCAGGCTGCCCGTGGGCGAGATCATCGGCGAGGCCGTGCGGGAGCATCACCTGGTGCCCGAACGCGAGCACGACGCCTATGTCAGCCGCATCATGAAGGCCTGCGGCCTGCACGATTACCAGAAGGACCGCTATCCCCATGAGTTCTCCGGCGGCCAGCGCCAGCGCATCTGCATCGCCCGCGCCATCGCGCTGAACCCGGATTTCATCGTGTGCGACGAGCCCGTGTCCGCGCTGGACGTGTCCATACAGGCGCAGATCATCAACCTGCTGGAGGACCTGCAGAAGGAATTCAACCTGACCTACCTGTTCATCAGCCACGACCTGTCGGTGGTGCAGCACATCTCCGATACCGTGGGCGTGATGTACCTGGGCAACATGGTGGAGTACGCCAGCAAGGAGGAGATCTTCGCCAAGCCGCTGCATCCCTACACCCAGGCGCTGTTCTCCGCGATTCCGATTCCCGATCCCACGGTGAAGATGAACCGCATCATACTGGAGGGCAGCATCCCCTCCCCGGCCAACCCGCCGTCGGGCTGCAAGTTCCACACCCGCTGCCGCGAGTGCCGGTCGGTTTGCAGCCAGAAGGCGCCCCGGACGCTGGAGATGGGCAACGGCCATCGCGTGGCCTGCCACATCTATGACCCGGAGAGCGGCTATGACAAGGCGTAAGCCGAAAGGGGAGCCCTATCCCCCGCTGCGCGGGGACTTCCCCACTGCGGTGGGGAAGCATAGTGAAGCCGAAACAGGCCCCAAAGCCTCCCCATCGCAATGGGGAGGTAGCCCGCGAAGCGGGTCGGTGGGGCGCTTTCGCTCCGACCTGCCCGAGGGCGACGACGGCCGGACCATCGTCAGCATGAACGTGGAGGGCATGCCCTGGTACGCTCCCGAAGCCCCCGGTGCATCCCGCGCCCCCGGAATGGGGGAGGACGGCCCCGAGCCGCCCCGGGTGCAGCTTACCCGGGAGGAGAGCCGCGTGTTTGTGTGGGGCGCGCTGAAGGCCGCCCTGCTGGTCACCGGCGTGATGTGCCTGGGGATCGTGCTGTTCGTGCTGTTCTGCCAATTTATATGGTTCAAGTGATACTATAACGGTGCGACGAAAGGAATGTGGGCTATGAGAATCGCGATAGGCAACGACCATGTGGGCGTCGATCTGAAGTGGCACATCGTGAAGTACCTGGAGCAGCAGGGCCACGAGGTGGTCAACTTCGGCACCGACGAGCCGGCCAGCAACCACTATCCCATCTATGCGGAGAAGGTGGCGAAGGCCGTGCTGTCCGGGGAATACGACAAGGGCATATTGATCTGCGGCACGGGCCTGGGCATCTCCATCGCCGCCAACAAGGTCAAGGGCATCCGCTGCGCGGTGTGCTCCGAGCCGGTGAGCGCCGAGCTGTCCCGCCAGCACAACGATGCCAACATCATCGCCATGGGCGCGCGGATGATCGGCCCCGTGATGGCGGAGAAGATCGTGGACGTGTTCCTGAACACCGATTTCCTGGGCGGACGCCACCAGATTCGCGTGGACATGATGACCGCGCTGGAGAACGGCGAGAGCCTGAGCTGATAACGACGCAAAAACGCGGCGCGCGTGCGCCGCGTTTTTGCGTTCATCCCCGCTGCGCCCGGTTGCCGTAATCCCGGCGCAGTATGGCGTAGAGCTCCACGTCCACATAGCGGCCCTTGTTGTACAGCCGCTGGCGCAGCGTGCCCTCCCGGACCATGCCGCACTTGCGCATCACCGCGCCGGAGGCGGGATTGGTGGTCTCGTGCTGGGCTTCGATGCGGTTCAGGTTCATGCTGCCAAAGCCGTGGGCGATCACGGCCTTCAGCGCCTCGGTCATCACGCCGTGGTTCCAGAAGCTGCGGGCCAGGGAATAGCCCACCTCGGCGGCGTTGTTGTCGCTCTGGATCCACATGAAGCCTATCGTGCCGATGATCTGGCCGGTCTCGCGCCATTCGATGCCCCAGCTGGCGGGCTCATGGTTGCGGTAGCGCCGCAGCATGTAGCGCAGGTAGGCGCGGCTGTCGCCCAGCGTGCGGTGGGGGTCCCACAGCACGTGGCGGGCCACCTCGGCGTCCCGGCTGTAGCGGAATATGTCCTCCGCGTCCCGCATGGTCAGCCTGCGCAGCCGCAGGCGGGGCGTGTTCAGTTCTGGCATGTAGGTATAGCTGTCGGTGTAGATCATGCGCGCCTCCGGCTCACCCGTTGACGACCCGGTCCGCCATCAGCACGGCGCAGATGGTCTTGCTGTCGGGCACCTCGCCCCGCATGATCATCGCCGTCAGCTCGCCCAGCGGCACGCGCACCACGTTCAAAAACTCGTCCTCGTCGGGGTGGCTCTCCCCGGCGGAAAGCTCCCGGGCCAGGTACAGCGATATCTTCTCGTCGCTGAAGCCGGGCGTGGTGACGATGTCGCCCAGGTGGGTCCAACTGGCCGCGGTCAGCCCGGTCTCCTCCCGGAGCTCCCGCTTCGCCGCCTCCAGGCGGTCCTCCTCCTTGTAATCCAGCTTGCCGGCGGGGATCTCCAGCAGCACCCTGTCCAGCGGCGCGCGGAACTGCTTCACCAGCCAGACATTGCCCTCCCCGTCCACGGGCACCACCGCGGACGCGCCCACGTGGCGGGCGATCTCCCGGGCGGCGGTCTTGCCGTTGGGCAGCACGTTGGTGACGTGGTCGATGTGCAGTATCAGCCCGTCGAACACCCGCTTGGTGTCGACGGTGCGCTCCATGATGTTGGCGTTGTTCTCCTGTGCCATGGGAAAACCTCCCTGTGATAAGTATGTAGTGATATTCGACCGACAGGCTGAAATTCCTGCCGGGACCGCTACAAAATAAACACACGGGCACAGCTTGTTTTTTTTCGCGGTCTATAGTATAATCAATATGAACCACCTTAAATATAAAGGAGTGGATTACCATGATACGAGTGATACTGGGCGACAAGGGCAGCGGCAAGACCAAGCGCCTGATCGACCTGACCAACGAAGCGCTCAAGAGTGAGCACGGCAATATCATCTTCATCGACGACGACAAGCGCTATATGTACGACCTGCGCCATGAGATTCGCTTCGTCGATGCCAGCGAATATCCCGTGGCCTATAAGTGCACCGCCAGCGAGTTTCTCGCCTTTGTGTGCGGCATGCTGTCCGCCGATTTCGACCTCTCCCTGATCTCCGTGGACGCCTTCAAGAAGCTGGTCAAGACCCCCCTGACCGACATCGAGATGGAGAAGTTCTTCGAGAACCTGGAAAAGATCTCCAACGCCCACCACTGCAGTTTTGTGCTGTCCATCAGCGTGCCCGAGGACGAGGTGCCGGAGTTCATCCGGAAATATAACGTTTGAGCAGGCGAAGGCGCAGGCCCCTGTGGCCGAAGGCCGTGGGCCTTGCCGTCGTGGCCGTGCTGGCGATCGTCGCCGTGGTGCTGGCCCTGCGGCTGCTGGGCGGGGCGATCCGCCTGGCCCGGACCGACGGCGGCGAGGGCATCCATGACCCCCAGTTCGCCGAGTCCGCCGAGACCGTCACCCGGCCCCCGGAGCTGATGGGCGACGGCGTGGCTCCCGACGGCGTGGAGGACCCCTCCGCGTACTGGAACCTGGGCGAGCAGACCCCGGTGGACAAGACCGCCGAGGAGCTGTCCCGGGAGGCCGAGGCCGCCAATCCGTGATAATGATTTGCCCCCGTTTCGCATACGATCGATGTGAAACGGGGGTTTTGTCATGGATAAGGGGAAGGAGCTCCGCGCCGCGCTGGCGGTGATGGGGGCGGTGGCCGGGACGGGCTACGCCTCCGGGCGGGAGTTGGTGCTGTTCTTCGCCCAGCTGGGCCGCGCGTCCTGGGTGGGCATAGGCTTCGCCGCTGTTGTGTTCGCCCTGTTGACAACGCTGCTGTGCCGCTGGGCGGGAACGTCCGGTGCGACGGGCTTTGCCGGGGCCTGCCGCCAGCTTCTGGGACCGCGGACGGGCGGCGTCGCCGGGGCGATGCACGCGCTGCTGATGGCGCTGACCGCCGCGATGATGCTGCGCGGGGCGGGGGAGATCGGTGCGCTGACGCTGCCGGTGCGAAACGGCTTCCTGTGGGGCGCGGGGATCGCGCTGGCCCTGGCGCTGCTGGTCAACCTGGCGCGGCTGCGGCCCCTGCCCTGGGTGGGCGGGGCGGCGCTGGCGACGGGCGTGCTGTTCTACGCGGCGCTGGCGGCGGACCCCAGACCGGTGCGGGTCTACCTGCCCGGGGACACGCAGCTTGCGCTGGAGGGCAGCCTCCCGGCGGCGGCGCTGCTGGCGCTGCTCTACGGCGCGCTGAACGCCGGCATGGCCGCATCGATCGCCCTGCGATTCAGCCGGGGCGGCGCGCGGCCCGGACGGCTGGGGCTGCTCTGCGGCGGCGCGCTGGCGATGGTGCTGCTGTGCGCCAACGCTGCCATCGCCCGGGGCGGACGGCAGCTGCTGGCCCAGGCGCTGCCCACGGTGGTCCTGGCCGCTCGCTGGCGACTGGCGGGCTTTTGGCTGAGCGCGGCCTTTACATATCTGTGCGCCGCGTCCACGCTGGCGGCGGCGCTGGGCGGCCTGGCGGAGCAGCTGCGCAGATGATGTTAAATGTTGAAAACACGCCGGAAAAACCGTTGACGCAGCGGTTGAAATTGGATATAATACATCTTGTGTCAATACGCTCACTAGCCCCGGGCAATGACATGATTGCGAAGGTACTGACCACACTTTTGCAAAAGCATTGATCTTTGAGATATGCGGGCGCGCGCCCTCGGGCGGCTCCGCGGGCCGGTGGATGCACCGGCGATCGAAATTGGAGGGAAAACACTCGTGAGTACTTATATGGCGAATCCCCAGAACGTCGAGCGTAAGTGGTACGTCATCGACGCAGAGGGCATGGTTTTCGGCCGCCTGGCTTCCCAGGTCGCTTCCATGCTGCGCGGCAAGCATAAGCCCACCTTCACGCCTCACTGTGACTGTGGCGACTATATCATCGTCGTGAACGCCGATAAGCTTGTTCTGACCGGCAAGAAGCTGGACAACAAGTTCTATCGCTATCACACCGGCTATCCGGGCGGACTGAAGGAGGTCCCCTATCGCAAGCTGATGGCCAAGAAGAGCGAGTTCGCCTTCCGCGAGGCCGTTCGCCGCATGCTGCCCAAGGGCCCCCTGGGCTACGCGATGGCCAAGAAGCTGTTCGTGTACGCCGGCCCCGAGCACAACCAGCAGGCTCAGAAGCCCGAAGCTTTGAAGCTGTAATAGGGAGGAGGACGAAATCATGAGTAATGTTTGTTTCCATGCTGTCGGCAGAAGGAAAAAGGCGATCGCCCGCGTTCGTCTGATCCCCGGTGAGGGCAACATCACCATCAACAAGCGCAACCTGGAGGAGTATTTCGGCTACGAGACCCTGAAAACTGTGGTCCGTCAGCCGCTGGTCCTCACCGAGACCCTGGGCAAGTTTGACGTCGTCGTCAACTGCAAGGGCGGCGGCTTCACCGGCCAGGCCGGCGCCATCCGCCATGGCATTGCCCGCGCTCTGGTGAAGGCCGATGCCGATCTGAAGCCCGCCATCAAGAAGGCCGGCTATCTGACCCGCGATCCGCGCATGAAGGAGCGCAAGAAGTACGGCCTGAAGGCTGCCCGTCGCGCGCCCCAGTTCTCCAAGCGCTAAAGAAGCCCCAAAACCCCGATGCCGCAACGGTTTTCGGGGTTTTTCTCTTTTTTGGCGCTGTCTGGATTTGTCCTGATTTGACCTCGTTTAACCCTTTTTATAGGGGTTAAAAATGGGCTTATTGGACCAAAAGGGTTTATTGAAGGGTTAAGCGTAGGAGCCTAAGAAGCTGTATATAGACAGTTCTTAGGCTCCTACGAATAAAGCCATCAGAGCAGGCGGTTCATTTGTCTAAATTTGAAATAATATGAATATTTATAAACCAGGTTATACATTTGGATTGTAGTGTCTGAAACTGCAAATGTCGCCGACATCCACGTTTAAAGCCTTACAGATTCTCTCAAGAACATCCATGCGAACAGAGTCGCTGTTCAGCAGTTTTCTATAGGTGCTGTCGCTGATTCCAGCCAGCCAGGTGATATCCTTTCTGGAGTACCCACGCCGTTCAAGGAGTCGCCATAAACGGAAATAGGAAATCATACCGGCACCTCCCCTTGAAAATGGTGACTACCATTATATCACGACAGGGCTTTGGACTGGTGACAAAATGACGGAGATTTGGTGAAAGAGGTTTGCAAAGAGTAAAGTCCTGTTTCCCAAGGTGAGGGAACAGGACTTGAACCGTGCTCTATGAACGCCAAACCCCTTGTAATTACGGCATTTTCAAATTTTCATGTCTCCTTTTTGCGATTTTCGTGTCTCCTTTTTTGTAAGCGTTCGTTTCTGTTGATCTCACGAGAATGCAGCTAAACGAATAATTAACATTCTTTTTTTAGCGGCTTGTCATGCCCTCACTCATATTGTTTCAGATATTTTGACACCGATCGGCTCATTTCCTTAGCGAAATCGGAGTTGTATTTCCGTTGGCAGAAGGCACGCATCCACGATTCATAATCCCCATCAGCAGCCTTTCCACAGAACATTTCCCTCAGCTCAGCGCTGTCTTTGCGCCGATATTGGTTCTCCTGAACGATATATTGAATATCCAGGCGCTCCGGTTTTTTGCGCTCCTTCTGCTGCTCTGTCGGATAGCCGAACACCAGCAGGGCAGCGGGGAAGACGTACTCGGGCAAGCCAAGAATATCCCGCTGAGTCTCCATGTTTTCCATGATGTCGCCGATGTAGCAGGAGCCGATGCCGAGGGATTCCGCAGCGATGACGGCGTTCTGCGCAGCGATCAGAGCATCGTCTACGGCCAGCAGCAGATCGCCTGGGCCGGGCTTGCGGGGCTTGCAGCCGGCGTCACGGAAAGCGTCGTACCATTTAAGGCAGTCCGCGCAGAAGACCAGCACCAGCATCCCTTTCGCGATGAAGGGCTGATGGTCGCAGGACTCTGCCAACCGGGAAAGCAATGCCGGGTCGGTCACGCGCAGGATGGTATAGAGCTGCTGGTTGCCGGCAGTGGGAGCCATCGCCGCGGCGCGTAGGATGGCCTGAACATCCGTCTCATCTATCGGTTGATCGGTGAAAACGCGAACTGACTTGCGTTCGTAAAGCTGTCGTATAGTTTCGTTCATTTCGCACCTCATTGCATAGAATTGACCGTCGAGAGTATCTTCCCGATGCTATCGTGGAAGACGAGGTCGGCCTCCCCGTCCATCAGTGTTTTGCTCTTGTTGATGATCACCAGGCGACCTCCGCAGAACTGCCTTGCCAGCCCTGCCGCAGAGCCGACCTGAAGGGACGTCCCTCCGATGATCAGCAGGTCGGCGTCGCGGATCATCTTCTGTGCCTTGTCATGCGCTTCCTTCGGCAGGAATTCACCGTAGAGGGTGACATCTGGACGTACCATGCCACCGCACTTCGGGCAGCGTGGCTTGCCGGTGCTCTCAAAGATGAAATCCACGCCATAAGCGACGTTACAGATGGTACAGTGGTTGCGCCAGGTCGTCCCGTGGATTTCCTGAACATTCACGCTTCCGGCCTTCTGGTGAAGCCCGTCGATATTCTGGGTGACGACGCCGGCCAGCTTGCCGTCCTTCTCCCACTGGGCCAGAATCTTATGCGCCGCATTGGGTTCTACAGACCTTGCGTCCAGATGACTGCGGTAGTAGTCAAAGAACACGTCCGGCTCGTTGCGCAGGCATTCATAGCTCAAAAGGTATTCCGGCTGATAGCTGGCGAAACGCTTTTCGGTCTTATGATACAGTCCATCCTTACTGCGAAAGTCCGGGATGCCGCTCTCCGTGGACACACCCGCCCCGCCGAGGAAAACTGCGAAGGCGGCGTTTCGGAGCATTACCCGGAAGGCGGAGAGCTTCTCTTCTTCTGTCATGCGGTTAAATGGGTGCTTCACTGTTTTGCCCTCCAAGCATCGTGCGCGGCGATGTAATCAATCACCTCATCGTTGCTCATTTTCCTGTCGCGGAATTGCTCATGGGTGAAGGCAGGATCGCCCGTTTTGAAATTCACCTTGATAGTACTCTCATGGCGAAGGGTTTTCAAACGCCTGTGGTAATCAAACTGCCAGGATGAAACAGGCGTTAAGATGACCACAGACTCGTAAACGAAACGACACGCAAAACCCATCCGTTCACACTTTTCGACAATTTCTTGACGCAGAGTGGCTTCCTCTTCCGCTGCCCGCAGCTCTGCCATTGCTTTTCTGGTGAGAACACGGCTGTGCGGTGTTATCTCGCCGCATTGATTACATGGTCTGGGGAATGAATCACCGAAGCCCGGATACGGTTCATCAAAGGCGTATTGTTGCCGGGTATGGCAAACCGTACATTCACAGAGATAGTGGCGCATCAATTTTTCCTGCTTTCAATAATACGCTTCAATTCTTCCACGGTCATGATTCCATCTTTCTTTCGATGAATCATCCTGTGGCAATTGGGACACAGACATACCATATCAGTCGCGGGATTAGGCACAGTCTCTTCCTCCAAGCTGTACAGAGGCACGACATGATGTACTTCTATGAAACCCTTGCCAAGGTCGCCGTACATCTTTGCAAAGTCAAAGCCACAGACAGCACACCTGCAACCATGAATCCGAATCGCTTCTTTTCGGTATTGCGGCTTGCGCTCGTATTTGGTTGTATAATAGGCGATGCGTTTCCCTTCTGTACCAGCCACGATAACGCGGGTTTCCAGATCGTTCGCCTCGACATCTCCTTCTTCCCGTACAGCGATTTTGTATTCGTCTACGAGGTACAATGAAAAGACAAACGAGTGCGCGTCGATCAAGGTGATCGTCTCAGAGATTCTTTCCTGCAGGAAATCCCGGACTTCTCGCAGTATCGCCATGTACAGTTGATAGTTTTCCCATGTACACCGGTCGGTACAGGTTGTCGGAGCGCCGAGCTTGAGCAGCTGCTTTGCAAACCATTGCGGCCGCATGACCGCGTATCGTTCCGGGTTCTTCAGGAAAAAGAAGTAGGATATAAATGCGAAACGGCCTCCAACCGCTTTGCTCAGCGCCTCAAAAGCGGTTTTTTCATCGTCTGTGGCAAACAGCTTGTGAAGCGCTCTTGTAAAGGGTCGCGTGGCTTTCATGTCCCAAATGTAATCCACGTCCCGCCAGTCCACAAGGTTCTGCTGGTTGTCCCAGCCTTCTGGAATGATGCGGAGGGCGTTGCCCGCAGCTTGGAAGACAGCTTTGCTATCCTCTATACCCGGATCACCCCAGGAAATAGCTTGCATGATGTCCTTTCCTTGTTTGGCAACATTATACTTATACCGTTCACGGCGGGCGAGTTCGCCAGAGGCAAAGGAAAGCAATGCGGGATCGCCTTCACGGTGATACCTCTCCGTAAGGATACTTTCAACGGCATGAAGGCAGTATTCAGCTTTATCAGGTTTAATGTATAGCCAGATTCTCTTTGGACGTGGCAAGCCGATTTGAAGGCAGAGGGCGTCCTCCAGCTTGTACCATTCTTTGCAATCACGGATCGCTATCTGCTCCTTATAGCACAGTTCCTTCTCGCTCATACCCTCTGTCGGAATGCCGAGCCTCTCGTACAGAGGGTAAAAACCATCCCCGGCATTCCCTGTTTTCTTATTCACGACTATGGCTGAAAGAAGCGGCAAGCCCAGTTCATGGCACAGAGCTGAAATATTTTCGATATTCCGGCCAACGTTGAGAGGTATCACCGGAGTGCTGATGCGCTCAGCAAGAACGCTGTAAGTGACGGAGAATTCTTTGTTCTTTACAGCAAGCAGAAGCTGCTCCGCGAACTGTCGCTCAATCTCGTTAAGTGTGCTCATTCTCTACATCCTCCAGTACAGGATCTACATAGCTGCCATCTTTCAACTTCTGGGTTAGGCTGATGATATAGTCCAAGCAATCCCTTTTGAGTTGGCCGCCGTCTGATTGACATAGTTTTTCAAGACGATCGCAGTTTCTGGCAGCCTCATCTCCGAAGTCATTGCGAACATACCTCAGAAGGATTGTCGCCTGGTTCTTGATACTGAACAGACCAAGCCCGGACAGATAATGAAGTTCAACCTCATATTCTGGGATCAGTTCAGGATTATTGGTGGATGCGTGTTCCTGTAACTCCAGTCGCGAGACAAGATCGTCAAGCCGACAGAGTGCGTCTGCTATGTCGCCTCGCGTCAATGAAGCCTTTACCCCCACGTAAAGTGTCGTGACGTTCTCGAAGTGGTGGGAGAAATCCTTGCCATACAGGTAATCCATAATCTTCTCTGCTGGCGCCAATGCTTGCAACTCTGCTGGCGTTGTTCCCTGCTGATCATACATATCAAAAACCGTGCGGCGAATGATATCAGCGCATTTATATATCAGCCTCTTTTGCGACTCGACCCGTTTACGACCGGTTAGAGAAGTTGGCAGTAGAACTTCTTTTGAAGCCATTATACCGGATGCATTGTCTACGATTGACTTGGCACGTTCGGGATTATTCAGATCCTGGCAGAAGAAAGCCAGCATGGTTTTGTAGTGATCTGCATTCCCGCCCTTCTCTATGATGTCTTCAGCCAAAGAAGCCATCTCTCGAGTGATTGTGGGATCTTTAAAGCTGCCGGTGAGGCTGACATAGTGAGTGAGGATTTGGTACAGAGCTTCGCGAAGTTCGATGGAATCAGGATACTTCCGAACCTCATCCCGATATATGGCCAATTTCTCCGCCATCTTGGAGCCGTAGGGAGGGGAGAATGTCAAGGCGTTTTCCGCAAAGTCAGCTATATGCTCATGGTTCCGCGCTATATCAACTTCCAACAGCGTATCTGTGGATACAGAAAAGACATTCGCTATGGGGATAAGCAAGCTGATATCCGGCATAGCGCTGTCGTTTTCCCAACGGCTGATGGCCTGTGGAGTAACACTGAGCAGGTTGGCAAGCTGGTCCTGGGTGTACCCATTTTCTTTGCGAAGCCGCTTAATGGTAGAACCGAACGACATAGAATTACCTCCGATGCCTGCCCCTGGCCAGCGGGCAATGGCGATTATTCGTCCTGGACTGTCATCATTGTATCAGACAGCAATCGGGATGTCCAATCCTTTACCCGGAAGTTGAAGTCAACTGGAGGTTGATTGGTTGTCTTCAATAGACGTTTAAAATCCTCATTACTCATTTAACCGTCTATAATCATTCCTCCAGTAGTTTTTTCAGCGCCTTGTTGTATTTCTTCTGTCGGTCTACGTCCTTAAGCGTGACATGTGGAATCCTGCTCAGGTTGCTGTTGTCGATCAGGTCGCTGATCTTCACCTGACGGGCAATGGGGTTGACCGCCACGCGATCCAGGTAGTCTGACCATGACTCGCCCTCTTTTCGACTGATGGCATCCACCGCGGCGGCGGTTTCCGGGCCGAAGGCGGTTTCAATGTCGTGAATGGTCAACGGGGTGTCCTCCACCGTATCGTGCAGCCAGCCAACTACCTTCGCTCCAGGGGCGTCCAGCCGGGCAGCGACCCTCTCCGGGTGCGTGATATAAGGGAGCCCCGCTTTGTCTGTCTGTCCCTCGTGCGCTTGTGTTGCGAGAGCCTTTGCGGCTTCGATGTCTATGCTGTATGCCATTGCTTTATCCTCATCCTGTATGTATAAGCCAAGTTTACCATAGGTGATGTCGCTTTGCAAGAAGCGTTTTTCCGAACTAAACAAAGGGCATGATGCCAAGCACCATGCCCATCAGACGTTTCCGTCTGTGCAAAGGGATTCAATCCAATCGAGCCGCTGCAATGCCGCCAGCCAATCCTGGGGAATGGCGTCGTACCCGTAATACAGCGCTGCCAGACCGCCACAAACCGCGCCGACGGTATCGGTATCATAACCAAGGTTGACTGCTTTCAGCAGTGCGTCCGCGAAGCTGTCGGTGTTGACCAGCGACCACACTGCGGACTCAAGGGTATCCACGACATATCCGGTGCTACGGATACTGTCCTCCGGCAAATCGCCGAAGCTGTCGAGATTGCGTAGCCGATCATAGTATTCCAGATTCTCATGGTCAGCCAGATAAGCCTCGTAGAATGCAAAGCCTTTGTCCAACCCAGCCTGCAACCGATTTGTCAAGCTGCCTTCTTCATTCAGAATGGCAGAGGTCATGAAGTAGTAAAGTCCACAGGCGATATTGGACCGGATGTGGGCATGGGTCAGACTGCCGACCTTGTGGATGATGTCGATGGCTTCGCTGTCGCTCAGATGATGCTGGATGCAGTAAAGCACTGCCGGCATGATCCGCATGAGGCTGCCGTTGCCGTTGGAGCGCTCATCGATGTTGCCGGCCTTGAGCGGCTTATGATACCGCTTGTACCGATGGATGGCGTTTATCGTTCCGCGCCCGATATCGTAAGAGTATCCGTATGGGGTGAACGCGCCGTCATCCAGCCATTTGACGAAGTTGTCCATGATGTCCTTATAGTCGATAGTACCGGTGCGCCGGATGCTCTCCAGAAGCGCCAATGTCAGAGAGCTGTCGTCCGTCCAGGAACCGGCAGGGAGGTTGAAGGTTCCGAAGCCCCTCATGCCCGTGACCGGGTGTTTCGACACTTCTTCTCTCGATTCAAACTGCACGGGGCAGCCGAGGGCGTCGCCGATTACGACGCCCATGATACCGGATTTCCACTTATTCATTCTATTCACCTCCCGCGCTTGCGCACATCCTCCTCGATGTCCTCCTTCCAGGACGCGCTCATGGGTGCGGCGCATTCCCGCATGTGAAGGACTGCTTTTCCGACGACGTCATAGTTCAGCTGCTGGCCGCGGTGATCGTTCTTGAAGGTGACGGATCTGTCCGCGCCGATGCCGATGTGGGCGGCCGTCTCGACAGCGTCGATGTTAGCCCCGAGGAACAAAAACTCCCAGCCGTACTTCTCCTTTTCCTTCTGCACCATGGCCTTCACCTCGTCGCTGCTGTAGCAGCGGCTGGCGTTCTCCATGCCGTCCGTGGTGATGACGAAGATGGTGCGTTCCGGGCGATCCTCTTCGCGGGCATACTTGTGAACCATGGCGATGTGGTGGATCGCTCCGCCGATAGCGTCGATCAGGGCGGTGCCGCCGCCGACATAGTACTGACGATCCGTCAGAGGTTCAATCTTACGCAGGTCGACCCGGTCGTGGATGACCGTGCTGCTGTTGGAAAACAACACCGTGGAGACCAGGGCCTCGCCGTCCGCCTGCTTCTGACGCTGGATCATGCTGTTGAAGCCGCCGATGGTGTCGGCCTCCAGTCCGGCCATGGAACCACTCTTGTCCAGGATGAAGACCATTTCCGTCAGATTCTTTTTCATTGATAATCCCTCCCGTGTTTTGATGGTACTATCATACACAAAACCGGGAGGGATCCAATGACCAATATCCATCTATCTCCGTGGCGGGAATATGATGTTGAAACCAGACATCAAGCGGTACGCCTCCGAGATTGAACACACATACCTGTTCCCATGCCTCCGCTATGCTGCGGCCTCCGTAGATTGGAGCTTGGAGAAGCTCGTCAGCGGTGGCAAAGTCTGCGCCATTATGCACATCACATCCGGTCCCGACCCAGTAGGGTCTTGGATTTGCCTTTGGTTCGCGGCTCTTCGGATCAGCTGTCCATTGGCTCCATGGGGTGGAAAGTATTGGAGTATAGCCAAGGATACACTCGCCACGATCCTGGTCATCGAGGAACATAAACCAGGTTTCGTCAATATTGTCCGGGCATTCTGTTAAGCACTTGCGGAACAAATCATAATCCATGTTATGCTTCTCTTCCATTAGCAGCCTCCCTGATTGCTTTTATCCGCTGGTACATTCCGGGGTGGTCGTATTCCAGAAATTCTATCAGCGGGTGAGGATTTACGTTGACCAGTTCGTCGCTGCTCAGCTTTTTGAAGGTCCGGATGAGCGCTTCGCCGTAACCTGTCGAGCAGGA
>ONHI01000041.1 GCA_900317565.1 uncultured Eubacteriales bacterium
GGCCATCGTCAATCCGAAGCTCAACACCCGCATGACCATCGAATGGTCTGACACGCTGCCGATCCTGTCCCACTGGCGCAGCATGGCCAGCGGCGACTACGTCTGCGGCCTGGAGCCCTCCAACACCTACATCATGGGGCGCGTCAACGAGCGCGCCAACGGCACGCTGCCGACGCTCGCGCCCTTTGAGAGCGTGCGCACCGCCGTGACGATCACATTCAGCGAAGCCAACTGACAGAAGGAGATTTGAAAAATGCTTGTCACCCTGCAATGGATTTTGAAGAAGGCGGAGGAGCAGAAGATTGCCATCGGCTCCTTCAACACCCCGAACCTGGAGAGCCTCCAGGCCGTGATCTGGGCGGCGGAGGAATTGAAGCTGCCCGTCATCATACAGTTTGCCCAGGTGCATGAATCCTGGATCCCGCTGTCGGTCATCGGCCCGATCATGGTCGAGGCGGCCAAGAAGGCCAGCGTGCCGGTGTGCGTGCACCTCGACCACGGCGAGACGCTGGAATACGTGCAGAAGGCGCTGGACATCGGCTTCACCGGCGTGATGTACGACGGCTCCAACCTCCCTTACGAGGAGAACGTGGAAAACACCAAGAAGGCCGTCGAGATGGCGTCCATGAAGGGCGTGGGTGTGGAGGCCGAGCTGGGTTCCATGGGCCGCAGGGAATCCGGAAAGGGGGACCAGAGCGGCGAGCTGGACGAGACGAAGATCTACACCGATCCCCTGCAGGCCAAGGAATTTGTCCGGGAGACCGGCGTGGACGCGCTGGCCTGCTCCTTCGGGACCACCCACGGCATCTACCTGACCGAGCCCCGGCTGGATTTCAGCGTGGTGCGCAACGTGCGCGGCATGACGGAGTATCTGCCGGTGGTGATGCACGGCGGCTCCGGCGTCAGCAGAGAGGACTTCCACAAGGCGGTCCGCTCCGGCGTGCGCAAGATCAACTACTTCACCTACATGGACAAGAGCGGCGGCACCGCGGACGAGGAGTACCTCAAGGGCCTGCAAAAGAACGAGCCCCGCTTCTTCTCCGCGATCATGGTCGCCGCCCGGGAGGCCATGAAGGAGAACGTCAAGGACGCCATGCGCACCTTCGCACTGATGGACGAACAGGATCAATAAAACGGTCGGGCCGGAGCGCATGCTCCGGCCCGGCGCATTCCAAATTCAATACAGGTGACAAATTGAACGGAATCGCGGACAAAAGTTGTTGACAATGTCCATGGATGATGCTATACTGACAATAATAGAGTTAGCTGTTTTTTTATACGGTTCAGTTTAATCGATTGAATTACAAGGCGGGTGGATGCGGTGCTCAATACGGAAAACCTGCGGTGCGACCACAAGGTCGATCCCATCGGGATCGGCAATGAACGCCCCCTGCTGAGCTGGTTCGTCGCTGCGGAGGGCTATGGGCAGGCCCAGACGGCGTTTCAGGTCCAGGTGACCGCCCGCGCCGACGATTGGGCGGACGCGCTGCTCTGGGACAGCGGCAGGGTTGAATCCGCGGACAATTCGATCCCCTATGGCGGCCAGCCGCTGCCGTCCAACGCCGCGGCCTTCTGGCGCGTGCGGGCGTGGGACGGGGCGGGCGTTCCGGGGGACTGGAGCGACGTCGCATCCTGGCGGCAGGGCGTCGCGCAGCGGGATTGGCGTGCCGGGTGGATCGGCTATGACGCGGGCAGGGACGCCTACGACCCGACGGTTCCCTATTATTGCGCCGACGACTTTGAAAAGGGCGAGAACCATCCCTTCCTGCCCAAACCCGCGCTGTTGCGCCGGGAGTTCGACGTGGACGCGGAGGTGGCCTCCGCCCAGCTCTACGTCAGCGCCTTTGGCCTCGCGGAGGTCTGTATCAACGGAATAAAAGCGACGACCGGACACCTGGTCCCCGGCAACTGCGACTATCGAAAGCGCGTGTACTGCCTCTGCTATGAGGTTTCCTCCTTGCTTCACGGCGGGGGCAACGCGCTTTCCGCAGTGCTGGCGGACGGCTGGTACGCCGGCTATATCGGGCTCAACCCGCGGCAGTGGTGGGGCGCGAAGCCCCGGCTGAGCGCCGAGCTGCACATCGAATACAGGGACGGACGCCGCCGGACGGTGGTCACGGACGGCAGCTGGCGCGGCTGCGTGGGCCCCTGGCTGTACGCGGACATCATGCACGGCGCGGGCTACGACGCCACGCTGGAGCCTGTGGGCTGGCGTCAGCCGGGATTTGACGATGGCGCCTGGAGCCCCGTGGAGATGGGCGCGGAGTACGACCATGTGCCGCAGATGCACCCGGGCGTGCCCATCGTTGAGGTCGAGCGCATCGCGCCCGCGTCCCTCAGGCAGACGGGCGACGACGCGCTGATCGTCGACTTCGGCAAGTGCTTCTCCGGCGTGGTGTGCGTCCGGGTGCGCGGCGCGCGCGGCGCGCGGGTCGATCTTTTCCACGCCGAGGAGCTGGCGCGGGACGGCGGCGGGCTGTATACCTTCGGGAACCGTTCCGCCCAGGCCCACGACTGCTACATACTCTCCGGCGAGGGCGAGGAGAGCTTCCAGCCGGAATTCACCTATCACGGGTTCAGGTACGCGAAGATCTGCGGCCTGAAGCGGGTGGAGCTGCTGGGCGTCGAGGGCGTCGCCATCTCCAGCGCGATGCCCGACCCGACGGAGCTTTCCTCGGAGGATCCCACGGTCGACGGCGTGATCGGGATGCTGCGCAACACGGAGCAGTCCAACCTCTGCGACATGCCCACCGACGTGTGCGCCCGGGACGAGCGCCTGGGCTGGGGCGCGGACGGCCACTTCTTCATGCACACCGCCGCCGTGCTCAACGACAGCGCGCTTTTCCTGCGCAAGTGGCTGCGGGACGCCCTGGACGGGCAGGGTGGGGACGGCGGCTTCTGGGCCATCGCCCCGGCGGTGATGATGAAGGACATCGAGCCCTTCGTGGGGGATCTGCAATCCAACATCGCGGTGCACTGCGCCTGGATGCTGGCGCGGCTGTACCGGGACTACCAGCCCGTGCGGGAGGCCTTCCCGGCGCTGGAGCGCTATTTCGAATTCATGGTGAACAGCTCGGACCGGCTGCTGCGGTTCGCCACGGGCCGCGACTGGCTGGACCTGGGCCACGGCGGCCACACGGACGCGGACCACGGCTACGGCACCTGCGACCCCACACTGCTGGGCACGGCGTGGTTTGCCCGGGAGGCCATGCTGATGGCGGACATATCCGAATCGCTGGGCGAAGCGGCGCGGGCCCGGTATTACCGGGAGATGTACGGCCGCATCCGCAGGACCTTCCGGACGTTCTTCCTGGGCCGGAACCGGCTGCTGCGCGGCGCGACCCAGGCGGGCTACCTGCTGGCGGCGGCCTTCGACCTGATCGAGGGGGACGAGCTGGACGCGGCGCGGGCCTGGGTGCTGGCGGACATGGACCGGCGCGGCGGGATCAGCTGGGGCACCTCCGCCGCCGCCATGGCGCTGCAGGGCATGTGCAGGCTGGGCCTGGCGCGGGAGGCCGCGGCGTTCATCCGCAGCACGGCATACCCGTCCTTCGGCTACATGCGCAGCCAGGGCGCGACGGCGATATGGGAGCGCTGGGACGGCATCTATGAAGGTGCGTTCCACCCGCACCAGATGAACGCCTTCGACCACATCGGCCTGGCCGCCGCGGGCGCGTGGCTTCTGGAGCGGCTGGCGGGCGTCGCCCCGGCGGCGGACGGCTATCGCCGGGTGCGGCTGGAGCCGGTGCTGGATCGGGCAATCGGCGGCATGCGGGCGCGGTATCACAGCGCCAGCGGGCCGATCGGGGTGACGTGGCGCTTCGAAGGGGACGGGATCCGCTATCGCGCGTCCCTGCCCTGCGGCACGGAGGGCGAGCTGAGGCTGCCCTGTGATTTGGGCGACATTTGCGTGGCCCGCGGGGAGGCGGGCATCGCCGGACGGCGGTGCGCCGACGGCGTCACGACGCTGACCCTGCGCTCCGGAGAATACGAATTTATGATACAATGCCATTGAGGAAGCAGATCCTTCATTTCGTTCAGGATGACGCATGCCGCTGCATCGTCAAACCCAAATGCCACCCGGAGGTGTGATCCCATGATCGATAAGGTAAGGCTGGCCATGCTGTGCATGACGCGGCAGTGCTGGGAGCAGGGCGTCGCCGCCCAGGCGCTGCTGGAGCTGGGGGACATGGACGCCATGGGGCTGATGGCCCGGGACTGCGTGGTGCGGCAGAACGCCGACGGGCGGCTGTGCGACGTGGAGAACACCCCCGCCAGCGTGGACCCGGCGTTCTGCGTGGAGGCGGTGCTCGCGGCGGGCCGCCGGATGGGCGATCAGGCCATGATCGACGCCGCGATGCGCAACGTGGACTACCTCCTCCGCCGCGCGCCCTCTACCCCGGACGGCGCTCGATACCACATGCTGGGCGGGGCGGAGGTCTGGGCGGACGGCCTGGCCGTCGGACCGCACACGCTGATGCTGGCCGGATATGTCGAGGAGGGGCTGGCCTACTATGAGGCCGTGAAGCGGCGCCTGTGCGACCCCGCCACGGGGCTCTATCACCACATATGGCACGAGGTTAAACAGGGCTATTCCCGCCCCTGCCATTGGGGCGTGGGCAACGGCTGGGCGCTGGTGGGTCTGATGCGCATGGCCCGGATCCTGCTGGACGCAGGGGATGCCCGGGCCGCCGCCATCGCCGGGGATTTCGCGGCGCTGGCGGACGCCATGCTGCACTTCCAGGGGGCGGACGGCCTGTTCCACGACGTGCTGGACGATGCGGGGACGTTCCTCGAGAGCGAGGTCACGGAGATGTTCGCCTACGGGATCTACCGCATGGTCGCGATGGGGCTGCTGGACGGGCGGTATCTTGGCTATGCGGACCGGGCCCGGCGGGCGGTGACCCAGAGGGTGGGGGACGACGGCGTGCTGCGGGGTTGCTCGGGCTCGCCCACCTTTGATCGCGAGGGCACCTCCGTGGAGGGCCAGGCTCACTTCATCATGATGGAGGTCGCCGCGCGGGCGCTGGCGCGATGACGGCCCTCGGGAAGGAGGCGTCTTAGATGACAGACGCGGCAAAAGGCGCGCCGGGGGGCGGCAGGAAGGCGCGCCGGTGCACGATCTACGACGTGGCGAAGCGGGTGGGCGTCACCGCGGCCACGGTCTCCCACGTGCTCAACGGCACCGCGCCCATCTCCCAGGAGACGCAGAAGCGCGTCTGGGACGCCATTCGCGAGCTGGGCTACACCCGCAACGAGAATGCCCGGGCGCTGCGCACGGCGGATTCCAGGATCATAGGCATCGTGCTGCGGGACATCGCCTCGGAATACTACGCCCAGTGCACGGCGGGGATCCTCCAGCGCGCCCAGCGGGAGGGCTACGCGGTGCTGACGCTGGACGCCCACTTCTCGCCCGACGTGCTGCGCAACGGCGTGGCCGCGCTGGTGAACCGGCGCGTCAACGGGCTGATATTCGTCGGCGGCGCCGACGACCGGGACAGCTATGAGATGGCCAGCGCGGCGGGCGTGCCCGTCGTGTTCGGGGACCGGTATGTGCCGGACTATCCCTGCGTGCAGTTCAACAACTACGACACCATGAACCGGCTGGTCAAGGCGCTGTACCGGCAGGGCTACCGGGAATTCTGCTATTACGGCGAGGCGCTCAGCAGCCAGCAGAACCTGGAGGAGCGCTTTGGCGGGTTCCGGGACGCCGTGCGGGCGCTGGGCATCCCGAAGGAGCGCTGCGAGGTCATATTGCAGGACGACCTGGACAGCGGCAAGATGCAGAAGGCCTTCGACTACTTCCGCCGGTGGCTCGCGGGCGCGCCGGCCCGCGGTGACGGGCGGGTGATCATGACCTCCAACGACATGATCGCCCAGGGCGTCATTTCCGCGTCGCTGCGCTCGGGCCTGCGGGTGCCCGGGGACGTGGCGGTGTTCGGCTTTGACAACATCAGCATCGCCGCCTACGCCACGCCGTCCATCTCCACGGTGGTGCAGGACCCCTATCTGCTGGGGGAGAAGTGCTTCGAGCTGCTGATGCGGCGCATGAGCAGCCCCAGGGAGCGCGTGGACAACCTGATGCTGGAGCAGCGCGTCGCGCTGCGGGAGTCCGCGAGGCTGGACGCGGCGAACGCCGTCGCGGAGGGCCTGGCAGTGGAGCCAATGGAATGAAAGCGCAAATCCAATGAAACGGGAGGCGAGACCCATGAAGCCGATACGGCTGGGCAAGACGGACATCACCATCAACCGGCTCGGGCTGGGCAGCTGGGCCATCGGCGGGCCCTGCATGGACGGGGATTCCCAGATGGGCTGGGGCGACGTGGACGACGATCAGTCCGTGCGGGCCATCCGCAGGGCGCTGGATATGGGCGTCAATTACATCGACACCGCCAACATCTACGGCGCGGGCCACAGCGAGGAGGTCGTGGGCCGGGCGATCCGCGGCCTGCGGGACAGCGTGGTCGTCTCCACCAAGTTCGGCATACTCTGCGATCCCGCCGAAAAGCGCACCACGGGCACGATCCACAGCGTGGAAGAGATCCGCGCCTCCTGCGAGGCCTCGCTGCGCAGGCTGGGCACGGATTACATCGACCTGTTCCTGTTCCACCTGGGAAGCTGCGAAGCGGATTTCGCGGCGCAGGTCCGGGAGGCGCTGGAGGCCCTGGTCCGGGCGGGCATGATCCGCGCCTACGGCTGGTCCACCGAGCGGCCCGAGCTGGCGCGAATATTCGCCGACGGCGCGCATTGCGCCGCCTTCATGCACATCGAGAACCTGTTCGAGGACTATCCGGACATGCTGGCGCTGACCGCGGAGACGGGCATGGCCAGCCTGTGCCGCTCGCCGCTGTGCATGGGGCTGCTGACCGGCAAGTACGACCGGAGCACACGCTTCGCCGCCAACGACCTGCGGGGCCTGAACGCGCCGGCCTGGATGAACTATTTCATCGACGGCAGACCGAATCCGGATTTCCTGCGCCGCCTGGACGCCGTGCGAGAGATATTGACCGCGGACGGCAGGACGCTGGCCCAGGGCTGCCTGGCCTGGATCTGGGCGCGGGGCGAAAACACCGTGCCGGTGCCGGGCTTCCGCACGGAGCGACAGGCCGGGGACAATGCCGCCGCGCTGGAGAAGGGCCCGCTGACGGACGCCCAGATGGCGCAGATCGAAGCCGCCCTCGACAGGGCATGACGGACCGGAAGGGGAGGATGACCATGACCGAACGCATACAGGCGCTGAAGCGCTTTCAGTGGGAGAGGCTGCACCACGCGGCGCGGATCGCGCTGCCGGAGGATTTGAAGCTGACCTATCGGGATAAAAAGGATTCGGACGTCCTGCGCACCGCGAAGCGGCTGAAGCAGGCGCTGGAGCTGGAGACGCCCTTCATCTTCGATGATGAATTGATCGCCTTCACCCGCACGGCGCCGAACCTGCCCCGTATCTTCGACGACGGGGAGTGGGAGAGCATCACCAAAGCGCACTTCATCCACGAGCTGGGGAACGTTTCCAACCTCTCCCCGGACTACGGCAGGGTGATCGCCGCCGGCCTGCTGGCCATCCGGGAAAAGCTGGGGGACGGCGAGGAGCACGCCGCCATGCGCCTGTCCATCGACGCGGTGCTGGACCTGACGAAGCGCTACGAGGTCGCCGCCCGGGAGAAGGGCTATTCCGAGCTCGCTGACACCCTCGCCCACGTGCCCGCGTATCCTCCACGTACCTTCCGGGAGGCGCTGCAATCGCTGCGCATACTGCACTACGCCATGTGGTGCGAGGGGGATTACCACAACACGCTGGGCCGCTTCGACCAGTACATGTTCCCGTATCTCAAGGTCGACCTGGAGGCGGGCCGGGAGACCGAGGACAGCGCCTTCGAGCTGCTGGAGGCCTTCTTCCTGGCCTGCAACCGGGACAGCGACCTCTATCCCGGTATGCAGCAGGGCGACAACGGCCAGAGCATGGTGCTGGGCGGCATGCTGCCCGATGGCAGCGAGGGCTTCAATCTGCTGAGCAAGTGGTGCCTGAGGGCTTCGGCGGAGCTTCGGCTGATCGACCCGAAGATCAACCTGCGGGTGAACAAGGACACCCCGCTTGAGGTCTACGAGCTGGGCACGCAGCTGACCAAGCTGGGCCTGGGCTTCCCGCAGTACGAGAACGACGATGTGGCCATCCCCGGCCTGGAAGCGCTGGGCTACGACACCGAGGACGCCCGCAACTACGTCATGGCGGCCTGCTGGGAGTTCATCATACCGGGCCGCGGCATGGACATCGTGAACATCGGCGCGCTGCCCTTCGCCAACATCGTGAACAGGGTCATCCGGGAGCGCCTGAAAGAGGTTCGTTCCATCGAAGAACTGAAGGCCATCATCCGCGACGAAATATACAAGAGCGTGCGCGAAACGCTGGCCGAGCGCAAAAACCTCTACGTGATCCCCTCGCCCTACCTGTCGCTGTTCTTCGACGGCTGCCTGGAGCAGGGGAGGGACATCGCCCAGGGCTGCAAGTACAACAACTGGGGCCTGCACGGCACCGGCGTCGCCCCGGCGGCGGACATGCTGGCGGCGGTGGAGCAGGAGGTGTTTCAGGGAAATACATCTGCGGACGAGCTGTTGCAGGCCATGGCAGACAACTTCGAGGGCCACGACGCGCTGCACGACCAGTTGAAATACCACTGCCCGAAGGCGGGCAACGACGACGACCGCGCGGACGGCCACGTGGCCTGGCTGCTGAATACCTTCGCGGACGCCGTTCAGGGCCTTCACAACGAGCGCGGCGGCATCATCCGCGCGGGCACGGGCTCGGCCATGTTCTACATCTTCCACGCCAACGAATTGGGCGCGACGGCGGACGGAAGGGAGGCCGGGGTGCCGCTGCCGGCGAACTACGCGCCGTCGCTGAACATCCGCCTGAACGGCCCGGTGTCGCTGATCAAGAGCTTCTCCAAGCCGGACCTCAAGCGCACCATCAACGGCGGCCCGCTGACCATCGAATTCTCGGACAGCGTGTTCACCCAGGCGGAGTCCATCACCAAGGTGGCCCAGCTGGTGCGGCTGTTCGTGCAGCGGGGCGGGCATCAGCTCCAGCTGAATACCGTCAACCGGGAGCGCATGCTGGACGCCCAGGCGCACCCGGAGAACTACCGCAACCTGATCGTGCGCGTGTGGGGCTGGTCCGGCTACTTCGTGGAGCTGGACAAGTGCTATCAGGACCACATCATCCGTAGGGCGGAGTTGCTGGTATGAGTAACGCATCACCGCTACTGCCCAAAGGGCAAGCGGCGACAGCGCCGCACGAATCCTGCGGATTCCAGCGCGGGCTGGTCGCGCCCGCGCAAGCGCGTAATGGCGCGACTGCTGTGGGTATCGTATTCGACATCAAGGAGTTCGCCGTGTTCGACGGCCCCGGCATCCGCACCACGGTGTTCATGAAGGGCTGTCCGCTGCGCTGCCAGTGGTGCCACAACCCGGAGGGCCTGTCGCCGAAGCCCCAGCTGATGGTTTCAACGGCGGCCTGCGCGCATTGCGGGGCCTGCGAAAGGGCCTGCCCGCTGCACAGCAGGCCTGTAGCCCCGGGAAGCGAATGCTGGCTGCCGAAGGATTGCCTGGTTTGCGGGGAATGCATTCCCGTGTGCAAGGGCGGGCTTCGCAAGATCGCCGGCGCGGAATGGACGGCGGAGGCGCTGGCCGCGCGGCTGAACAAGGACGCGGACGTCTACCGCGCCACGGGCGGCGGCGTGACCTTCTCCGGCGGCGACCCGCTGATGCAGTGGGACTTCGTGTCGGAGGTCATCGACCGGCTGGAGGGCGTGCACACCGCCATCGAGACCAGCGGCTACGCCCCGGACGCCGTGTTTGAACGGGTCATGGAGAAGCTGGACCTGGTGATGATGGACTGGAAGGTGTCCGACCCCGAGAGGCACAGGCGCTTCACCGGCGTGGATCAGGCCCCCATCCGCCGCCATGCCGAAATGCTGGCGGCGGGGGACACGCCCTTCATACTGCGCATGCCCATCATCCCCGGCGTGAACGACGAGCGGGCGCACTTCGAGACCGTGGCGAACCTGGTGAAGCATGCCCGGGCGCTGGTGCGCATCGACATACTGCCCTACCAGAGGGCCGCCGGGGCGAAGTACGGCATGGTGGGCAGGACCTACGCGCCGCAGTTCGACGAGGGGGCCGCGCCGCGCTATTACACGGAATGCTTTGACGAGGCCGGGATACGCTATCAGGTGTTCAGGTGAATCCAGCCGCGTCCGGCGGCGCCACAGGTGTCCCGGCGCGGCTGCTTTATCATGCGATCAATGAATCCGGGGAGGGACGTGCTTGATTTCCATACTGATCGTGGACGACGAGCGGATCGAGCGCAACGGCATCGAGCTGCTGATCCGCAGACTGGGCCTGCCGATGGAGCCCACGCAGGCCGAAAACGGGGAGGCGGCGCTGCGCCTGCTGGAGCAGCGGCGCTACGACCTGCTGCTGACGGACATCAAGATGCCCTTCATGGACGGGCTGACGCTGGCCCACCGTGCCCGGGAGCTGTACCCGGAGCTGGTGGTGCTGATCTTCAGCGCCTACAGCGACTTTGAAAAGGCCCAGCGCGCCATACAGGAGCAGGTCTACCGCTATCTGCTCAAGCCGGTGGACATCGGCGAGTTCAGGGCGGTGATGCAGGCCTGTATCGATGACATCGAGCGCCAGCGCACCGGCCGGGAGGCCCAGGACCAGCTGGCCCGGAAGCTGGACAGCTATCGGCGCAAGGAGGCCATGCTGCGCAGCTGCGCAACGGAGCCGCTGAGCGACAGCCAGTTCAGGCAGCGGGTCGAGGCGATGCTCTCCGCCGACGACGAGGCGGCGCTGACGGCGGACAACCCCGCCGTGCTCAAGGCGCTGGCCCTGATCCGGGAAAATTACATGAGCGACATCAGCCTGGAGGACATGGCCCGGGAGACCTGCCTGGCCCCCGGCTATTTCAGCACGCTGTTCAAGCAGCAGACCGGCGTCAGCTTCGTCAAATACCTGAACAACTATCGCATGGACCTGGCCGCGCGGATGCTGTGCCAGACCAACCGGCGGGTCAACGAGATCGCGGCGGACGTGGGCGTGCCCGGCGAATCCCACTTCATAGCGCTGTTCAAGCAGCGCTTCGGCATGACGCCGCGGACCTTCCGGATGAAGATGGGGGGACAGCCATGAGGGGCGGCGCGCTGTCCGGCCTGCGCAACTGGCGGCTGCGCAAGAAGCTGATCGTATCCTTCGTGGCGCTGGTCATGCTGCCGGTGCTGCTGTTCAGCGGCTACAGCGCCTGGCACAGCCAGCGCTCCATGGAGGCGCAGGTGGAGGAGCGCTTTTCCGACAGCATCTATCAGGTCGGCATGCGCATCAGCCACCAGTTTGAAAGCTACAACGCCGCGCTGCGCTATCTGGCCATGAACCGCCAGGTCGCCCAGATCTTCGAGGACAGGCCCGAGAGCTATTACCGGCAGTACAGCGACATGACGGAGATCCTGGAGCCGACGCTGCTGATGATCGAGCAGCTCTCGCCGGCCATGGATGGGCTGGGGATATACACCGGCAATCACGCGCTGAAGGAGCGCAACGGCTCCGTGCAGTACCTGGAGCAGCTCTCCCAGCGGCGCTGGATCGGCAGGCTGGCCCACCGGCACAAGCTGCAATGGTTCGCGGAGGACGGCGAGCTGATGGGCCTTGCCCAGCTGATGCGGCACACCAGCCAGGCCCCGGAGAGCTTCGCCTATGTGTCCCTGCGGGCCGAGGCGGTATTCGACGTGGAGCTGGAGAGCCTGAGGCAGTACGGCTATTACATCGAGGACGGCGGGGAGCGCATCCATTCCCGCCAGATCGGGCTGGAGGGGCTGGAGGAGGCCCGCTTCGAGGCCGTCGGGGTCCAGCGCTTTGGCGGCAGGCGCTATCTGGTGGCGCGGCAGCCGGTGGCGGCGCTGGGCTGGACGCTGTGCGTATACTGCCCCTATGACGCGCTGGGCATCGACATCCGCGACACGCTGAAATCCCTGCTGGCGCTGGGGCTGGGCAGCCTGGCGCTGCTGTCGCTGGTGGGCGTTTGGATCGCCGATTCCATCAGCCGCCGGGTGAAGCGGCTGAACGATTCCATGACCCGGGTGGAGGCGGGCCAGCTGGACATGGAGGTCCAGACCTGCCACCGGGACGAGATCGGCGAGCTGACGGTCCACTTCAACCACATGGTCGCGGCGCTCAGGCGCTATATCCAGACCAACTATGAAAACCGGCTGCTGCTGCGGGAGGCGGAGCTGAAGGCGCTGCAGGCCCAGATCAACCCCCACTTCCTGTACAACTCGCTGTCGCTGATCAACTGGATGGCCATCGAGCAGGAGGACATGGAGATCAGCGAGATCGCCTGCGCGCTGTCGAACTTCTACCGCACGGTGCTGAACCAGGGGGAGAGCGTGCTGCGGGTGCGGGACGAGATCCGCAACGTGGAGGCCTATCTGAAGATACAGTCCGCGATGCACAGCGGCAGCTTTGCCGTGGAGCTGGACGTGGAGACACAGATCATGGACTGCGAGATCATCGGCGTGATCCTCCAGCCCATCGTCGAAAACGCCATCGAGCACGGCATCGACCAGCGCCGGGAGAAGGACGGCGCGCGGATCGCCATCACCGGCAGGCGGGAGGCGGACGCCCTCGTATTCGCGGTGTCGGACAACGGCCCCGGCATGACCCGGGCGCAGTTTGAACAGAGCGTCAGCCACTCCTCCCGGTCCTACGGCCTGAAGAACGTGCAGGACCGGCTGCGCATCGCCTATGGCGATGCCTACGGCCTCAGCCTGGAGGCAAACGCGCCGGTGGGCGCGCGGGTGGTCATTCGGGTGCCCTTCGCAATTCCGGAAAAAAGGGATATAAACCTGAAAAATGAAGCATTGAACTCCTGATAACATAGATATAAACTATAATTAAAGAATTTAACAGAGGAGGTTGGACCATGAAAAAGTTCTTTTGTCTGTTCCTTGGCCTGTTGCTTGCCCTCGGCAGCGTGAGCGCGCTGGCATCCGACGAGCAGGCCTTCGCGCCCTATGACGAGACCGTGAGCGTGCACATCGGACGCGAGACCGTGGTGTCCCTGGACCTGCCCGACGGCGACGACCAGGAGCACAACAAGTACATTGATTACCTCGAGAACGCGCTGAACATCGACATCACCTACGATTGGCTGGTGGACAGCTCCGCCTACAACGAAAAGGTGAACCTGGCCATCGCCAGCGGCGAGATCCCGGACGTCATGTACGTCAATTCCCAGGCCCAGCTCAAGCAGCTGGTGGACAACGATATGATCGAGGATCTGACCGACTACATGGAGCCCTACTTCTCCGACGACTTCAACCAGCGCTACGCCAACTACGGCGCCTACGGCCTGGAGAGCGCCATGTTCGACGACCGGCTGATGGCCGTGCCGAACCTGAACGGCGGCTATGAGTTCTCCTTCATGTGGGTGCGCCGCGACTGGGTCGAGGCCCTGGGCGCCGAGATGCCCACCACCCTGGACGAGGTGGCCGACCTGGCCCGCCTGTTCATGGAGAAGGATCCCAACGGCAACGGCGAGGGCAAGACCATCGGCATCGCGCTGAACAGCCACGTGGCCGGCATCTACAACAACCTGGGCAACCTGGACCCGATCTTCGGCGCGTTCAAGTCCTTCCCCCGCCAGTGGATGCGGGATGAGAACGGCGAGATCACCTACGGCACCTGCGCGCCCGAGACCAAGGAGGCGCTGGCCTACATCGCCGACCTGTACAAGGAGGGCGTCATCGACCAGGAGTTTGCCGTGCGCACCAGCGACGATTTCAACTCCCTGCTGCTCTCCGGCCGCTGCGGCATATTCTTCGGCCCCTGGTGGATGCCCGACTGGCCGCTGAACGCCGCGCTGGCCAACAACCCCGACGCCGACTGGGCGCCTGTGCTGGCCCCGCTGGACGCCAACGGCGAATTCAACGTGTATCGCCAGCGCCCGAACAACCAGTGGCTGGTGGTCCGCAAGGGCTATGAGCACCCCGAGATCGTGTTCAAGATGCTGAGCTACACCATCGCCCATCAGAACGACGACGAGGTGGAGAACTTCTATCCCAACACCTCGGTGCTGTGGACCATCTGGCCGGTCATCATGATCTACCGCGAGGAGGATACCATCCCCAAGGACTACAAGGCGCTGCAGCACGCCATGGACACCGGCGATACCTCCGGCCTGAACACGGAACTGCTGAACGTCTACAACCAGGCCAAGGTTTGGGTCGACACCCAGGATCCCGCCGCCTGGCAGGTGTACACCTGCCGCCTGGTGGGCCCGGAGGTCACCACCCGCGAGGAGGTCCGCACCTTCGACAACGTCTATCCGCTGATCAGCGAGGACATGGAGCTGGAGTGGGCCGGCCTGGAGAAGCTGGAGAACGAGATGATCCTCAAGACCATCATGGGCGAGATGAGCATCGACGAGTTTGACGACTTCGTGGAGAAGTGGAACGCGCAGGGCGGCGAGGAGATCACCGCCGACGTGAACGCCCAGTTCTGATCGACAGGAAAGAGCCTGAGGGGGTGCGCCGTCACCCCCTCCTTTCATTCACGCGCACCAGCGAAACGGAGGGATGACCATGCGCAACGCCAGATCCAGCCGGGCCTATCACATCATGATGCTGCCCGCCATGCTGCTGCTGCTGGTGTTCAGCATCGCGCCGATGTCCGGCATCGTCATCGCGTTTGAAAAATTCGTGCCCGCCAAGGGCATATTCCGCTCCAAGTGGGTCGGACTGAACAACTTCAAGTACATGTTCAACCAGCCGGACAGCTGGCAGGTGCTCTCCAACACGGTCATCATCGCCGTATCCAAGATCGTGCTGAACCTGGTGGTGCCGGTGATCGTGGCGCTGCTGCTGAATGAGATCCGCTCGCGCCGCTTCAAGCGGACGGTGCAGACCATCGTCTATCTGCCCCACTTCCTGTCCTGGGTGATCCTGGGCGGCATACTGACCAACGTGCTGTCGCTGGACGGCATCGTGAACCGCCTTTTGCAGGCGCTGGGCATGCAGCCGGTGCTGTTCCTGGCCAGCAACGCCACCTTCCGGCCCGTGGTCATCATCACGGATGTCTGGAAGGAGTTCGGCTTCGGCAGCGTGATCTATCTGGCGGCCATCACCGGCATCAACGAGACCCTCTACGAGGCGGCGGAGATGGACGGCGCGAACCGGATGCAGCGGGTGCTGCACGTGACGCTGCCGGGCATCATGCCCACGGTGGTGCTGATGGCAACCCTGTCGCTGGGCAACGTGTTGAACGCGGGCTTCGAGCAGATCTTCACGCTGTACAACCCGATGGTCTATTCCACCGGCGACATCATCGACACCTATGTGCACCGCACCGGCCTGGTCAACGCCCAGTACGGGCTGGCCACGGCGGTGGGCCTGCTGAAATCCGTGGTGAGCATGGTCCTGATCGCGGGCTCCTACAAGCTGGCCGAAAAGACCGTGAACTATCGCATTTTCTGAGGTGAGCGCCATGACACAGCGAAAGACGATCAAGGCGCTGCGGGCGAACTGGTGGATCGTGCTGATCCTCACCGCGCTCACGCTGATGTGCCTGCTGCCGATATTGCACACGGTGGCCATCTCCTTCTCCGACCAGGCGAAGGCCGCGGCGGGCGAGGTGATGTTCTGGCCCAACGGCTTCAGCCTGAACAGCTACGCCAAGCTGCTGCAGGAGGGCTCCTTCCTGGAGGCCTTCTGGGTCAGCATACAGCGCGTGTTCCTGGCCATCGCCATCAGCGTGAGCATCACCATACTCAGCGCCTACGCCCTCTCGAAGTCCCCCCAGGTGTTCCGGGGCAGGAACATCTATCTGTGGGTGCTGGTGTTCACGATGCTGTTCAACGCGGGCACCATTCCCTGGTACATGGCGATCCGCACCGCGGGGCTCCTGGACACGATCTGGGCGCTGGTGCTGCCCTGCGCCGTGTCCGCCTACAACATCATACTGATGATGAACTTCTTCAAGGGCATCCCCTCGGCGCTGGAGGAGGCGGCGCTGGTGGACGGCGCGGGCCCCTGGCGCACGCTGTTCCAGATCTACATACCGCTGTCCAAGCCCTCCATCGCCACGATCACGCTGTTCACGGTGGTCTATCACTGGAACAACTTCTACGACGGGCTGGTGCTGATGAGCAAGCCGAACCACTATCCGCTGCAAACCTATATCTACCAGCTGACGGTGACCGTGGACGTGCGCACCATCACCAACATCGACACGCTGAAGGAGCTGCTGAAGGTCTCCGGGCTCACGCTGAACGCCTCCAAGCTGGTGGTGTCCATGGTGCCCATACTGTTGGTCTATCCCTTTTTGCAGCGCTATTTTGTGACGGGCCTGACCCTGGGCTCCGTCAAGGAATAAAGGAGAGAATGGCATGAAGCAAGGTTTCTATATGGGCTACGACGCCTCGCGGCTGGGCGAGGACGCGCTGAGGCGGCAGGCGCGGCTGCTGCTGGACACCGGGCTGTATCGCGCGGGCTATCGCACGCTGCGGCTGGGCCGCGTGGAGCGCTTTGACGCGCCGGAGAAGCTGGCCGCGTCGCTGCGGGCGCTGGGCTTCCAGCTGGACTTCACCGTGGCGCCGGAGGCGGGCGTCGACGGGGTGGCCGAGCGGATACAGGCCCTCGGCGCGGGCATGCTGACCATCGACGGCTCCGACCGGGAGGCCGCCCGCAATCTGGCGGCGGCGTTCGCCGGGAAGCTGCGCGTGGCGGTCGCGGCGGAGGATGCCGCCGAATGGGCCGGCGATTGCGCGGACGTGGCGGAGCTGAACGTGATCCAGGAGGACGACGACTTCTTCGAGATCACCCGGAACCGGCTGGACAGCTGCCGGGACGGGGACACCGACGTCGCCCGCTCCGACGCCAACCTGCGCCGGGCTGCGATGGGCGCGGGCGGCGCGTGGTCCGCGGGCAACCTGCCGCTGCGCTTTGACATGTACCGCAACCAGGCCATATTCATGCAGACGGCGATCCTCGGCTGCCCGCTGGTGCTGGCGGGGGATATCGCCGAGCTGCCCGGGGAGACCCTGGCGCTGCTCACGTGCGAGCCCATCCTCCGCATGGCGAAGGCCGGCCCTGGCGGCGTCGCCCGCTATTACGACCCCTGGCACGCGCTGCTGACGAAGCCGGCGCGGGATGGCGCGACCTGGGCGCTGATCCTCAACCGCTGCCACGGGGACCAGCCCACCAACCTGCTGCCCGCGGATCTGGGCTGGGAGGGCAGATTCTCCCTGCGCCAGCTGCCGGAGGACAGGCTCGTCGGCGCGAACCTGGAGACCTTCGAGGCGCACCTGGAGACCTCCGACCATCCCGAAACGCCCTGCTGCGGGCTGTACCTGGCCGAGCGGATCAGAAAAATATAATATTGCCGCCTGACGGGGCGAAGGCGGGAAAGGCACTCCATTTTCGATTGCAGAAAATGGAGTGCCTTTTTGAAAAACAGAAAAAGAAAAGTTCCCAAATACCGAAAGACGGGTCATCGAAAAACTGTGCGATTTGTGGTACTTTTTATTCGATGGTTAAACCACTGTACGACCTATCAAACGAGGAGGAAGTATCAATGAAGACCAAGAAACTGTTTGCTTTGTTGGTTGCCGTGGCCATGCTGGCCGTGGCGATGGTTCCCGCCTTTGCGGAGGAGCATGACCCCGTGACGCTGCGCTTCATGTGGTGGGGCGGCGACGCCCGTGCCGCTGCGACGCTGGACGTGATTGAGGCCTATGAGGCCGCGCATCCCTGGGTGACCATCGAGGCCGAGTACGGCAGCGACGAGGGCTACCAGGAGAAGCTGACCACCCAGCTGGTCTCCGGCACCGCCGCCGATATCATCCAGATGGGCACCGGCTGGATGCCCGGCTATGTGGCCTCCAACCCCGATTACTTCGTGGATTTCAACGAGTATCCCGAGCTGATCGACCTGAGCACCTTCGCCGAGTCCTTCCTGGCGAACAACGGCCAGTTCGACGGCCATCAGTACGGCCTGCCCACCGGCATCGCCGGCCATGCCTTCCTGTACAACACCGGCCTGGCGGAGGCCATCGGCCTGAACTTCGCCGAGCAGTACACCTGGGACGACCTGCTGGATATGGGCGCGAAGGTGAAGGCATACGACGATTCCATGTACCTGCTGGACATGGGCGCCTCCCAGCTGAACACCATGATCGTCCGCCCCTACCTGCAGCAGCTGACCGGCAACACCGTGCTGGTGAACGACACCAAGGCCCGCGGCTTCGAGGAGGCCGACCTGGTGGCGACGCTGAGCTACATCAAGTCCCTGTATGACAACGGCGTCATCGCGCCCATCGAGGATGTCATCCCCTACGGCAGCGATCTGACCACCGACCCCAACTGGATCGGCCAGAAGTACGTGGGCATGTTCTGCTACTCCTCCACCATCGAGCCCGCCGCCGCGGCCTGCCCGGATGCCAGCTTTGCCGCCGGCAAGCTGCCCGTGGCTGCCGACGCCAAGGACGAGGGCTGGTATTGCAACTGCCCGCAGTACATGATCGTGTCCAAGGCTTCCCAGAACATCGAGGAGGCCGTCTCCTTCCTGAACTTCTTCTACAACGATCCCGAGGCCGCGAAGATGCTGACCAACGTGCGCAGCGTGCCGCCGACGAGCGTCGGCCAGGGCGTATGCGCCGAGCTGGGCCTGCTGGAGGGCGTGGCCAAGGACAGCGTGGATATCATCCAGAGCTATGCCGGCACCAACGACCTCGGCCTGACCACCGAGGAAGAGGTGACCGCCATCCTGGAGGACGCGGCGGTGCAGGTGGCCTACGGCCAGGGCACGCCCGAGCAGATCGCCCAGGACACCATCGAGCTGCTGGACACCTTCCTGGCGAGCAAGTGATCTATGAACCGCAGAGGGTATCCCGGACCACGGGATACCCTCCGTTTGAACAAGCGGGTTGGAACCCGTCTCAAAGGCGGGACAGGCGCCTTTGAAATGGGCTCCGATCAATAAAAAAGGGGGGGAATGTGGGATGAAAAGCCTGAAGCGCAGAAAATACATAGGGCTGCTGTTCATCGCGCCATGGATCATCGGCTTCCTGGTGCTGCAGCTGTATCCGTTCATCACCTCGCTGGTCTATTCCTTCGCGGAATACAACATCATGTCCTCGCCGAAATTCATCGGCATACAGAACTACGTGCAGCTGCTGACCAGGGACCGGGAGTTCTGGAATTCGCTGCGGGTGACGGTGGTCTACACGCTGTTCACGGTGCCCGGCAAGCTGGTGGTGGCGCTGCTGGTGGCGGTGCTGATGAACAAGAACATGCGGGGCGTCAACGCCATCCGGACGATCTACTATCTGCCCTCGCTGTTCGGCGGCAGCATCGCCGTGTCCATCCTTTGGAAGCTGATGTTCCAGAACACCGGCATCATCAACCAGATCATCGGCCTGGTGGGCATCCAGCCGGTGAAGTGGCTGGGCAACCCGAAGACGGCCATGCCGGTCATCATCATGCTGAACATGTGGCAGTTCGGCTCGGCCTTCGTGATGTTCCTGGCCGCGCTGAAGAACGTGCCCACAGAGCTGTACGAGGCGGCGGAGATCGACGGTGCGAACCGGGTCGTCCAGTTCTTCCGCATCACACTGCCCCAGATCTCCTCCATCATATTCTTCAACGTCATCATGCAGACCATCACCGCGCTGCAGAGCTTTACCGGCCCCATGGTCATCACCAATGGCGGTCCCCTGAAGGCCACCCAGGTGCTGGGCCTCAAGCTGTACACCGAGGCGTTCAGCTTCTACAAGATGGGCTATGCCTGCGCCATCTCCTGGGTCATATTCATACTCATCATGGCGGTGACGGGCGTGCTGTTCCGCTTCTCGTCCATGGTGGTCTACTACGAGGATAAGGGGGATTTCTGATGCAGACGGTCATGCCGCGCAGGCGGCTGCGCAAGCGCAATTCGGT
>ONHI01000005.1 GCA_900317565.1 uncultured Eubacteriales bacterium
ACAAGGTGGGAAAGCGCATACTTTCCGCTGTAGACTCGCCGCTTTCCGGTGCCGGTCTCCAGCCGGGCCCTGCGCACCATCTCCTCCTGCACCTGCAGGAAAAGGTCTCGCGGGATGATGGCTTCGTGGCTGTTCTCCACATAGTACTGCGGAACGATGCCCTTGTTGGCCACCAGCTTCTTATTTACCCTAAAACGTGCTGTGGAACAAGGCATATCTTCCTTAAATTCCCTTTATCACCCGTCAGTAAACTCATAGCCTCGACCTACCCCAAATAGTAAAATCGTTTTCTCGCTTTGCCCAAAATAGTAAAATCGTTGACCCGTTTTCTGAAATAGTAAAATCGTAGCCACGCCCCTGCTCCTTGACCAGTTCCCTCAGACATAAAAAGAGGGCTCCCATCACACCGGGCACGCTCTGCTCCCGGTGACGGAAACCCCAGTAAATCAGGCTTTTTCAGCCCTTTTTCTTCAAGAATGTGTTAGTAGACAGACGGTCTCGACGTGTCCCGTCCACGGGAACATATCCACCGGCTGGGCGTATTGCAGCGCGTAGCCCTGCTCGGAGAGGCGCTTGACGTCCCGGGCGAGGGTGGCGGGATTGCAGGAGACGTAGGCGATGCAGGGGATGCGGGCCCTGGCGAGGGCGTCCAGCAGCGCGGCGTCCGCGCCCTTGCGGGGCGGGTCGAGTATGGCGGCGTCGAAGCGCTGCCCCCGGGCGAGCAGCCGGGGGATCTCCACGGCTGCGTCGCCGCAGATGAAGCGGGCCCTGTCGCCCAGGCCGTTGCGCCGGGCGTTGTCCTTCGCGTTTTCGATGGCGGGGGCGACGATCTCTATGCCCGTGGCGTGCGTCGCCCAGCGGGCCGCCGCCAGCGTGATCGTACCCGCGCCGCAGTAGGCGTCCAACACGCTCAGGCCGCAGTCGGGCCCGATCCCGGCGGCCTCCAGCGCCTGGGCGTACAGCACCTCGGTCTGGTCGGGGTTGACCTGGAAGAAGGATTGGGGGGAGACCCGGAATTCCAGCCCCAGCAGCGTCTCCTTCAGCGTGGCCTCGCCCCACAGCAGCGCGCAGCGCCCGTCCAGCGCGTGGGCGGGGCGGCGGTTCAGATGGCAGAAGTAGAGCGATTTCAGCTCCGGCAGCTCCGCCGCCAGGGCGGGGGAGAGGCGCTGCAGCCCGGCCTGCACCGGCGCGTCCGCGCAGAGCACGATCATCAGCTCGCCCGCGCGGTTGACGCGGGTCACGAGTCCCTTGATGTGGCTGGCGCAGTCGAGCGTCTCCAGACGCGCCGCCACGGCCCGCAGCGCCCGCACGCTCTCGGGGCGCTGGAGCAGGCAGTCCTCCAGCGGTATGACCTCCCGGCTGGACCGGGCGTAGGCCCCGATGACCATGCGCCCGTCCGACCGGACGATGGGATATTCCGCCTTGTTGCGGGTGCGGTCCGGCGCGGCGCAGCCCAGCGTGGGCCGGACCTCGGCACCATGGATGCCGCCGATGCGTTCCAGCGCATCCGCGACGACCTGCCGCTTCAATTCCAGCGTGCGCCCGTAGCGCATGTGCCGCCCCTGGCAGCCGCCGCAGCGCCCCGCGTGGGGGCAGTCCGGGGCGACGCGGTCCGGCGAGGGCTCCAAAACAGCGCAAAGAAACGCCTCACAGAAGCGCACCTTGTCCTGTGTGATCGCGATGCGCACCCTTTCGCCGGGGATCGCGCCGGGCACGAAGACCGCGCGGCCGTCGGCCAACCGGCCGACCCCCTGCAGCTCCGAGCCCACGCCGGTGACGCATATCGCTTCCTCCGGCCCCGGCTGCCGGCGGATGTCGTTGCTCATAATCCCTGCTCCATCAGGTACAGGCGAGCCTCCTCGGCCTCGGATTCCAGGGCCTTGACCTCGATGTCCTCGCCCTGGGACTCTTCCGGATCGAGCCGCTTCCTGTCGATCATGAAGCCGGCCTCGCGCAGCAGGTCCTCGATCTGCCGGGCCTGCCGCTCGCCCCGCGCGATGTATATGACGCGCCAGAGCGCCGCGTGATTGGACCGCATGAGGTTCACCACCTTCCAGAATGTTATGCCCATTATATATCCAATGGGCCGGGAAGTCAACAAAAACCGCGCCAAATCGGCCTTTTCGGGGCCTATCGACGGCGCGGATCGTGGAAGTTTACGGGAAAATCTTGCGAAACCGGTTGACCGTGTTTCTATTCTATTGTACAATTAAAGAGGATAATCAGGCGCGTTTGCGCGTCGTTTCCCGGCTCAAGGGAGCGCAGAAGGGTAGGAGAGTATTGATTACAAGGACGGACAAACGGCGAAACCACAAATACATGTCCCTGGTCAGCGAGCTGATCAAGCGGGACCTGCGGCTGAAGTACAGGCGCAGCTTTTTGGGCTACCTGTGGAGCCTGCTGAACCCGCTGCTGATGATGACGGTCATGGTGGTCGTGTTTTCCTATATGTTCCGGTTCGACATCGAAAACTATGCGCTGTATCTGATCTGCGGCCAGACGATGTTCAACTTCTTCAACGAATCCACCAGCAAGGCCATGTTCGCGATCATCGACAACGGCATGCTGATCAAGAAGATCTATATCCCGAAGTACATATTCCCCATATCGCGGGTGCTGTCCTGCTTCGTGACCACGTCCTTCAGCCTGATGGCCATCGTGATCGTGATGCTGGTCACGCGGGTGCGCTTTCACGTGTCCATATTGATCTTCTGGATACCGCTGATCTACCTGCTGGTGTTCTCCTGCGGCGTGGGCATGATCCTGTCGGCGCTGTCGGTGAAGTTCCGGGATGTGACCCACCTGTACGGCGTGCTGATGATGGTGCTGATGTACGCCACGCCCATATTCTATCCCATCAGCGCCGTGCCGGCCAAGGTGGCGTGGTTCATCGGGAAAAACCCGCTGCACATATTCATCAACCTGTTCCGGGAGCTGGTGCTCTACGGCACCGTGCCCCCGCTGCGCACCTGGATCATCGGCGCGGGCATCGCGGCGGCCATGTTTGCCCTGGGCGCGTGGGTCTTCAGCAAGATGCAGGACGATTTCATCTATTATATCTGATTGTACCGGAGTGAGCCAATGAGCAATATCATCGAGGCCAGGGACGTATCGATGCGCTTCATCATGGAGCGCGACAAGACCGACACGATCAAGGAATACATCCTGAAGATGGTCCAGCGCAACCTGAAATTTTCAGAGTTCTACGCGCTGAAGGGCGTCAGCTTTGGCATCCAGAAGGGCGAATCCGTGGCGCTGATCGGCGCGAACGGCAGCGGCAAGAGCACGATGCTGAAGATCATCGCCGGGGTCATGCGGCCCACCAGGGGCAGCGTCAGCGTGGAGGGCACCATCGCGCCGCTGATCGAGCTGGGCGCGGGCTTTGACGGCGACCTCACCGCCCGGGAGAATGTGTTCCTCAACGGCGCGCTGCTGGGCCACGACCGCCGGGAGATGGAGCGCAACTTCCAGCAGATCGTGGAATTTTCAGAGCTGGGCAATTTCATCGACGTGCCGGTGCGCAGCTATTCCTCCGGCATGGTCGCCCGCCTGGGCTTCGCCATCGCCACCCAGGTGGAGGCGGACATACTGGTGGTGGACGAGATACTCTCCGTCGGCGATTACAGCTTCCAGCAGAAGTGCCACCGCCGCATGGAGGAGATGCTGGCGCAGGGCTCGACGCTGCTGTTCGTGTCCCACGACGCGGAACAGGTGAAGCGGCTGTGCAAGCGCGCCATCTGGCTGGATCACGGCAATATCGTGCAGGACGGCCCGTCCGGGCCCGTGTGCGACGCCTACCTCGCCAGCCAGGCGAACCGATGACCGAAAAAGGAGCAGGTGACATAGATGATCCTACAGAGATTGCAGTTTCCGAATTTTGACACGTGCTCTTGCTATGAGATGTACTTCCGGACGGTGGAATCGCCGCAGTATGTCGCGCCGGATTCGCCGCCCCCGCTGTCGCGCCTGGAGGAGTACATCCCCCAGCGGGCCTATTACGACGCCGGGGAAAAGGCCGTGCACGCGGCGAGCTGGCAGCATCTGGGCTTCGACACCTATTTCAACGATTTCTCCATCGGCAAGTGGCGCATGTACACCTGCCTGGACAACCTGAAGCTGCATCTGGAGCTGAAGGGCAGCTTCGTGGTGCGATTGATGCACAAGTACATCATGAACACCGAATACTTCTCCAACACCTTCGCGGAGCAGGTCTGCCGCTGCGACGAACGCCAGGCCTTCGAGTTCGTCATTCCCTGCGACGCCTGGGACCGGGGCATGGTCTGCTTCAGCCTGGAGGCGCTGGAGTGCGCGGACAACGTGTGCTACGGCGGCTGGTACGAGACCGACGTGGACGAGGAAAAGCTGAACCCGGTGAACATCGCCATCGACATATGCACCTTCCGCCGGGAGAGCTTCGTGGAGCGCAACGTGGCGCTGCTCAAGCGGGAGCTCATCGAGAATCCGGATAGCCCCGTCTGCGGGCATCTGGACGTGTTCATCTCCGACAACGGCCAGACGCTGGACGCGAAGAAGCTCATGAGCGACAGGGTGCACGTCTTCCCCAACAAGAACGTCGGCGGCGCAGGCGGCTTCACCCGGGGCATGATCGAGGTCATGAACATGCGCCCGAAGCGCAGCTTCAGCCACGTGCTGGTGATGGACGACGACGTGCTGATCAACCCGGACGCGCTGGTGCGCACCTACCGGCTGCTGCAATTTCTGAAGCCGGAGCACGCGGGCAAAACCATCGCCGGCGCGATGCTGCGGCTGGACAACCGCTCCATACAGCACGAGTGCGGCGGCTGGTGGGACGGCAATTACGTGCACGCCTGCAAGATGCACCTGGAGCTGACGAAGCTGGAGTATGTGCTGCGCAACGACACCCAGGATTCGCCGAACTACAACGCCTGGTGGTACAGCTGCATACCGATGTCCAAGATCAACGACGCCAACCTGCCGCTGCCCATATTCATACGCTACGACGACGTGGAATTCGGCCTGCGCACCGGCAGCGACATACTGTCCCTGAACGGCATCTGCCTGTGGCACGAGCCCTTTGAATACAAGTATTCGGCCAGCATGGAATACTATCACATGCGCAACGCGCTGATCGTGAACGCCTTCCATCGCCCCGGCTACGACGCCAAGGCCGCCATCGGCCACCTGCGCCAGATGGTCAAGGGCAACCTGGGCCGCTATCGCTACGACAACTGCGACCTGGTCTTCCGGGGCGTGGAGGACTTCTGCAAGGGACCGGAGTTCCTGCTGAACACCGACGGCGAGGCCCTGCACAAGGAGATCATGGCCGCGGCGGTGAAGATGCAGCCGCTGCAGGCGCTGCCGGTGCAGTTCGACGAGGGCGTGTACCTTCGCAGCATGAAGAAGGAGCGCATCCGCTGGAAGCTGGTGCGGTACCTGACGCTGAACAAGCACCTGCTGCCCCGGCGCGGCACCGGCGTGGTGGACGCCTCGCTGAACGGCACGAAGGACTTCGCGGGCAAGCACCGGGTGCTGAATTACGACGTCGCCGGCGGGCGGGGCTTCGTCACCGAGTACAACGGCGCGAAGGTCCGCGAGGTGATGCGCAAGATGCGCAAGGCGGAAAAGCTGCTGAAGCAGAAGCACGCCGAGGCCTGCGAGGCCTATCGCCAGGCCCAGGGCACGCTGACGTCCCGGGAATTCTGGGACAGGTACCTGGGGCTGTAAATACAAATCCGACGCGGGACTGTCCGATGCGTTGGGGCGCTTCGCTAATCGCCGTAGGGGCGGCATAAATGCCGCCCGCGGACGCCATTTATGGCGTCCCTACGGAACGTTTGAGGTGTCCGACATCGATTGGAAGGTCCTGCTTCGATCAGGAGTTGCTATGGAAAACAAGAACAGGCTGATCGCCCTCACGCTGGCGGCCTACGCATGCCTTTCGATCATCATCGTGCTGGCGGTCTATCGCGGGCCCCAGGCGGCAACCCAGGCGGCGGAGACCGCGCAGGCCGATGCCGCGCCGGTTGCCCAGACCCCCAGGGAGGCGCTGGCCCGGCTGCTGGAGGGCGAGACCGACTATGCGCTGGCCCGGGAAATTGCGGTGGAGGACCTGCAGCCGGGGGACGACCTGCGCATGGCGGACCGCTTCTCTGACCTGCCCGCGCTGGAGCGCATGGGCGAGGACGAGCGCGCGGCGCTGGTGGACGGCACCCAGGCGGTGCGCCGGGTCTCAGCGCTGGGCGCGGACCCGGAGGACTTCCAGCGCCCGGAGCTGTACCGCAAGGCGCTGCGGGCCTATGTGAACGCCTGCCTGGCGGATATCGCGTCGAAGGCGAAGCGCGAGCTTGTATACGACGGGGAGAGCCTCTCCGGGCTGAACGAATTTATGGCGGCGCTGAACGGCCAACCCGCCCGCGTGGCGGTCACCGCGGAGGCGCTGGAGATGGACGAGACGCTGTACGTTCCCACCGGGATCCTGCTCGAGGGCAACGGCGCGCGGCTCGTTCCGGGCGAGGCGACGCTGGTCAAGGCCATCGTGCTGGACGGGCCGGAGAACTGCGCCGTGAACGGCCTGGTGATCGAGGGCGGCTGCGACTACGGCATCTACGTCAAGAACGCCCACGGCTTCCAACTGCGGGGCAACGCCGTGTCCGGCGCGACCTACAAGGGCATCGTGGTGATGGGCGATTGCGACCGCTTCGCCATCGCGGACAACGACGTGCATGAGAACCTGAACGGTGGCATCTTCCTGAACGGGAATATCTCCCTGGGCCTGATCGAGGACAACCGCGTGGTGGACAACAGCGGCGCGCGGAACCTGACGGCGGGCATCGTGCTGTGCAGCATGGAGATCAAGGACATCGATACGGCCTACAATCCCTTCGAGGACGAGCTGCTGTGCGACATCACCGCCTCGCCCCACAAGCTGTCGGTGTGCGGCAATGTGGTGCTGGACAACCATTCCTCCGGCATCTATTCCGAGTCGGGCTACATGAACTACTTCGTGGAGAACCGCATCTGCGGCAATGAGAAGGAGGGCATGTGCCTGGACTACGGCTCCTTCGGCAATTACATCGCCCTGAACACCGTGCAGGCCAACGGCGGCCGCAACCGCATGAGCGACGAGGACCTGGAGGCCGACTTCGTGCTGGCCATCGGGCGGCTGGAGGACGGCTCCTCCCCGGCAAAGCTGCCGGGCATATCGCTGGACAACACCAGCTACAACACGCTGTACGGCAACATCGTCACCGGGAACTACGGCAGCGGCATCAAGGCCGTGCGCTCGGCCTATCGCAACCTGCTGCTGCGCAACCAGGTTTCGGACAACAACGCAGGCGTCAGCGAGACCTTCCACTTCTACGGCATCGAGCTGGCCACGGACATGAACGCCGACGAGGCCGTGCAGGGCCTGGACTTCACGCCCTGCTATGAGAACATCGTCGCGTGGAACGTGGTCAGCGGCCCGCACTACGCTGGGGCGTTCATCGGCGAGCAGGGCTATGTGAACGACTTCATCGGGAACGTGTTCGAGGGCTGCGATCCCTGGTCGATGGAGTGCCTCAGCGACAGGGAGAACGCCACGCTGAACAACCTGTCCACGGTGCACAGCCGGGGCATCGCGCTGTCATCGTCCGCATCGATCCGCCTGCCCGAATCGGTGGGGAAATAGAAGGGCATGCTAAACGGGCCGCGAACGTTCGCGGCCCGTTTAGCATGGAAAAATGGGCTCAGCCCAGCGCGTCCAGCATCTGCGCCGGGTTGTCGGCGGCCTTGACGGCCCCGAAGGCCTTCTCGATCACGCCGTCGGCGTCGATCAGGTAGGTGGTGCGCACCACGCCCATGGTCACCTTGCCGTAGTTCTTCTTCTCCTTCCAGACGTCGTAGGCCTGGATCACCGCCTTGTCCTCGTCGGAGAGCAGCGTGAAGGGCAGGCCGTACTTCTCCTCGAAGCGCTTGTGGGACGCCACCGAATCCTTGCTGACGCCCAGGATCACCGCGCCCTTCTCCCGGAACTGGGGATAAAGCTCGCCGAAGTTGCAGGCCTGCTTGGTGCAGCCCGCGGTGTTGTCCTTGGGATAGAAGTACAGCACCACCCGCTGCCCGCGATAGTCGGACAGGGAATGGGTCACGCCGTTCTGGTCCGGCAGCGTGAATTCCGGGGCCCGGGTTCCGATTTCAAGCATGATAATCTCCTCCCGCATAGTATACTACCATCTATTTTATCACCTTTTTCCGCCCTTGACAATCCGCCCGGGTGTATTTACAATAGATGTGGTGATGATCGTGCCTTCCGGACTGCGGGCAAAACTGAACGCGATGAAGACCGAGGCTCCCCCGACGCCGCCGAGGCGGCAGGGCGGGCTGATTTGTCGCGCCAGCCGCCAGCCGCTGGACCCGGCCATCTACGACCTGCCCCCGGTGGGGCTGCGCCGGCTGGGCTGGTGCGGGCCGAGGTTCGACATCCGCCGCTGCCTGTTCCTGGACACCGAGACCACCGGGCTGTCCCACGGCGCGGGCACGGTGGCCTTCCTGGTGGGCGTGGGATATGCGGACGGGGAAGAATTCGTGGTGGAGCAGTACCTGATGCGGGACTACTCCGACGAGCCCGCGCTGATCGACGCGCTGTGCCGCCGGATGGAGGGCTTCGACTGCGTGTGCACCTTCAACGGCAGGACCTTCGACATGCCCCTGCTGGAGACCCGCTTCACGATGTGCCGCATGCGGGACCGCTGGCGGGAGCTGGAGAACCTGGACCTGCTGACCGCCGCCCGCCGGGCGTGGAAGCTGCGGCTGGGCAGCTGCAAGCTGTCGGTGATCGAATCGGAGATACTGGGCATGCCCCGGCAGGACGACCTGCCCGGCAGCGAGGTGCCTACCCGCTACTTCGAGTTTTTGAAGACGGGGGACGAGGCGTTGCTCTCGGGCATCATCGACCACAACCGCCAGGACATCGCCACGCTGGCCACGCTGCTGGTCCGGCTGTGCGCGATCAACGACAGGCCCCAGGCGCTCACCGACCAGCGGGACCAGTTCAGCATGGGCAGGTCGCTGGAGCGCCAGGGCGAGCTGAAGCCCGCCCGGGAGATGTACTGCATATCGGCCCGGCCCCGTCCCGCGGGGACGCTGGCGGCCCTCACCGGAGAGCGCATCGCGGGCATGGCCAACTGGCGGCTGTACCTGCTGTGCCGCAAGTCCGGCGACTGGGACGGCGCGCGGGAGGTGCTCGAGCAGATGCTGCTGCGGCGGCAGATGCTCGGCGCGGCCTGCCTGGAGCTGTCCAAGCTGTACGAGCATCGATTGAAGGACTATCGCAGGGCGCTGGATTACGCGCTGCAATCGGCGGAGCGCCCGGACGGCGAGCCGCCGGAGGCGTCGGAGAGGCGGATCGCCCGCATCCGGCGCAAGATGAAACAGGACATGGAGGCAAAAGATGGGGATATTTGACGCCGCGAAGGCCGCGGTCAGCGGAAACAAGGCCTATCGCCTGCACGTGGACGCCAACAAGCTGGCGAACGACGGCAAGCCCCGGGAGGCCCGGGAAAAGTATCAGAACGCACTGAAGCTGTATGACGAGGCGGATCGGCTGGGGGTCACGGCCCAGAACATATTGCAGGGCTACGCCGTGCTGCTGATGCGGGAGGGCGAATTTGAAAAGGCCCGGGAGCTGATGCAGCGCATCAGCAAGATGAAGGGCCTCTCCAAGGACGATTGGTTCCAGCTGCGGCTGCAATATTCCATCTACCAGTGGAAGGTGGGCAGGCTGGACGAGGCCATCGAGACCATCGGCCGGGCCGCGTCCCACAAGATGAACGGCACGATCTACGGCACGCTGGGCATGTACTGGGTGGACAAGGCCAAGCAGACCGGCGATTTCCAGGCCGCGCTGGAGTTCAACCAGAAGGCCATGGATTACGACGACGAGGACGCCGCCACGCTGGACAACATGGGCCAGCTCTACGAGGCCATGGCCGAGGCCGAGGGCGCGGGGGAGAAGGCGGAGGAATACCGGGCGAAGGCCGTGGAGTATTTCCGCCGCGCCTATCACGAAAAGCCCCGCCAGATCACCACGCTGTACTACCTGGCGCGGCTGTTCCACCGGGACGGCCAGGACGACAAGGCGCGCAAGCTGCTGTCCGCGCGGGACACGCTGTATTTCAGCGCCGTGTGCCCCGTCACCCGGGAGATGATGGAGGCGCTGGCGAAGGAAGTCGGTTGATTCATGGATGATGAAACGGCAGCCAACGGCTGCCGTTTTATCATGCCCTCGCGCGGCTTGACGTCGGCATATTGGACAGCACTGCCCCGGCCAGCGCGCCGACGGCGGCCCCGATCAATATCTCGCCCAGCATTTGCCGGACCGAGAAGGCGTTGCCGCCCAGCCCCACATAGCATCCGTAGCCCAGCGCCATGTACAGCATGGCCAGCGCCATGCCGGTGACGAAGCCCCGGCGTCCGCCCCGGCCCACGGCCAATGTGACGCCCAGCAGTATGCTCAGCAGCTTCATCCCCTGGTTCAGCCCCGTCAACAGTCCGTCCGATATGCGCATGCCCACCGCCAGCGCCGCCACCAGCGCCATCAGCGCCAGCGTCAGCGCGATGGCGGCCAGCAGGCCCTTCAGCAGCGCGGCCAGCGCCTGTCCCCGGCTCCTTCCCATGCCGATCCCTCCTTCATTCCCTTCATGCTATGCCGCCCGCAGGCGCGGCATGCCGGCATTCATGCAGGAGATATGAATATTTATTACGCTGAAAGAATTGCCAAGCCGTGGCAATTGCCCCTGCACAGACGTAAATTAACGGGCAATTTACGTGAAATGACCGATCAAGCGTTGTTTTATCCCGATAATAATGTATAATAGTATTCATATTTATACACTGAAATGAGGCGATGAAATGAACGCGGCTGAATTGGTTGTGTTTATTATCTACCTGGTTTTCATGATCGGCATCGGCGTGTTCTTCTTCCTGCGCTCCAAGGGCGCCAACGAGAAGGACTACTTCCTGGGCGGCCGCCAGATGGGCGCGTGGGTCTCCGCGCTGTCCGCGGGCGCGTCGGACATGAGCGCCTGGGTGCTGATGGGCCTGCCGGCCTCGGTGTACCTCGCGGGCATGGGGCAGACCTGGATCGCCATCGGCCTGGCCATCGGCTATGCCCTCAGTTGGATCTTTGAAGCGCCGCGGCTGCGCCGCTTCTCCATCGTGGCGAACGATTCCATCACCATACCGCAGTACCTGACCAACCGCTTCCTCTCCAAGAGCAAGGCGCTGCAGATCATCTGCGCGGTGATATTCGTGTTCGCCTACACGATCTACGCGGCCAGCAGCATACTGGCCTGCGGCACGCTGTTCAACACCGTGATCGGCATGGACGCCACGGTGGCCATGTTCATCGCGGCGGCGATCATCATCGGCTACACCTTCCTGGGCGGCTTTTCCGCCGTGTGCTGGACGGACTTCTTCCAGGGCCTGCTGATGCTGGCGGCGCTGCTGGTCGCGCCGATCTTCGCGCTGGCGCTGGTTCGCAGCGGCGAGGTGCAGGCCTCGGCGCAGTTCCCAGCGAACTACTGGAGCTTCGCGGAGAACTGGAAGGACATCGCCTCCGGCCTGGGCTGGGGCCTGGGTTACTTCGGCATGCCCCACATCATCATACGCTTCATGTCGTTGCGCTCCCAGAAGGAGCTGCGCAAGTCCAGCGTGATCGGCATCTCCTGGACCGTGATCATACTGGTGATGTCGGTGATGGCCGGCGCGGTGGGCCGCGTGTTCATGGGCGAGATCTCCGATTCCGCCACCGTGTTCATCCAGATGACCCGGCGCATCTTCCCGCCGGTGATCTCCGGCGTGCTGCTGTCCGCCATACTGGCCGCCTCGATGTCCACGGCGGATTCCCAGCTGCTGGCCTCGGCCTCGGCCTTCGCCAGCGACGTCTACAAGCCCGTGTTCCGCAAGAACGCCTCCGACAAGGAGATGCTGTGGGCGGGCCGCCTGGTGGTCGTGGTGATCGCCATCATCGCGCTTCTGATCGCCGTCAATCCCAAGAGCGGCACCATCATGGACCTGGTCGCCAACGCCTGGGGCGTGTTCGGCGCGGCCTTTGGCCCGACGATCTTGCTCAGCCTGTTCTGGCGCAGGCTGACCTTCAGCGGCGCTGCGGCGGGCATCGTCTGCGGCGCTGCGGTGGACATCCTCTGGCTGGCCTTCCTCAAGGGCACCGGGCTGTATGAGATCATCCCCGGCTTCGCTGCGGGCCTGATCGCCGCGGTGGTGGTGTCCAAGCTGACGCCCGCGCCCAGCAAGGACGTGCAGGCGCTGTTCGACAAGGCCACCTCGCCGGAATAAAACAACATCAGGATACAATTGGGGGGCTGTCCCGGATCGGGACAGCCCCCCAAATATTATGCGCCTTATGGCAGCCGCACCGTCACGCCCAACCCCAGCGGCAGGGCGCTGCCTTCCTCCGGCAGTATGCGGGCGACGTATGCGCCGTCCCCGGCCACCCAGGCCACGTCCAGCACCGTTCCGGGTATGGCTTCTTCGGTTCCCGCGGGCGTCAACTCCGCGCGCTGCCCGGGCGACACCTGGGCGGCGTCGACCTCGCTCAGCCGGATCTCCACGCACACCTGCCCGTCGGGCACCAGCTGCGCCAGGGCGTCGCCCTCCCGGACGGTATCGCCCGGCGCGACCTCCACGGAGGCGATGATCCCCGATACCGGCGCGGCGACGCTGCCGCCGTTGATCTCATAGAGCAGCTGGCCGCGCTCCACGGGGTCGCCCTCCGAGACCTTCAGCGCGGTCAGCGTGCCCGTGGCCCCGTAGGCTTCCACGTCGCTGCCCACCACCGTGCCGATGCCCACGCGGCTCTCGGCGGTGAAATCCCCGTCCCGGTAGAGGTAGACCGTCTCGCCCACGTATAGCTCGCCGCCCGTGGTCAGCACCCGGTATTCCGCGCCGTCCACCTGCGTGACCACGCCCACGGCCCGGTGGCTGCCGTCCGCGGTGCAGCGGACGTACACCGCCTCGCCGCCGTGCACCAGCGTGGCCTCGGCGCTCTGGTAGGCCTTCTCCACGGTGCAGTGGATCGCGTAGCGCTCAAGCGGCGCGAGCTCCAGCACCGTGCCGTCCACGGCGTCGCCCTCCCCGGCGTACACCAGCGAGACCTTGCCGTCCTGGCTGGCGAAGGCGCGCTCCGGCTTCAGCTCCGCCAGCGCGTCGCCGGCCTCCACGCGGCTGCCGGCCTCGACCGCCGCCCCGACGACGCCGGCGCGCTCCGCGGCCACCGTCACGGCGGACAGCGCCGCCGTGGTGCCCTCGTAGACCTCCGCCAGCGCCGACGCGGGCAGCAGCAGCGCCAGCAGCAATACCGTCAGCTTTCTGAACATCGTCATTTTCCTTCCGTCGCCGCGAGCGTGCCGTCGGCCTCCAGGCGGTAATTCCCGCCCGCGACGGCCACCGAAATGCCGTCGGTGCTCACGGTGTATTCATAGTCCCGGGACACGTAGCCCTCGGCGCACAGCCTGGCGTAGGCGTCGCCCCGGAGGGAGAGCGTGGTGGGCAGCGCGACGCTGTCGTCGCCGCTGACCAGCTCCAACGCGTCGATGCCGCTGAGGGCCAGCGTCTTCAGCGCGTAGCCGTTCAGCGTCCAGGCGTCGCAGTCGCTGATTGCGGTAAGCGAGAGCAACGAATCACACACGCTGCCCGTGAAATCCCCGCCGTCCGTCCGGGCGATGTCCAGCGCCTCGTCCCCGAGGGTCAACCGGTTCATGGGTTCCTCGGGCAGGGTCAGCGTCGCCGCGCCGTAGGGGGTCATGTCCCTGGTGCCCGCGCTGTGGGCGGTGGTCAGCGCCTCTCCCGGGGTCACGCGGAAGCCCTGCTGGGCCTCGGACTGCTCCTGGCTGCCGCTGCCGCCGGAGCGACTGCCGCCAGAGCGGGAACCGCTGGGCGCGCTGCCCCGGGAGCCGCCGCCCTGCCTGTCCTCGTCGGGCTTTTCGCCGTCGGGTCGTTCGCCGTCGGGCTTCTCTTCATCGGGCTTTTCGTCTTCTGGCTCCCGGTCCTCGCCCTCGGGGGCCTCGTCGGGCTGCTGCTCCGCCGCGGCGGGCAGGATCGCAATGCCGAAGCGGACCTCCGCGACGGTGCTGTCGCCCGAGACGGCCGTGAGTATGGCCGTGTAACTACCCTCCGCCAGGCCGTTCAGAGGCAGGGCGAAGGGGGAGGGGACGCCCTGGACGGCATATAGGACCGTCCCGTCGGCGTTCTCGATGCGCGCGTCCACCCGGTCGCAGGCGCCCGTGCACTGCCATTCCAGTGTCAGCGATGTGACCGCCGATGGATCGACGGCATAGACGCCGTCGACGGGCGCGAGGTCCGCCGGGTCGGTGAGCGTCAGTGCGAGGCTGGCCTGCGGGGCGTCGGCGGTCTCCTCCGCGGGCGTCTCGGCAGTCTCGGCCTGTTCCTGTTCGGTGGGGGAGGGCTCCGCGGGGGCCTCGCTGGCCTCCGGGGCGACGCCCTCCTCCGGCGCGGTCTGCGCCACGTCGCCGGTCTCCTCCGGCGCGGGTTCCTGGGGCGTCTCCGGCTCAGCGGTCTGCCCGGCATCGGGCTGGACGACCTCGACTGCTTCATCCGGCGAGGGCTCCTGGGGTACCTCGGACGCCTCGGGGACGACGGCCTCCTCCGCACCGGAAGGCTCTGATGCCTCCGGGGTCTGCGGCTCCTCTGCGGCCTCCTCCGTTGAAGCCGGTTCCGTCTCCTCCGTCGCCGGCTGCGTCGGTTCCTGGGCGTCGGCGGGGGCCTCCGGGGCCGCAGTGGGCGTCGCCTCCGCGGCGGGCGCCTGGGCTGGCGCGGTGGGCTCGGGGACGGCGGTCGGCTCCGGTGTGGGGGTGGCCTCCGTGCCCGGCTCCTCCGTCGGGGTCTCTTCGACGACCTGGGTCGCCTCCTCCGGCGGCTGCGCGGCCTCCTCGGCCAGCACCGGCAGCGCCAGCGCCAGGACCGCGGCGAGGCTCACAAGGCGCTTAGTCCTGCGCATCGTCCTTCACCTCTCGCTCGGATTCGTCGAATCCGCCGAATTCGCCGTTCCTGTCCGCGGGCCGCTCGCCGGACCGCTCGGAAGACCGCTCTCCCCGTTCACCGCTGGGCTCCCCGGCGGGCTCCTCAACCGGCGCCTCCGCCGGTTCCTCCGTCGCTTCCTCCGGCTCCTCCGCCGCTTCCTCCGCCTCGTCCAGCGTGGTCACCACGGCGCTCATGCCGTAGCGGGTGTTCGCGTCGGGGGTGAAGTCCACGTACACGGCGTAGGTCACGGCGCTGTCGCCGTCCTTGGATTCGGAGGCACCGGAGGCGGGGATGGCGGAGATCATCGAGATCGTGCCTGGATAGGAGATCTCCTCGTCCTGGTTCCAGAGCAGCTCCACGCTGACGGGATCGCCCACGCTGACGGACGCCAGGTTGGCCTCCTCGATCTGGGCCTCCACGCGCATGGCGCCCTCGGGATAGATCACGGCCACCACGCTGCCCTTCTGGACGCCGTTGCCCTGCTGGGCGCTGATCTCGCCGATCACGCCGCCCTCGCCCGCGGTGATATCGCTGCCGGACATGTACAGCCCGTCGAAGCTCCCCTCCAGCGTCTCAAACAGCACGTCGCCCCGCTCCACGCGGTCGCCGGGGGCGACGCTGTAGGACACGATGCTGCCGCTGCCGGAGGCGGCGGTGGGATTGACGCGGTTCAGCGTGCCCCGGCCGATGCGGCTGGAGGCCACGGCGCTGTCACCGCGATAGACGTTCACCGTCTCGCCGATCAGGAATTCGCCGCTGAGCACCCGCACGGTGTAGCTGGTGCCCTCGATGGCGGTGATCACGCCGGTGCCGGTGTGGCTGCCGTCGGAATAGCAGCTCAGGTAGACCTCCTCGCCCACATGGACGAAGCGGGTCTCGGCGGAGTTGTAGGCGTTCTCGGTGGAGGCTGAGATGCTGTAGACGCTCTCGCCCTCCAGGTACACCACCGCGCCGTACTTCTGGGAAACGGTCTCGGCGGAATCGCCGGGCTGGCCGAACACGCCGGTCACGGTGCCGGCCTCCTCGGCATAGACCTTGGTCGTGGAGAGCCGCAGGATGGCGTCGCCCGCGGCGACCTTCTGCCCGGCCTCGCCCAGCACGGCCTCCACGGTGCCGCCGATGGGGGCGTAGACCTCGCAGGTCCGGCTGGCGGCCACGGTGCCGCTGAAGGTGATGGATTCGGCCATGGCGCAGGGGGAAAGCAGCAGCGCGGCGGCCAGCAGGGCGGGGATGATGCGGGTTTTCATGGGATATACCTCCTTTGGATTGTTGAAGATCGATCACATCGATCGCAGCGCGTCGATGGGGTTCAGTTTGCTGGCCTTGCGCGCCGGGGCCCAGCCGAAGAGTATGCCCACCGCCGCCGAAAAGCCCGCGCCCAGCGCGATGGCGGAGGTGGAGATCATGAAGCTGGTGCCCATGACCCGGGACAGCGCCAGGGACAGCCCCAGACCGAGCAGTATGCCCAGCGCGCCGCCGATGACGGACAGCAGGAAGGATTCGATCAGGAACTGCACCTGGATCTGCCAGGGGATGGCCCCCAGCGCCTTCTTCAGGCCGATCTCGGTGGTGCGCTCGGTGACGGTGGTCAGCATCATGTTCATGATGCCGATGCCGCCCACCACCAGCGCGATGGAGGCGATGCCCGCCAGCAGCGCGCTGACCATGCCCAGCATGCTCTCCATGGTGTCCTCGATGGAGGACATGCTCATGATCTCATAGCAGTCCTCCTCATAGCTGAACATGGCGTCCAGCGCGGCCTCGATGGCGCTGGAGGCCGATTCGGAATCGGTTCCCGGGGCCAGGTACACGGTGAACTGGGTGACCACGTTGGTATTGTTCATCTTCATGGCCGTGGTGTAGGGGATCAGTATGTCCGGGCTGCCGTTCATCATGCCGGCGATGCTGGTGTCGCTGTCCGCGTCCATCAGCCCCACCACCAGGAAGGGTATGCCGTCCACGTACAGCGTCTCGCCGATGGGGTCCACGCCGTAGAAGAACTCCTCCACCATGTCCGGGCTGATGACGCACACGGCGGTCATGTTGTCCTCGTCGGTGAAGTTCAGCGCGCGGCCCCGGGTGACGGCGTCCTCGTTCTGGCGGAAGTAATAGCCGTTCTTGCCGGACACGGACACGTTCGTCTTATAGCTGCCGCCCCGGGAGACCCTGGCGCTCAGCGCCACGCTGGGCGTCACGCCGTCCACGGCCTCCAGCTGGGTCAGCTCAGCCAGGTCCCCGGCGTTCAGGCCGGATTTCAGGTCGCTGCCGGACACGGTGACCGTCAGCGTGCCCGCGCCCATGGCGCTGAAGGAGCTGGACAGCGAGCCGGAAAAGCCGTTCACGGTGGTGATCAGGGCGATGACCGCCGCGACGCCGATCAGTATGCCCAGCACCGTCAAAAAGGAGCGCACGCGGTTGCCCAGTATGTTGCTGAAGGACATCTTCACGCACTCGTGGAGCATCACCAGCGTGGCGCGAATGGATCTAAGCATCGCTCGTCGCGCCTCCCTCCGTCAGCTCTCCGTCGATGATGTGCACCACCCGGCGGGCGTATTTGGCGATGTTCATGTCGTGGGTGATCATGACGATGGTGCGCCCCTCGGCGTTCAGCGCCTCGAACAGCGCCATCACCTGTCGGCCCGTCTTCTGGTCCAGCGCGCCGGTGGGCTCGTCCGCCAGCAGCAGCGTGGGGTTGCCCACCAGCGCCCGGGCGATGGCCACGCGCTGCTGCTGGCCGCCGGAGAGCTGGTTGGGGAAGTGGTCCATGCGGTCAGACAGCCCCACGCGCTCCAGCATCTCCTCGGCCCGCCTGCGGCGCTCCCGGGGCGACACGCCCGCGTAGATCAGCGGCAGCTCCACGTTGCGCCGGGCGGTCAGCCGGGGCAGCAGCTGGGAATTCTGGAATATGAAGCCGATCTCCTCGCTGCGGATGCGGGCCAGCTCCGCCTCGGGCAGGTCCTCGATGGCCCGCCCGTGGAGGGTGTAGCGCCCGGAGCTGGCCACGTCCAGGCAGCCGATGATGTTCATCAGCGTGCTCTTGCCGCTGCCCGAGGGTCCCAGCACCGACAGGTATTCGCCCTCCTCCAGGCTCAGGTCGATGTCCTTGAGGATGTGGGCCTGCTCGTCGCCCATGGGATAGAATTTGTTGATCTTTTCCATCTTGAAGAAGGCGTCCGCCGCCCCGTCCGGCGCGGCGGTCTCATGCCGCCTTCCCGTTCCCAGCGCGATCATCGTCCGCCACCGTTCGTGCCGGAGCGCGTGCCGCCGTTGGTCCCGCCGGCGCTGTTGCCGCCGCGATAGCCGCCCTCGCCGCCGTCGCGGTTGAAATTGCCGCGCTCGCCGCCGGGCATGTTGCCGCCCGCGGGCTGGTTGAACTGCTGGCCGCCGAACAGCCCGCTGAGCAGGCTGGCCGCGGTGGAGACCTCGGTCTCGGCCTCCACGTACACCTCGTCGCCGTCCTTCAGGCCCTCGGAGATCTCGATGTAATTGCCGTTGCTGACGCCGGTGGTGACGTAGACCTGCGCAAGCTCGCCCGCGTCGTCTTTCATCCATACATAGGCCTGGTTCGTGGCGTCGAAGCTGAGCGCGTTCACCTTCAGGATCACCACGTCCGTGGCCTCCTGCTGGGGGATGGTGACCGTCACCTGCATGCCCGGCAGCACGCCGTCGTCCACGTCCACATAGGCCGTGGCGGTGTAGTAGGCCACGTTGCCGTTGGAGGCGGAGATATAGTCGATGGCGGCGATGCTGGATTCAAAGCTCTTTTCCAGGGAGGTCACCGTGATGGCGCAGGCCTGGCCCACGGCCACGTCGCTGATGTCGTATTCGTCCACGCGGAAGGACACCTTCATGTGGGCGAAGTCCGCCACCTGCACCAGCGCGTCCCCCTGGACGACGCTGTCGCCCTGCTCGACACTGACCGTATTGACCCGTCCGTCGAACTCCGCGGACACGGTCTCGCCGTTGGCGAGCCGCACCAGCCGGTCGCCCTCCTGCACCGCGTCGCCCGCGGCGACGTACAGCGTGCGCACCGTGCTGCCGGACTCCGCGGCGTAGCTGGCGCTGTTGACCAGGCTCAGGTTGCCGCTGAAGGACAGCGCGTTGGAGATGCTGCCCGTGGTGGCGGTGTAGCTGTCGTAGGTGACGGTGTACTCCGCCTTCAGGGAATTGTAGGCGTACCAGCCCGCCGCCGCGATCAGCAGCAGCAGGATCAGCATAAATATGAACTTGCGCAGGCGCCTCTTCCTGCGCGGTTTGCCGGCTTTGCTCATGGCATTCAACCGTCCTTTCCGTTATCAGGGGCATTTTATCCTGTTTTCCTTAATTGAACCTGAAAAAATCAGCGGCGGAAATGCGGTTTTATGGCCGAATTGGAAACAAAGTGGCACATTTTGAGTGGGGGAAGGGGAAAAAGAAGGAACGTATTATTCTCACAAGGAAATTAAATTTCAAAAATGTGCGATTGGGTATTGACAAAAGCCGGGATTTGTTGTAATATATTTTATGTCGCCGCGAGAGCGCGACTTCGTAGGAACAATTGGGAGCATAGCTCAGCTGGGAGAGCATTTGCCTTACAAGCAAAGGGTCACAGGTTCGAGCCCTGTTGTTCCCACCAATGTGGTGCGGTAGTTCAGTTGGTTAGAATGCCAGCCTGTCACGCTGGAGGTCGAGGGTTCGAGCCCCTTCCGCATCGCCATTCGCCCAGGTAGCTCAGTCGGTAGAGCAGTAGACTGAAAATCTACGTGTCGATGGTTCGATTCCGTCCCTGGGCACCATTTGCGGTAGTAGCTCAGTTGGTAGAGCGCCACCTTGCCAAGGTGGAGGTCGCGAGTCCGAGTCTCGTCTACCGCTCCATTATTACGGCGAGCGCATAGCGTCCGCCGCAATTTGGTGCCATAGCCAAGTGGTAAGGCAAAGGTCTGCAAAACCTTCATTCCCCGGTCCGAATCCGGGTGGCACCTCCAAAGCCCGTCCAATCTGGACGGGCTTTTATGTTGCCTTTGGCATGTGTCGAGTGCTGTCGGGTCCGCAGCAGCGCAGAAAAGAACCCGCCGACATCTGCTGCCGGCGGGAATTGATCTTCCGTATTGAGTTTTTCTATTTGAAACTCCCTACCAGAGTATCAATGGGGCGCCTGCATTTCCCGTGAGCAATCATTTCCTCTTCACGCTATGAACCTAATGCATTCACTTGGAAATTCGGTCCCGGTTGAATTGTCATTTTTGAATCAATCGGGAAATGCAGGCCATGGTCTCGGTATCGCTATAGTACAATGGCATCGCCTCCCCGTTTTTCTGTTTTGGAGATCTGTTATCTCCCAAGAGGTTTTCTGTTCTCCCTCTTTCTGGGTATATAATACCACGGAAAGCGGCGTTTGTCAACATGCTTTTTACTCAAAATCATACTTTTTAACAAAAGAATCGTTATGGCAACATCACGTTAACTTTTCCTGCGCCGTCAATTCCCGTAGGCGTCCCGGATCATGGCGTACAGCGGCTCCGCGGGCTCGAGGCCCATGTAGTGCGCGAGCACGTATTCGATGCCCTGATCCTTCAGCGCCGCCTGGACCTCGGGCGCGGTGGCATCCTCCGGGCGGTCGAAGCGCAGCGCGGCCAGTATGCCCTTCACGATGGGGGCGGGGTCCACGCCCTGCTCGATGGCGAACAGCGCCGCGCCCACGATGCGGTCGTTCCGGCGCAGCTTGCGCACCGGGTCCGCGCCGACGCGGGCCACGGTGTCCTTCAGCGCCCTGTTCTGGAACCGGAAGAGCAGGTCGGTGACGTTGTTCTCCACGTTTTCGCGCACGCCCTCGCCGAACTTCTTGACGAGCGCCGCCGCGCTGGTCATCATGCTGGCTTTGGCGGCCTCGTAGATCTCCGGGTCGGCGATGGCCTGCCAGATGTACTCGTAGCCCTTTTCATAGCCCAGGTAGGCGCACAGCGCGTGTCCGCCGTTGTGCAGGAACAGCTTGCGCTTGATGTAGAACTCGAAGGGGGAATAGGGGATGAGGCCCGTCAGCTCGGGGATCGGCCCCTTGAAGGCGTCCCGGTCCACCGGCAGCTCGCAGTAGGGCTCCACGCAGATCAGCAGCTTGTCCTGCGCCCGCATCTCGGGCGTCAGCGGGGGCACCATCCGGCCGATGGAGGCCTCCACCAGGCCCAGGTTGGCGTCGGCCCAGGCCTTCTGTGCGTCGGTGAGCTGCTCGTAGATCCAGCCCCGCATCAGCTCGTCCGCGCCCAGCTGGTTTTCGCACAGTATGATGTCCAGCGGCCTGCCGGTGCGCTCCATCCGGGCAACCATGCCCTTCGCGATCACCGGGGCGATCCTCGGCAGCACGTTCACGCCCACCGCCGTGGCCATGATCCCGCAGTTCACGATCTCGTCGATGGCCGCGTCCGTCAGGGAATTGACCGCGCGCACGGGCTTCACGGTGGTGTCCTGCGCACCCTCGTTGGACACGATGCGCACCGTGTACTGTCCCCGGGCGTTCATCTCGTCGATGATGTCCTGCATGATGTCCAGGAAGCACACCTCGTAGCCGGAATCCGCGAACACCTTGCCGATAAAGCCGCGGCCGATATTGCCGCCGCCGTACATGACCGCCGTCTTCATGCCATACACCTCGCAATTTGAAATATTCATGATGCCATTATAGCACCCAAACCGCGTCTTGGAAAGACAAAACTTGTCAAATTGACCTCCGGAAGGCCCTGTGGACGCATTTCACATTTACAATTTGACAAAATTGTGATACAATGCCAGCATGGTAAGTCTGCCCGGAGGGCGATGGGAGGTCGGCGCATGGAGAACAGGCCGAGGATGCTGGTCAGCGCCTGCCTGCTGGGCGTCGAATGCCGCTACGACGGCGGGGGACAGGCCATTGACCGCGTGGACGCGCTGATGGCGCGCTACGAGCTGATCCCCGTCTGCCCGGAGCAGCTGGGCGGCCTGCCGACGCCCCGGACGCCCGCCGAGCGGCGGGAGGGCCGCGTGGTCAACCGGGATGGCGCGGACGTGACCGACGCCTTTGGGCGCGGCGCGATCCAGGCCTGCCGGATCGCGGCGCTCTACGGCGCAAAGCTGGCGCTGTTGAAGGCGAGAAGTCCCTCCTGCGGCAGGGGCAGGATCTATGACGGCAGCTTCACCGGGCGATTGGTCCCGGGGGACGGCGTCGCCGCCCGGACGCTGATGGACGCGGGACTGGAAGTGTACACAGAGAACGAAATCGACGTGCTCCTGGACGGATGAGGGGAGGCTTCATCGTGGATAAGAACTATCGCGCGGAGCTGGTGGGCGTGCTGGGCGACCCCGTGGACGGCAATCCCACCGGCGTCATGGAGGAGGCGGGCTTCGCCGAGGCCGGGCTGAACTGGCGTTACATCACCGTGAAGGTGCTGCCCGGGGACCTGGACGCCGCCATGGCGGGCATGAAGGCCTTCAACATGCGGGGCGTGAACCTGACCATGCCCCACAAGATCGACGTGCTGAAGCACATGGACGCCCTCTCGGAGGCCGCCCGGGTCATCGGCGCGGTGAACACCGTGGTGCGCCGGGAGGACGGCACGCTGTTCGGCGAGAACACCGACGGCAAGGGCTTCGTGCAGTCGCTGAGGGACGCGGGCGTGGAGCTGGCGGGAAAGCGCATCTGTCTGCTGGGCGCGGGCGGCGCGGCCCGGAGCATCGGCGTGGAGTGCGCCCTGGCGGGGGCGTCGCGCGTCGCCGTGATCAACCGCAATGTCGAGCGCGGCGCGGCGCTGGCGGAGGTCATCGGCAAAAACACCCGCGCCGAAGCCGAATACATCCCCTGGGTCGGCCCGGCAAAGCTGCCCGAGGGCACGGATATACTCATCAACGCCACCTGCGTCGGGCTGCATCCCCACGGGGACGAATGTCCGGATGTGGACTTTGGCGGCGTCCGCCCGGGCATGGTGGCCTGTGACGTGATCTTCAACCCGGTGGACACGCCCTTCCTGCGGGCCTGCGCGGCCCGAGGCGCGCGGACCATCGACGGCCTGGGGATGCTGGTGAACCAGGGCTGCATCAATTTCGAGCTGTGGACCGGCGTGAAGGCCCCGCGGGACGCCATGTACGCGACGCTGAAGGCCGAATTCGGGGTGTGATGCGACATGAATGACCTGTTGACGACCCACACGTTATTGCACGTGTTCTACTTCCTGTTCGCCGTGCACATCGGCTTGAAGCTGAGCACGGACATCGTGCGCGAGCGGGAGGTCGTGAAGTTCAGGCACCTGATCCTGGCCTTCCTGATCTACATCACGGCGAGTTGCCTGTGGACGCTGCGGGAGTACGAGGGCATAGCCCTGCCCTGGTCGGTGTTCTACGGCATATGCTTCTGCTCGCTGTTCTCGGTGACGATCAACGGCTATCTGTTCTTCAGCTTCACGATGCTGCAGCTGGAGCCGGAGCTCTCGGAGAAGCGGTGGTTCCGGCTGGTCTCCCAGGTGCCGATGGGCATCATCGGGGCGTGCATGCTGGCCAATTTCTTCAACAACATGGTATTCACCATCACGCCGGACGAGCACATCATATTCAACCGCTGGTATCCCGTGCTGCCGGTGATGATCGTGCTGTACCTGCTGGTGATACTGGGCGTGTCGCTGCTCAGGAGTTGGCAGAGTCGGCTGCTCAGCCAGCGCAAGCAGTACATGACGCTGGCCGTGTCGGTGCTGTTCATATTCCTGTGCGTGGCCATCGACGACCGGCTGAAGGACACGACGATACTCCCCATGGCCATATTCGCCGCCATATTCTTCGTGTTCATCAGCATGCAGGAATCGAACATCTACAGCGACGCGCTGACCCACATGAACAACCGCCGCAAGGCGGACGAATACATGGCCTCGCAGCTGGACAGGGTGTCCGAGGCGGACCCGCTGCTGCTGTACATGCTGGATGTCAACGACTTCAAGCACATCAACGACGCCTTCGGCCACGCCGAGGGGGACCGGGCGCTGATGCTGGTGGCCACGGCGGTGAAGATGGCCGCCGCCCGCTACAAGGGCTTTGCGGCGCGCTACGGCGGGGACGAGTTCATACTGGCGGTGCACCCGGCCCTGCTGGGGAAGGGCTTCGATCCCGAGGCCCCGATCCGGGACATGCAGGCCCACTCGGAGGAGACCTGCCGGACCGAGGGGCGGCGCTATACCGTGACCATCAGCGCGGGCTGGGCGCGGTGCACCCGGCCGCGGATGCTGTTGACCGATTGCGTGAAGCAGGCGGACGAGATGCTCTACGAGCGCAAGGCCGAGTACCACCGCCGCCGCGACGGGGCGTAGCGCGTCGCGCAAAAACTTATCGTTTCCAAAAAACATGCGATGGGTGACGGAAGGCCGCTGCGCTTGCAAAACGGCGTGTTTTGTGATAGGATAGTAGAAATGCAAGCGCGAAAGGACGTCGCAGTGAATCGATTAACCAACAAGCGGAACAATGGCATGCTGCCGCCCAGGGAGGCGCGCTGGCTGCTGCTGGCGGCGCTCGTGATCAATCTGGCGGTGTATTGGGGCGCGACCTGGCTCACGGTGGGCAGGCGGCACATCTCCATGGCGCTGCCGCTGGACGCGCGGCTGCCGATGGTCACGCCGTTTATACTGATCTATGTGCTGGCCTACCTACAGTGGGTCGTCAGCTACTGGCTGGTGGCGCTGGACGAGCCCGGGCTGTACCGGCGGGTGCTGGTGGGGGATATCATCGCAAAGCTGGCGACGCTGGCGATATTCCTGCTCATCCCCACCACGATGCAGCGCCCGGAGCCGACGGGCCACGGCCTGTTCGACAGGCTCACGGTGTGTATCCACGACCTCGACACACCGACGCGGCTGTTCCCCTCCATACACTGCCTGGAGAGCTGGATGGCCTGCCGCGCGGGCTTCTGGATGAAGCGGCTGCCCCGCTGGTACCGCTGGGGCGGGCTGGTGATGACGCTGCTGGTGTTCGCGTCCACGCTGCTGGTCAAGCAGCACGTGCTGGTGGATATCCCCGGGGGGATCCTTACGGCCGAGCTGGGGCTTGGCCTCTCCGGCCGTTGGCTCCGGAAAAAAGAAGAGCGGAAGGGCAATGTTTGCGTATGATCGGCTTTTATAACTATACGGTGATCCTCACGTTCCTGTCGCTGCTGTCCGGCACGGCGGGTTCCTTCCTGTGCCTCAGCGGCGTGGCCTCGCCCGCCGTGGGCATGCTGTTTTTGATGTTCAGCGGTGTGTGCGACAGCTTCGACGGCACCGTGGCCCGGACCAAGAAGAACCGCTCCCGGCGGGAGCAGTGCTTCGGCGTGCAGATCGATTCGCTGGCCGACCTGATGTCCTTCGGCATGCTGCCCGCCAGCGTGGGCGTGGCCCTGCTGTTCTCCGGCCTGCCCCAGGGCGAGGCGGCGCTGACGCCCGTCCGCGTGCTGCTGCTGGTCGTGGCGCTGGCGTTCGTGCTGGCGGCGCTGATCCGGCTGGCCTTCTTCAACGTGCTGGAGGAGGAGCGGGACCGCACCCGCACCGGCGAGCGCAGGGTCTACGTGGGCCTGCCCACCACCAGCGTGGCGCTGATCTTCCCGGGCGTACTGCTTTTGCAGCACCTGGTGAAGGTGGACCTGACCTGGCTCTACTTCGCGGGCCTGGCCGCCGTGGCCTGGCTGTTCGTCTGCAAGCTGGAGATCCCCAAGCCGGGCATGAAGGGCATACTGGCGCTCATGGGCCTCGGCCTGGTGGAATTCGTGGTCATGCTGGCGACCTGCATGCTGTGACGGCCATGGATGCGATCCGCTTTCTGTATCACACGCGCGCCGGCAGGGCGCTGTTGCCGCTGCTGACCAATCGAAAAGTCTCGCAGCTGTGCGGGGCTTTTCTCGATTCCCCGGCCTCCCGGATGCTGATACCGGGCTTCGTGCGCCGCGCGGGGATCGACCTCAGTCAATTTCAAACCGAGGGCATGCGCTGCTTCAACGATTGCTTCAGCCGCAGGATCAGGGAAGGGCTGCGGCCCGTGTGCCCGGACCCGGATTGCCTGATCTCCCCCTGCGACGGCCTGGCGCGGGCCTATCCCGTGCAGGGCGACACGGTGCTGAACGTCAAGGAATACCGCTACACCCTCACCGAGCTGCTGCGGGACCCGGCGCTGGCGGCCCGCTATGAGGGCGGGACCTGCCTGGTGTTCCGGCTGTGCGTGGAGCACTACCACCGCTACTGCTACATGGCGGACGGCGAAAAGGGAGAGAACATATTCCTGCCCGGTCAGTTGCACACGGTGCGGCCCGCGGCGCTGGAGGCGCTGCCGGTGTTCGCCGAGAACTGCCGGGAGTACACGCTGATCGAAACGGAGCGCTTCGGCACCCTCGTGCAGATGGAGGTCGGGGCGATGCTGGTGGGCCGCATCCGCAACCACCACGGGCGCTCCAGGGTCCGCAGGGGCGAGGAGAAGGGCTATTTCCAGTACGGCGGCTCCTCCATCGTGGTGCTGCTGGAGCCGGACGCGCCGCCCATCGCGCCGCGCTTTTTCGAGGCGGGCCGCGAGGACCGGGAGATCCCCGTGCTCCAGGGCGAGAGCCTGATGGATTGACAAAACAGGAAAATGTCATCCCCTTGGGGATTTGGGAGCCCCATCCCCCGCTTCGCGGGTACTTCCCCACTGCGGTGGGAAAGCTGAGATTGCTATCACCGCGAAGCAAAAGCCTCCCCACCGCAGTGGGGAGGGGGACCGCTTGCGGTGGTGGGGCATCCCTTCCGACGTTAAACGGACGACATTGCGATACAGGAGGAATGACTGTGCGCATCGAAAACCGGACCGTGGAGCTGTTTCCCTCCGCCGCGCCGGGCGCGCCGCTGGTGCTGCTCAACGGCGAGGCAGGGGAGGGCGAGGCGGTGGCGAAGGCCGTCCGCGAGATGACGTCGTCGGATTTCACACTGGCCGCGGTCAGCGGCCTCGATTGGGGCGACGACCTGACGCCCTGGCCCGCGCCGCCCGCCGCAAGGGGCATGTCGCCCTGCGCGGGGCTGGCGGACGCCTATCTGCAGCAGCTCGCGGGGCGGATACTGCCCGCCATCGCGGCGGCGCTTCCCGCAAGGCCCGCCTACGCGGCACTGGCGGGATATTCGCTGGCGGGGCTCTTCGCGCTGTACGCGCCCCATCGGACGGACGCCTTCGCCCGGATCGCCAGCGCCTCCGGCTCGCTGTGGTACCCGGACTTCGCGGACTACGTCCGGCGGCAGCCCTGGGTGCGCCGTCCGGAGAAGCTGTACCTGTCCCTGGGGGACAGGGAGGCCCGCACGCGCAATCCGATGATGCGCCCGGTGGAGGACAAAACCCGGGCGCTGGCGGCGTTTTACGAGGCCCAGGGCGTGCCCACGGTGCTGGAGATGAACCCCGGCGGGCACTTCAACGAGCCCGAGCGCCGCATGGCGCGGGGCATCGCCTGGATCCTGGAGGAATAACTGGGGCCGACAGGGCCCTTTGCACGAATATATGACCCACAGACGGGAGGCGCTACAATGCAGAACGCGATACCAAGGCCCGAACATCCCAGGCCGGATTTCATGCGCGACAGCTTTTTCAACCTGAACGGCGAATGGCAATTTGCCTTCGATGACGCCGACGAGGGCCTTCGGGCGGGCTGGCACAGGCCCGGGCACGCGCTGCCGCTGCGCATCACGGTGCCCTTCGCCTTCCAGACGAAGCTGAGCGGCATCGGCCCGCTGGACGATATCCACCCGATCCTCTGGTACCGGCGCGCGTTCACGCTGCCCGGGGGCATGGCCGGGAAGCGGGTGCTGCTGCGCTTCGGCGCGGTGGACTATCGCTGCCGGGTGTACGTCAACGGCGAGATGGTGGGCGACCACGAGGGCGGCTACACGCCCTTCTGCTTCGACATCACCCACGCCCTGACCGACGGGGAGAACGACCTGTGCCTGCGGGTGGAGGACGCGCCGGACGTCACCCAGCCCCGGGGCAAGCAGTATTGGGCCAAGGGCCTGATGGGCTGCTGGTACACGCCCGTCAGCGGCATCTGGCAGACCGTCTACCTGGAGGCGGTGGGGGAGATCGGCGTGAAGACCATCCACATCGTGCCCGATTTCGACCGCCACATGTTCACCGCCGAGCTGGCGCTGGACGCCATCCCCAGGGACCCGCTGATCGTGGAGCTGAAGGTGTCCCTGGAGGGCAGGCTCTGGCGGCGGGTGCTGACCACCGTGTCGGACCGCCGCGCCAGCATCCCCGTGGACATGATCGTGCACGGCCAGCTGGACCCGGTGCCCTTCTGGTCGCCGGAGCACCCCAACCTTTACGACGTGGAGGTGACGCTGCTGCGCCAGGGCGTGGCTGTGGACCGGGTGCTGACCTATTTCGGCATGCGCAAGGTGGAGGTGCGCCAGGGCAGGGTCTACCTGAACAACATGCCCTACTATCAGCGGCTGGTGCTGGATCAGGGCTATTGGCCGGATTCGCTGCTGACGCCGCCCTCGGACGAGGCCATCCGGCGGGACGTGGAGCTGACGAAGCAGCTGGGCTACAACGGCGCGCGCAAGCACCAGAAGGTGGAGGACCCGCGCTACTACTACTGGGCGGACAAGCTGGGGCTGCTGGTGTGGGGCGAGGTGCCCAGCGCCTATGATTTCAGCGACGAGACCGCCCGCAACCTGCAGCGCACGCTGTCGGAATTCATCGACCGGGACTTCAACCATCCCAGCATCATCTGCTGGGTGCCGCTGAACGAGAGCTGGGGCGTGCAGCAGATCTGCACCGACCCCCGCCAGCAGGCCACGGCGCGGATGCTTTACCAGACGGCCAAGGCGCTGGACGGCACCCGGCTGAGCGGCTCCAACGACGGCTGGGAGCAGACCGAGACCGACATCTGCGGCCTGCACGACTACGCCGCCGACGGCGAGACGCTGGCGCGGCACTTTGCCGACAGGGCCGAGGTCGAGACGCACACCTGCGACGTCCGTCCCTGCTATGCCCGGGGCGTGAAGCCCACCGGCGAGGAGGCCTTCATGGTCACCGAGTACGGCGGCATCGCCTTCAACAGCATCGGCCTGCAGGGGGAGCTGGAGGGCGTGGAGACCTGGGGCTATCACGACAAGGTGTCCGACGAGGACCGCTTCTTTGAGCGTTACGCGGCGCTGACCCGGGCGATCCGCGCGATCCCCTACTGCCAGGGCTATTGCTACACCCAGCTGACCGACGTGATGCAGGAGGTCAACGGCCTTCTGACGCCGGACCGAAAGTGCAAGGTGGACCCGGAGCGCTTCGCCGCGCTCAACCGGGAATGAGGGTTCAGGGAGGCTCCCGCCGGAAGCCTCCCTGAGCCATTTTATGACGTGGGTGAAATCCCCAGCCCGCTACCTTTGATTCTTAACACACTTCCTGTATACTATCATATATCATCGCGCGGATGCGCGCAAAACACGGGGGATACTTCAATTGAGCAAGGTGAAGCGCCAGAATGTGACCGACAAGCTTCCGCTGCTTGCGCTGCGGGGGCTGTTGGCATTTCCGAACACGATCATAACCATCGATGTCGTCCGGGATCGCTCCATCGGCGCGGTGCGCGCGGCGGTGCAGAGCGAGGACCAGCGGCTGTTCGTGGTCGCCCAGAGGGACAGCCTCGAGGAGCATCCCGGCATCGAGCAGCTGTACACCGTGGGCACCATCGCGGTGGTCAAGCAGGTGCTGCACCTGCCGGACGGCACGGCCCGCGTATTGCTGGAGGGCCACGCCCGGGGCATGCTCTTGAACGTATACGAGACGGGGGACCTTCAGCGCTGCGAGCTGGTGGAGGTATCGCCCGTGACCGAGCCCTTCACCGAGGCCCACCAGCGGGCGATGATGCGGGCCATCCGCAGCCTCGCCGCCCAGGCTGCCCGCGCCAAGGGACAGTCCATGCCGGAGCTGCTGCACGCCATAGAGGGCGAGCGCAACCCCTCGGTGCTCTGCGACGTGGTGGCCTCCAACATGGTCACCGCGCTGGAGGACAAGCAGGCGCTGCTGGAGTGCCTGGACGTGGACGACCGCATGAAGCTGCTGCTGGAAAAGCTGGCCGACGAGATCCAGATCGGCGAGCTGGAGGAGCGCATACACGCCCGCGTCCACGAGTATATGGACAAGGCCAACCATGAATACTACCTGCGGGAGCAGATCCGGGTCATCCAGGAGGAGCTGGGCGAGGACGAGGACGAGGAGGTCGCCGAGCTGCGCAAGCGCATACAGGCCTCCAAGCTGCCCCCCGCCGCCCGGGAGCACGTGGAGAAGGAGCTCAAGCGCCTGGCGCGCTCCTCGGTCCACGCGCCGGAGAGCGGCGTCAGCCAGAACTATATCGAATACATGCTGGAGCTGCCCTGGGACGTGTACGACGCCTCCCGCATCGACATCGCCAAGGCGCGGAAGATCCTCGAGGCCGACCACTACGGCATGGAGGACGTGAAGCGCCGCCTGATCGAATATCTGGCGGTGCGCACCGTGGCTTCCGATAAGTTGAAGAGCCCCATCATCTGCCTGGTCGGCCCGCCTGGCGTGGGCAAGACCTCCATCGCACAATCCATCGCCCGGGCGCTGGACCGCAAGTTCACCCGGCTGTCCCTGGGCGGCGTGCACGACGAGGCCGAGATCCGCGGCCACCGAAAGACCTATGTGGGCGCGATGCCGGGGCGCATCATATCCGCCATTCGCCAGTGCAAGACCATGAACCCGGTGTTCCTGCTGGACGAGATCGACAAGCTGTCCCGGGACATGCGGGGCGACCCGGCCTCCGCGATGCTGGAGGCGCTGGACCCGGCCCAGAACAACGCCTTCCGGGACCACTACCTGGAGGTGCCCTTCGACCTGTCGGACGTGCTGTTCATCACCACGGCCAATTCGCTGGACACCATCGACCGGGCGCTGCTGGACCGCATGGAGGTCATCGAGGTGCCCTCCTACACCAGCGAGGAGAAGCTGCAGATCGCCAAGCGCCACCTGCTGCCCAAGCAGAAGGAGGCACACAACCTCGGCAAGAGCCAGCTGAAGCTGTCGGACAAGGCCATCGCGGCGCTGATCGACGGCTATACCCGGGAATCCGGCGTGCGCACGCTGGAGCGCCAGATCGCCCAGCTCTGCCGCCGGGCGACGCTGCACCTGGTGGAGCATCCGGAGGACGGCAGCGTTTCCATCAAGCCCAGGGATCTGAAGGAATACCTGGGCGCGCCCCGGTACCTGCGCCAGCCCGTGGCCGAGCAGCTGGAGGTGGGCGTGGTCAACGGCCTCGCCTGGACCAGCGTGGGCGGCGAGGTGATGCCCGTGGAGGCGGTGGGCTTCCCCGGCAAGGGCGAGATGAAGCTGACCGGCAAGCTGGGCGAGGTCATGCGGGAATCCGCGGAGCTGGCCCGCAGCGTCGTGCGCGCACGCCTGTCGGCGTGGGGCGTCGAGGACGACTACTTCGCCAAGCACGACATTCACATCCACGTGCCCGAGGGCGCGGTGCCCAAGGACGGCCCCTCCGCCGGCGTGGCCCTCAGCTGCGCGCTGATGTCCGCCGTCACCGGCTGCCCCGCCAGCGGGGCCTACGCCATGACCGGCGAGATCACGCTGCACGGCAGGGTGCTGCCCATCGGCGGCGTGAAGGAAAAGCTGCTGGCGGCCTATCGCCAGGGCATCACCCGCATACTGCTGCCCCGGGAGAACGAAAAGGACCTGGAGAAGATCGACGGCGCGATACTGGAGAAGTTCGACATCGCGCTGATGGACAACGTGGATGAGGCGCTGCGCTCCGTGCTGGTCCGGCAGGACGCCCGCCAGGCGGGGTGAGCGCATGACGATCAAGAAGAGCAAGTTCGTGCAGTCCCTCAGTGCCTTTAGGGAATTCCCGGGCCAGGGCCTGCCGGAGATCGCCATGGTGGGCAAGTCCAACGTGGGCAAGTCCTCGCTGATCAACAGCATGACCGGCAACTCCAAGCTGGCCCGCACCTCCGCCGAGCCGGGCAAGACCCGGCTGGTGAACCTCTATCTGATCAACGAGGCCTTCTTCCTGGTGGACCTGCCGGGCTACGGCTTCGCCAAGGCCCCGAAGCAGGAGAAGCAGAAGTGGGCCGAGATGATCGAGGGCTACCTGAAAGCCTCCCAAAACCTCAGGCGGGTCTTCCAGCTGGTGGACCTGCGCCATGCGCCCACCGAGGACGACCAGCTGATGGTGGAATACCTGCGGCACTATGAAATACCGTTCACCGTGGTGGCCACCAAGGCCGACAAGCTGTCCAAAGCCCAGCGGGGCCGCAGCATACCGGTGATCTGCCGCACGCTGGCCGTTCAGCCCTGGGAGGTCATGGTCTATTCCTCCAAGGACGGCACCGGCAAGGAACAGCTGCTGGAGCTGATCGAAGGGGAATTGGGGAGTAAGAATCAGGAATGAGGAATTAGGAATTTGGGGAGCGGTGGAACGTGCCGTCGCTCATCGCCGTAGGGGCGCCGATGCGGCGCCCGCCATGGAAGGACTGCATGCATGCTGTCCCTGCGGCGAGGAACGTAGCGCTTCGCATCGCCTGCCGGGCCCTTCCCCACATCGATATACATTCAACCGCGAAGGGAGAAATAAAAATTGGGAATCAAAGTGGCAAAGTTTGGCGGCTCGTCTCTGTGTGACGCGGAGCATTTCCGGCGCGTCAAGGCGATCATCGAATCCGATCCGGATTACCGCTATGTGGTGCCCAGCGCGCCGGGCAAGCGCTTCGACGCGGACGAGAAGATCACCGATATGCTGTACCAGTGCCACCGCATGGTGGAGCGCAACCGCAGCCATGAGGAGATATTCGCCAAGATCGCCGAGCGCTATCGCCAGATCGCCCGGGAGCTGGAGCTGGATTTCGACGTGGAGGAGCTGCTGCTGGAGACCAGCGACGCCATCCGCCAGTACAAGAATCCCGATTTCGCGGCCAGTCGCGGGGAATACCTGAACGGCATACTGCTGTCGAAGTATCTGGGCTGGGATTTCATCGACGCCCAGGACGTGGTGAAGTTCGATCGCCAGGGCAGCTTTGCCTCCGAATGGACCAACGAGATCATGCGCGACGCGCTGCAGAAGCATGAGCGCGCGGTGATCCCCGGCTTCTACGGCTCCTATCCCAACGGCGACGTGCACACCTTCTCCCGGGGCGGCAGCGACATCTCCGGCGCCATCGTGGCCCGGGCCGCCGGGGCGGACGTATACGTGAACTGGACCGACGTCTCCGGCTTCCTGATGGCCGACCCGCGCATCGTCAAGAACCCCCGCTGCATCCGCGAGCTGTCCTACCGGGAGCTGCGCGAGCTGTCCTACATGGGCGCGACGGTGCTGCACGAGGACGCCATCTTCCCGGTACATAAGGCAGGCATCCCCACCAACATCCGCAACACCAACGATCCCGACGACCCGGGCACCATGATCGTCATGCAGCCCTCGGAGCATCGGGACGACGGACAGGTGATCACCGGCATCGCCGGCCACAAGAATTTCTCGCTGCTGAGCATCGAGAAGGCCATGATGAACGCCGAGTACGGCTTCGGCCGCCGGGTGCTCCAGGCGCTGGAGGACTTCGGCGTGTCCTTCGAACACCTGCCCACCGGCATCGACACCATGTCTGTGGTCGTGGCCGACCGGGAGCTGGTGACCCGCAAGGACCAGATCATACAGCGCATCCAGCAGACCTGCCAGCCCGATTCCATCGAGATCAGCACCGGCATCGCGCTGATCGCCACCGTGGGCCACGGCATGACCAGCGCCCCCGGCACCGCGGCGAAGCTGTTCAACGCGCTGTACGAGGCCGGCGTCAACATCCGCATGATCGACCAGGGCTCCAGCGAGATGAACATCATCGTGGGCATCAATATAGAGGACTTCGAGACCGCCATGAATGCCATCTATAGGGCGTTCGTGAAGGATTGAGAATAGTCATTAGGCAATAGGCAATAGGCATTAGTCGGTATGCCAAGCAACGGGGAACGGGCAAAAGTAAAACGACGGCGGGGCTTTAAGCCTCGCCGTCGTTCAGTTTGTCCTGGAGCTTCATTGTCTCCTCTTCGATATCCGCGATGGTCTGTTCCAGCTCCTGCCGGGCCTTGTCCCGCTCAGCCATCTTTTCGTCGCCGGCCCGGGCGGCTTCCACGTCCTGGACGGTGATGGTCATCAGCGCGTCCCGGGTCACCTCGTCGCCCTCGGCGAGGCGGTTGGCCTGGGCCACCAGCAGCCGCTCGAATATGTTGCGCACGCCGCGGGCGTTGCCGAAGGATGTGGAGTTGGTGTTGGCGGCGACGATGTAATCCTTGACCGCCGCGCGGGCGTCGTCCTCCAGCCTGTACTGGTTCTTCTTCAGCTGCAGATCCAGTATGGCCAGCATCTCGTCGGCGTTGTAGTCGTCGAAGTGCATGAAGCGGTTGAAGCGGGATTCCAGGCCGGGGTTGGAGTGGATGAAATCGTCCATCAGCTTGTCATAGCCCGCCACGATCACCACCAGGTCCTCCCGGTGGTCCTCCATGGCCTTCAGCAGCGTGTCGATGGCCTCCTGGCCGAAGTCGTTCTCCGACTTGTTGTTCAGCATATAGGCCTCGTCGATGAACAGCACGCCGCCCATCGCCTTCTCGATGGCCTCGTGGGTCTTGGTGGCGGTCTGGCCCACGTATCCGGCCACCAGGCCGGCGCGGTCGACCTCCACCAGGTGGCCCTTTTCCAGCATCCCCAGGCTCTTGTAGATGCGGGCCATCAGCCGGGCGATCATCGTCTTGCCGGTGCCGGGGTTGCCCGAGAACACCATGTGCAGCGACATGTCCACGGCCTTCAGGTCGTTCTCCTTGCGCCACTTGTAGACCTTGACGGTGTTGATCAGGTTGTTGACCTCGCGCTTGACGCCCTCCAGGCCGATGTATTCGTTCAGCTCCGCCTTCAAGTCCTCGATGTCCTCCGGAGGGGTCTCCTCCTCAGCCTGCTGGCCGTCGGCGGACGCCTGCGCGGGCGCGGCGGCGGGGGAGGGGTTCTTCGGCGCGGGGCCCTTCGGCGCGGGGCCGCTGGGCGCGCCGCCCTCCGGCTGCCTGGGGGTGACGCTCCCGGACGTGGGCACGCCCCAGATGTCAAAGGCCATGTTCCGTATGTTTTGCCGGAGCTGGTCGGCGATGATGTCCTGCTGCAGGGAAATGATCTCGTCCTTGTTATCCATGTGCATGCTCCTGTGTCGTGGGTATTGGGTCAAATACGCGATTGAGGGGCGGCGAAACGCCGCCCCTTATCAGTTTATGCGTTGTTTATTCCTCAGTCTTTGCCGCGGCCTTCTTGCGGGGCGCGCGGGGCTTCTTTTCGGCCTTGGGGGCCTCCTCGGCCTTGGGCGCGGCCTTGCGGCGCGCCGCGGGCTTCTTCGCCGGAGCCTCGGCCTCGGCGGCTTCGGCCTTCTTGGGCGCGGCCTTGCGCTTCGCGGTGGCCTTCTTCGGCTTCTCCTCCGCGGGCGCCTCCTCGGCCTTCTTTCCGCTGTCCAGCAGCTTCTCATACAGCGCGATGTACTGCTTCGCGGACTGGTCCCAGCCGTACTGGCCCTTCATGGCGCGGATGGCCAGGCCGTTGAACACGTCGCGCTGGTCGTGGAACATCCTCACGGCGTTCTCGATCACGTGCAGCATGTCGTGGGCGTTGTAGTACAGGAAGGTGAAGCCGTTGCCGTCGCCGGTGAATTCATTGTAGGCCAGCACGGTGTCCCGCAGGCCGCCGGTCTCGCGGGTGATGGGCAGCGTGCCGTAGCGCAGCGAGATCAGCTGGGACAGGCCGCAGGGCTCGAACAGCGAGGGCATCAGGAACATGTCCGCCGCGGCGTACAGCTTGTGCGCCAGCGCGTGGTTCATCTGGAAGTTGGCCGAGACCTGCTGCGGGTATTTCCACTGGGCCCAGCTGAACAGATCCACATAGCGGCTCTCGCCCATGCCCAGTATCACCAGCTGCGCGCCGGTGTTCATGATCTCGGGCAGCACGCACTCCACCAGGTCCAGGCCCTTCTGGCCGGACAGGCGGGTGATCATGGCGATCATGGGCACCTCGGCGTCCACGCTCAGACCCAGCTCGCGCTGCAGCGCCAGCTTGTTTTCCACCTTCTTGTCGAAGCTCTCGGAGGTGTAATTCGCCACCAGCAGCGGATCCTTCTCCGGGTCGTACTCCTCGGTGTCGATGCCGTTGAGTATGCCGGTGAGGTGGTCCACCCGGGCGCGGAGCAGGCCGTCCAGCCGCTCGCCGTAGTAGGCGGTCTGGATCTCCTGGGAATAGGTGGGGCTGACGGTGGTGATCTCATCGGAGAACACGATGCCGCCCTTCATGCAGGAGCACATGCCGTAGAATTCCAGGGCGTCGCTGGTGTAGGCCAGGTTGCCCAGGTACAGCAGGTCCTCGATGGTGTCGATGGGGAACAGGCCCTGATACTGGAGGTTGTGGATCGTGTACACCGTCTTGATGTTCGCGAACAGCTCCAGCTGCTTGTATTGCAGCTTGTGCAGCACCGGGATCAGGCCCGTCTGCCAGTCGTTGCAGTGCAGTATATCGGGGATGAAGTCCAGCTTCGGCAGCGCCTCCAGCACCGCGCGGCAGAAGTAGGCGAAGCGCTCGCCCTCGTCGCCGCCCATGCCGTAGATGTAGTCGCGGCCGAAGTATTGTTCGTTGTCCACGAAATAGAAGGTGATGCCGCCGTAGTTCAGCGTCTCGATGCCCACATACTGCCTGCGCCAGCCGAGGTTGACGTAGAAATACATCATGTGCTGCATCTGCTCGCGCCACTGCTGGCCGATGGCCTTGTACAGCGGAAGGATGACGCGCACGTCCTCGCCCGCCTTCAGCAGCTCCTTGGGCAATGCGCCGACCACGTCCGCCAGGCCGCCCGTCTTTACGAACGGCACGCACTCGGAAGTTGCGAAAAGTATCTTCATGCTCTGTCCCTCCTTTTTTTGGGATGAAAGCGCTCATTGGGTAGGGCGGCTTCCCTGTCGGGAAGCCGCCGAAAGCATTTTGCGATTAGCGTAACCGCGCTTACAGCGTGATATTCTTGCCGATCACGATGGGATACTGCTTCTGGCCGATCAGGCGGCCGTGGCTGCGGATCGTGACCGCCTTGTCGAAGATCACGTTCTCCAGCTCCACATCCTCCTCGATGTAGCCGTCCTGCATGATGACGCAGTTCTTCAGCTTCGCGCCCTTGCCCACGGTCACGCCGCGGAACAGCACGCAGCTCTCCACCTCGCCGTCGATCACGCAGCCGTCGGCGATCAGCGAATTGCTGACCTTGGCGTTGCCGCGATAGATGGTGGGCACGGAATCGCGGGTCTTGGTGTAGACCGGGTTGCCGCCGAACAGCTCGGTGCGCACGCCGGGCTTGAGCAGGTCCATGTTGAAGTTGAAATAGCCGCGGATGGTCTCGATGCGACGATAATAGCCCTTCTCCTCGAAGCCCATGATCTTCATGGAGCCGGAGCTGATGTAGGGCCGCAGCACGTCGGCATAGAGATCGTGGCTGCCGTGGCTGATCACCTGGTCCACCAGGTACATCAGCATCGTGCGCTTGATCATCATCACGTTCAGGTACAGGTTGTCATAGGAGGCCGCGTTGGGGTTGATCTCGATGTCCGTGACCACGTTGTCGCCGTTCACGTTCAGATAGCAGTGGTTGTTCTTGGACGAGGACGAGAATTCGGTGATCTCCGGGGTGGCCTTCTTGTACATCAGCGTGATGTCCGCGCCGGAATGGATGTGCTGCTGGATCATCGGCTCGAAGCTGGTGTTCATGATGTAATCGCTGTTGGTCAGGATCACATATTCCTGGCGGGAGCGGCGCAGATAGTCGAAGTTCGCGCGCAGCGCGTCCAGCACGCCGTTGTATTCGCCGCCGTTTTCGCGGGTCAGGAAGGGCGGGAGGATGAACAGGCCGTTGTTGCGGGTGTGCAGATCCCAATCCTTGCCGGAGCCCAGGTGGTCCATCAGGGAATGATAGTTTTTCTGGGCGATGATGCCCACGTTGTGGATGTTGGAATTCACGAGGCTGGAGATTGTGAAATCGATGATGCGATAGCGGCAGGCCACGGGGATCGCGGCCACCGCGCGCTGGCTGGTCAGCTCGCGCAGCGTGAGGTCGTCCTTTGAGGTGTAGACAATGCCCATGACATCGTTCATATTAGGCGCCCTCCCTTCGGGAAATTTCATCCGTGTCAACCTGTTCGCCGGCCTTGACCGCAAAGCCCTCCGGCAGAGTGGTGGCCTGGCCGATCAGAGCGATATCGCCCTCGGCCTCGCCCACCTGGCAGCCCTTGGAGATCACGCAGTTTTCGGCGATGATGGTCCTGCGGACCACCGCGCCGGCCTCGACGCGGGTGCCCGGCATGATGACGCTGTCCTCGACCACCGCGCCCTTTTCAACCTTCACGCCCGCGAACAGCACGCTGTCGCGCACGGTGCCGGCGATCTCGCAGCCCTCGGTGATCATGGAATTGGTCACCTCGGCGCCCTCCTCGATGTAATGGGGCGGCATGACCGGCGTGCGGGAATAGATCTTCCAGCGCGGGTCGGTCAGGTCGAACTCCGGCGGCATCTTCAGAAGGTCCATGTTGGCCTCCCAGAGGCTGGAGATCGTGCCGACGTCCTTCCAATAGTCGGTGAAGGCGTAGGCGTACAGCGCCTTGCCGTCCCTCAGCAGGTTCGGGATGATGTTCTTGCCGAAGTCGTTCTTGGAATTCGGGTCGGCGTTGTCGTCGGTGAGGTACTTCTTCATGATGTCCCAGGTGAAGATGTAAACGCCCATGGAGGCCAGGTTGCTCTTGGGCTGCTTCGGCTTCTCCTCGAACTCGATGATGGCGTCGTTCTCGTCCACGTTCATGATGCCGAAGGACGGCGCGACCTCCCACGGCACGGGGCGCACGGCGATGGTCACGTCCGCGCCCTTTTCGATGTGGGCCTGGAGCATGCGGTTGTAGTCCATCTTGTAGATGTGGTCGCCGGAGAGCACCAGAACATACTCGGGATCGAACTGCTCGATGAAGCCGAAGTTCTGGAAGATGGCGTTCGCGGTGCCCTTGTACCATTCGCTGCTGTCGGCGGTGGCATAGGGGGGCAGCACATAGACGCCGCCGTAGCTCAGGTCCAGATCCCAGGTCTGGCCGGAGCCGATGTAGCTGTTCAGCTCCAACGGCCTGTATTGCGTCAGAACACCGACGGTGTCGATGTTGGAGTTGGTGCAGTTGGACAGAGGAAAGTCAATGATGCGGTACTTTCCGCCGAAGGGTACGGCGGGCTTCGCCATGACCTTGGTGAGAAGTCCCAGACGGCTTCCCTGACCGCCAGCCAGAAGCATGGCGATACACTTTTTCTTCTTCACGCTATCCCTACTTTCATATACTTGTGCAAGCGGGTGCAATCGTAAAATTGTCCCCGTTACCAAATCATAATATAGTATACAACATCTTTCCAAAAAAATCTATAGTTTACAGCACATTTTTGAGATTTATTTAGTCCGCATTTGATTTACAGAGCCTGTAGGTCTCGTTGACCACCATGAATTCCTCGTTCGCGGGGATCACGTGGGCCTCGATGGCGGAGCCCGGCGCGGTGATGATGTGCTCGCCGCTGCCGCGCTCGTTGGCGTCCTCGTCGATCACGACGCCCATGTGGGCCATGCCCTCCAGCACCATGCGCCGCAGCGGGGCGTAGTTTTCGCCGATGCCGCCGGTGAAGGCCAGCGCGTCCAGGCCGCCGATCTCCATGGTGTAGGCCCCGATGTAGCGCAGTATGTGGGTGGCCAGCACGTCCAGCGCCAGCTTCGCCCGCGGGCTTCCGGCGCGGATGGCGGCGTCCACGTCGCGTATGTCGCCGCTGGTGCCGGAGAGGCCCTTCATGCCGCCGTTCTTGCCCAGACCCTCGTAGATCTCATCCAGCGTCAGGCCCTGCTCCAGCAGGTAGGGCACCAGGTAGGGGTCCACGTCGCCGGTGCGGCTGGCGTGGGGGATGCCCATTTGCAGCGAAAAGCCGAAGCTGTTGTCCATGCTCTGGCCGTCCAGTATCGCGCAGATGGACGCGCTGCCGCCCAGGTGGCAGGAGATCACCCGGCACTTGTGCTTCAGCTTTTGGGCGATGTAGCCGTGGGACGCGCCGTGATAGCCCATGCGCATCACGCCGTATTTGTCATACCATTCATAGGGCACCGGGAAGATGCGCCGGGCCATGGGGATCGTGCGGTGGAAGGCGGTCTCGAACACGCCCACCCGGGGCGCGTCGGGCAGCAGCCTTTCAAACACCGATATGGCCTCCAGATAGGGGCCGTTGTGGGCCGGGGCGACGGACAGGTAGGCCCGCATGCCCTCCAGCACCTCCGGCGTCAGGAAGTGCACGCCGTAGTGGTCCCTGGACAGCACCGTCTTGAAGCCCACGGCCTCGATCTCAGTAAGGGACGCCACCGCGCCGCCCTCCGGGGCGGAGAGCGCGTCCAGGAAGCGCCGTATGCCGTCGGTGTAGTCCGGGACGGAAAGCCCGTCCGCGTCGATGGCGAAGCCGCCCGCCTGATAGTGGAATATCGCGCTGTCGGAGCCGACGCGCTCCACCTTGCCCTCGGCCAGGACCTCCAGCTCCGGCATGCGCCACAGCTTGAACTTCAGCGAGGTGCTCCCCGCGTTGCAGATCAGTATCTTCATGTTTGTATTCTCCTTGTTGGGGGTGTGTATCTAATATACAATAAAATGGCGGGTTGCGCAATAGATTCGGGAAATGACGTGGGGGAGGATTACTTTTCTGTTGATGGGTTCGTGCGGTAAGCTTCCGTTCGTTTATGGGGAATGGGAAACGTGATTTTTTTGGCGGCTTGCCTTCAGAACCAGGAACTTCGCCGGCTGCCCACATCGCGGTCAACTGTATATGCCACGCGCATAGCGCCGCGGAAACGCGCGCATATTATCGACGAGGTGATATTGTGAAGCCTATGATGAGAACGATCGCGGCGTCGGTCGCGCTGCTGCTGGCGCTGGGCCTGGCGGGCTGCATGGAAACGCGCAGGGAGCCGATCACATGGCGTCTGGCGGAGGATGGCGAGGCCGTGCCGAAGCTGCCGGAGCGATTGAAGACGGGGGAGGACGGCCTGCCCCAGCTG
>ONHI01000023.1 GCA_900317565.1 uncultured Eubacteriales bacterium
AGTTTCTGCCGCAGGTAACGATCATGCCCGCGCTGGTGCAGAACGAGATCCATCCTTACTATCAGGAGCAGGACGTGGTGCCGTTCATCCAAGAGAAGGGTATCGTCGTCCAATGCTGGTATCCTCTGGGCGGCAGAGGCTATACTGCCGATCTGCTTGGGAATGAAACAATCCAATCGATTGCTCAGGCGCATGGCGTGTCCGCTGTTCAGGTCATCCTGCGCTGGGACCTGCAGCGCGGTATTGTGGTGATCCCCGGCTCCTCCAATCCGGAGCATATCCGGGAGAATCTTGACCTGTTTGGTTTCGAACTCAGCGATGATGAGATGGGGCAAATCGCCGCTCTGGATCGAAGGGAGAAACACGACTGGTATTGATGGATGGTAGCACGCTTTCGCATTTCGGCATCGTGCCTGGGTTCGAAAAACTCTACGATTGAAAATGGAAAAGCTCATGACCGTTGTGATGATTACGGCATGAGCTTTTCTTATGGACTCATATATGGAAAAACCCCTGCCGGATTGCTCCGACAGGGGGAGGTATGACGATTATCCTTCAATCATGATGACCTTTTTCTCAGGAAGCTTCTTCTCATCCTTCTTCGGGATGTTCAGGCTCAGTACGCCATGCTCCAGCTTTGCGCCGATGTCCGCTTCGGTGAGCGCATCGCCCACATAGAAGCTCCTCTGCATCGTACCGGCCCAGCGCTCCTGACGGATGACCTTGCCCTTCTTCGTGGTCTCATCCTTGTCGAGGCCCTTCGCGGCGGTCACAGTCAGGTAGCCGTTCTGCAGCTCCAGCGTGATGTCTTCCTTCTTGAAGCCCGGCAGATCGATATCGACTTCGTAGTGATCCTCGTGCTCATGCACATCCGTCTTCATTTCGCGGGCGGCGTTCCTGCCATAAAGTTTGCGATCCATCCGCCGCATCTCACGATCCCAGTCACCAAAGAACTCGTCAAACAGGTTTTCACCAAAGATACTCGGCATCAACATAACTCTTACCTCCTTTGACCCTCTTGCGCTGGTCGCGCACCCGTTGTTGGTGTGCCCCCTTTCGGGTGGCATCCTCAAACGAGCTATCGTGTCGGCGTCGGTCTTTGTATGTTGTTACCTGAACCTCGCACCTGCTGTCGGTGTGCTCCCTTTCGGGTGGCGTCCTCGAGCAGGCTGTCGTGTCGGCGTCGGTCTTTGTATGTTGTTACCCTGAACCTCTGGGGCTCTTTCTTTCCTTCCCCCTCGGTTCGTATTATATTATACTCATTATGTTAGCACTGTCAATAGGCGAGTGCTAATTTGCCAATGAACAATTCATGAACGTTTCCGCAGAGAATTATTCAATCCAGCATAAAACTATTCATCGAAGCAATACGCCTCCTCTCGCCTGGTAGCCGCGAGAGGAGGCAAAAGGGCAGTTTTCGTTTATTTGACCGTGATTCGGTTCTCTCCCCTGAAAAGGAACTCGGCGCTGCCGTCGGCGTGGATCGTCACCTGCGTGACCAGCAGGCACCATGCCTGTTCATTCCAAACGTCGATGAAGCCCGCTTGGCTACGCAGATTTTCCACATACTTCTTCACGCTGCATACCCGCATCATCCTTTCCTGCTTCTCCGCTTTCAGGCGGTTCACCCTCGCGTCGGCCTTCCGGAACCGCTCACCCAACTCTTTTGCCTTCCTGTCAAAAGCCGCCTGCTCCATTCCAATGGCAGCATGCTCCCGGATGAGGGCTTTGTTCATCTCCACCACCGTGTCGATCTCCTCTTGGGCGGCAGCGATCTTCGTGTCCAGCGTTGCCGTGTCCTCCAGCATGGTGACGAGCGTTTCGCAGTCATCGATGACCGATTCCCTGTTCCCGAGGAGGAGGTTGTAGGCTTTGACGAACAGCGCCTTGATCGCATCCTCGGACAAGGTGGGCGTCGAGCAGCGCTGGCCCTTCCCATATTTCCGGTTGCACCGCCAGATGACCTTCCGGTAACGCTTTTGCTCTCTGCCTGTTCGCTGGATTGCGTGAAGGTGAGTATTTGGGCTTGTCGTGGGAACAGGTTGATTTTGACAAGAAAACCATAACGATCTGCCAGCAGTTGCAGAAGGAAAAGACCAAGGGAGGACAGTATCAGATTGTCCCGTTCACAAAATCGAACAAGCCCCGCACGATTAAGCCCCCGGCGATTGCCTTTGATTATCTCAAAAGGGAACAGTAACGACAGGCGGCGAACAAACTGCAAGCGGGTCAGATGTGGAGCAACCCTAATAACCTTGTATTTACAAATGAGTACGGTGACAGCTTGAAGATATTTACCTTATACAGTCACTTCAAGCGTATCGCCGCCAGCATTGGACGCCCGGACGCAAGGCCGCATGATCTCAGGCATACCGCCGCTACCGTCGCCATAGCAAGCGGCGCGGACGTGAAAAGCGTTCAATCCATGTTGGGACATGCAACCGCCAGCTTCACCTTGAACGTGTACGCTCATACCTCTGAGAAGATGATGGAAGATACTGCCACAAGGATGCAGAATTACTATAGCAGCTTCACAAAATAGGGGTATTTGAAGCTGTTAGGGGTAAAATTAGGGGTAAATCGAAGAATAAGACATGCAAAAACCCTTGAGAATGCTGTATTTTCAAGGGTTTTCATGTGGCGGAGAAGGAGGGATTCGAACCCTCGAGACGCTTTTGACGCCTACACGATTTCCAGTCGTGCGCCCTCGACCAAGCTAGGCGACTTCTCCACGATATTCAATTGTGCGATACGGGAAGGACAGTCCCGAATCAACCAACGCAAGATATTATAGCACATCGCAGCATCGAATGCAATACCCTGGCAGGGAAAATTTGTGTGAAATCCAGAGAAAATGCAGATTTGTTCACTTGCCCAGCGCCATGGCGAACTGTATCAGCATGATGCCGATCATGTGGGCCGGGTAGAACAGGTAGAACACCCATTTGTTGATCTTCAGCTTCGACCAGGTGGGAATATAGATCAGCGGCAGCGCCAGCAGCGCGAACATCTGTATGCCAAAGCGTATGCCGAACAGCGTGTAGCCGCTGCCCTGCAGGCCCCACCAAGACATATAGGCCAGCATCACCGGCAGCGACAGCCACCAGCGGCCGATGAACAGATAGAACAGCACCATCAGCGCGATGCCCTTCCAGCCGTAGTTGATGCTGCCCTGCACCTTCCAGACCACGAGCGCCAGCGCCAGCGTGCATACGAATTGGCCGTCCCGCAGGGACCATATGATCAGCAGGCCCAGCGCCAGCGTCCACATGATGTTGGGCGTCGCCCAGCTCTGTATGTAGAAGTTGACCACCGCGCCCAGCGGATTGTCGGCAAAGCGTATGGCGTACATGGCCTTGGTGGTGTGGGCCAGCGCCACCGCATAGAAGGGCTGGGAGACCAGCCCCACCAGCAGTATGCGGCTGAGGTATTTCAACCGGTTCCGGGAGTAGACGCAGCCCGCGGCGATGCAATAGGCGTAGATCGGGAAGGCCAGCCTGCCGATGATGCGCATGATCTGATACTGGCCGAAGAACATCTTGCCGGTGTGGTCGGCCAGCATCGATATCATGGCGATCAGCTTCAGCAGGTTGGTGTCCCGGTTCAGGCCCACCTCCTTCGGCGCGAACAGCCGCGCCAGGGCCGAGGATTTCTTGGATGCCACGGGTTTCCTCCCAGATCACATTTCGTCGAAGATCGTTTCCTTTTCGGGGTTCTCCTTGGGGGCCAGGGGCAGCGTGATCAGGAACTCGGTGCCCTCCCCCAGCTTGGAATGGACCTCGATCTCGCCGTTCATCGAGCGCACGATGTGCTTGACGATGGCCAGGCCCAGTCCGGTGCCGCCCATCTGCCGGGAGCGGCCCTTGTCCACGCGATAGAAGCGCTCGAACAGCCGGGGCAGGTTCTCCTCGGCGATGCCGATGCCCGTATCGGAGATGGTGATGTTGGCCTCCTTGTCGTTGGCGAACACCTGCACCGTCACCGAGCCGCCGGGCACATTGTATTTTATGGCGTTCTCGGTCAGGTTGATGAGCAGCTGCTCCACGCGGTCCGGGTTGCCGATGATGAACACCGGCTCGTTGTTCAGGTGATACTTCATGGTCACCTGCTTCTCCTGGGCGTGTATGGACAGCATCTCGCACACGTCGTAGGCCTTCTTGTCCAGGCGGATGCGCTCCGTGGCCACCTCGTCGTTGCCGGATTCCAGCTTGCTGATGGACAGTATGTCGTTAATCAGGCGGGTCAGGCGCTCCGTCTCCATCATGATGATGTTCAGAAACTTGTGCGCCATCTCCGGGTGATCGATGGCTCCGGCCTGCAGGGTCTCCACGAAGCCGCGTATGGAGGTCAGCGGCGTCTTCAGCTCGTGGGACACGTTGGCGGCGAAGTCCGTGCGCACCTGCTCCAGGCGGCGCAGCTCGGTGATGTCCTCGACGATGGCCAGCGCGCCGACCACGCTGTCGTCGCGGCGCATCGGCGAAACATACAGCCTCAGCGGCCTGTGTCCGCGGCCCACGGCGGTGCGGGCGGCCACCTCGTTGGTGTAGACGCCCTCCTGGCGCATGGCCTCGGTGAACACCTCGTCCAGCTTGACGTCCTTGGAAACCTCTTTGATGTTCCGGTACTCCGGGTTTCCGACGATGCCCAGCAGCTTTTTGGCCACGGAGGTGATGAAGATCACGTTCAGGCTCTGGTCCACGGCGATGATGCCGTTCTGCATCTGGGACATGACCGTGCTGAGCACGTGGTTGCGGTTTTTCTGCTTGAATATGCGATCCTGAATCCTTGCGATGATGGCGTTGTACTCGATCGCCTGGGCGTCCGTTTCGGGGAAATTCTGTATCCTCGTATCAAAATTGCCGTCCGAAAAGCGATCCAGCGCCGCCATGACCTGCTTGAGCAACTTCTCCCGGCGCAGCACATAGGCCACGACGATGACCGCCAGCACCATGGTCAGACCGTAGACCGCGGCCAGCAGGATCAGCGATCTGTTCCGGGTGAGCACGGTGCCGATGTTCGATTTCTGCTTCGCGTAAAGCAAAAATCCGCCATCTTCATATTGATAGATGGCGTACATCGCAGCCTTGCCACGCGCGTTGGCATGCGTATAGACCGCGGCTTCTCCTACCTTTGCCGCGGCTATATCCGCATCGGAAAGCATGCCGTAGTCGTCGTCGGAGGCATACACCGCCGATCCGTCCGCGGCAAACAGTGCCTTAACTGTTCCCTCGCTCACCGACAGCGAATCCAGCGTGTGGATGCGGTCCGCCTGCTCGTCGGTGCGGCTGAAATCGCCGGTCACCTTGCAAACCACGGCAAGGTCCCGGGCGATCTCGTCGTTGGCGTCGTCGGCGAGCTTTGAACAGTTATACGTGAACAACAGCGCGAGAAGAACCATGGAAATCAGGGTCACAATCAATGTAACCCTTGATTTCATAGGCGATTCTCCTGACGGTCGTTGAACTTGTAGCCGACGCCGCGAATGGTTTCGATGTAGTGCGCGTCATCGCCCAGCTTCTGGCGAATGTGGCGGATGTGGACATCTACAGTGCGGGTCTCGCCGTAGAACTCATAGCCCCAGATGCGATCCAGCAGGAAATCGCGGGTCAGCACCTTGCCGCGGCTGAGCACCAGCAGCTTCAGAAGCTCGAATTCCTTCAGCGTCAGGGACAGCTTTTCGCCATTGCGGAAGGCCTCATAATTGCCCACGTCGATGGTCAGGCCGCCCACATGCAGTATGCCCTCTTCCTCGTTCTGGGGTGCGGCGCGGCGCAGCAGCGCCTTCACGCGGGCGATCAGCTCGCGCACGGAGAACGGCTTGGTGATGTAATCATCCGCGCCGAGCTCCAGGCCCAGGATCTTGTCCACCTCGTCACCCTTTGCGGTGAGCATGATAATCGGGATGTCGGCGGTGGTGGGCGCGCTCTTTAAGCGACGGCACACTTCCATGCCATCGATGCCAGGGAGCATAATGTCCAGCAACACCATTGCGGGACGCTCATGCGCACATACCACCAGCGCATCTTCGCCTGTGGCGGCAGTGACAACCCGGTAGCCGGAAGCCTCAAGATTAAATGAAAGCAATTCAAGAATATGGGCTTCATCGTCAACGGCCAGAATCAGTTCGTTTGCCATGTGCGTATCCTCTCTCTTTCTTCGTATTTGGTTATCTGACAGACTCGCCATCAGTTGTACCCGGATCAAAATCCGCCAGCAGCTTGTTCAGCTCATCTCTGAAGCTCTGGATGTCCCTGAACTGGCGGTACACGGAGGCGAAGCGCACATAGGCCACCTCGTCCAGCTTCTTCAAGCCGTCCATGACCAGCTCGCCCACCATCTTGCTGGTGATCTCGGAATCCGGCTGGTTGTTGAGCGTACGCTCGATCTCCTGCACCAATTCGTCGATCTTGCCCAGGGAGACGGGCCGCTTTTCACAGGACTTGACGATGCCGGAGCGCAGCTTTTCCACGTCGAAGGCCTCGCGGGTCTGGTCCTTCTTGATGATCATCAGCGGGACCAGCTCGATGCGCTCATAGGTTGTGAAGCGCCGACCGCAGTTTTCGCATTCGCGACGCCTGCGGATGGATGTGCCGTCGTCGTTCTGGCGGGAATCCACCACCCGACTTTGCGTACAGCCGCAATAGGCACACTTCATGCTACTCTCACCTCGTATAGTATATTATACACAAAAAATAACGTAAAGTCCAGTCCCTTTTTCAAATTAATTGCACGAAAAGGCCGTCTATTTGTATTTTTTGACTATTGGGTGTTAAAACGGTCCGCGTCCACCTCTACCAGGATCACGTCGTCCCCGATGCGCCGCACCCGGCTCCAATCGATCACGCAGCCCTCCCGGTCCTGCTTCAGGAAGCCCAGCATGCCGCCTGATCGCCCGGGCACCACCAGCGCCTGAACGCAGGCGGAATCGTTCAGGATCAGGTCGATGGGCTTGCCCAGCTTCCTGCCGTCGCAGATGTTGACGACATCCTTGCGGCGAATCTCTGAAAAGCTCATACAATCGCCTCCCACCGCATGCTATGTCGGTAGATGCAGTCGGGTTCCGGAAAAGCGCGGCGCATTGCCACATTTTACCATTGATCGTACATATTTCATCGAATTGCATCGACGCTGTCCACATGCTTCGACAATGGCCCGGAACCGCCTGCGGCGCAGGGACTTTCGGTCCTATTGCAGATGAATGTCGGGCGTCCCTTTGACGTCCCTTCACGGGATCGCTACCGGCGCGCTGTCGAATGTGGCTTCCCAGCGCGCGAATGGCGCTGCTTTCTGTCGGTATTTTACCCGATGTCTTCGACGCGATATTCTTGAGTTTGGGCCTTGCCGTGGGCTATCATGTTCAGCGAGGTGAGGCCCTTGAGCATAGAGCTCTACCTGCTGCTGAACCTGGCGCCGGATCTGGCGCTGCTGGGGGCGGCCAGCCGCGCGCTGGGGCTGTTCAATGCCCGGCGGGTGCTGGGGGCCGGCGCGCTCTGCGCGGCCTACGCCGCCGTCGCAGCGGCCCATCCCCTGCCCTGGGCCTCCCTGCCCGCGCAGCTCGCGCTGCTGGCGGGGATATCCGTCCTCATGACGCGCCGCACCTCCCTGCGCATGGCGCGCTGCTTTGCCCTGTCGCTGGGCTGCGCGGCGCTGGTGAGCGGCGGTGCGGCGCGGCTGATGCCGGGCCATGCGGGGCCTTTGCGGGCGTTTGAGGGCATCGCCGCGGGCATCCTGGCGCTGTCCCTGCTCTTCTCCGCCCGACCTCCCCACAGCTGCGACTATCGGGTCCGGATACGCCTGGAGGGCGAAGGCGGCTTTGCGCGCTTTCCCGCCCTGGTGGACACGGGCAACCGCATCCGGGAGCCGATCTCCGGATTGCCGGTGCTGATCGCGGAGGCGTCGCTGCTGCGCGGCATATTGCCCCGGGAGGGCTTCCGCGAGCTGCGCTACGGGGCAGTGGGCGGCGAGGGACGTATGCGCTGCTTCAGGCCCGAGGGCGTCTGGATCGAGCGCGGAGGCCGAGCCACCCGCGGCCCGGAGGTCTGGGTGGCCGTCGCGCCGGGACGCCTACCCGGGGCGTTCCAGGCCCTCGCGCCGCCGGAATTCACGCTGTACATACAATGATACCTCAAAGGAGGACTGCATATGGCCATGAAATCCATCCGTCAATCCATCTTCGGCCTCATCGTCCAGATCCGCCGCGGCTCCGTGTGCTACATCGGCGGCAGCGACCTGCTGCCGCCTCCCCTCTCCCGGGAGGAGGAGGTCGCGCTGATGCGCCGCGCCAACGCCGGGGACAGCGGCGCGCGGGCCACGCTGATCGAGCGCAACCTGCGGCTGGTGGTGTACATATCCCGTAAGTTTGAAAACACCGGCATCAGCATCGAGGATCTGATCTCCATCGGCGCGATCGGCCTGATCAAGGCGGTGAACTCCTTCGATCCCGACAAGAACATCAAGCTGGCCACCTACGCCTCCCGCTGCATCGAAAACGAGATACTGATGGTGCTGCGCAAGACCAACCGGCTGAAGCTGGAGGTCTCCTTCGACGAGCCGCTGAATACGGACTGGGACGGCAACGAGCTGCTGCTGTCGGACATACTCGGCACAGAGCCGGACCTGGTGAGCAAGGATCTGGACGCGGACATCGAAAAGCAGATGCTGCACGTCGCCATCGACAAGCTGAATCCCAGGGAGAAGTACATCGTCGGGCTGCGCTACGGTCTGGGCGAGGACAAGGAGCACACCCAGAAGGAGGTCGCAGACATGATGGGGATCTCCCAAAGCTACATATCCCGGCTCGAGAAGCGCATCATCGGCAAGCTGCGGGAGGAGCTGGCGAAGATGGCGTGAAACAAAAGCAGATCCTTCGCTGCGCTCAGGATGACAAATCGGTGTTTCGTTGTCATTCCGGGCAAAGCGAAGGATCTGTTTTTATTGCGGATTCCCCGTCGCGATGCCGTACACCAGCAGCGCGACCAGCGCCACCGCGGTGACGGTGATCACGATGTTGATGGCCGTCAGCGAGACCTTGTCCCGTATGCGGTCGTACAGCTTGTAGCGCCGGGGACGCCCGGAGGCGGCAGTTTCGGCGGCCTCCCGCTGTCTGCGGGAGGCCGATTCCGCCTGCTCCATGCGGGCCCTTGCGGCCCTATCGGAGTTGTTCAGCGCGGCCATGGCTTACTTCTTCACGATGTACTTGCGCACGTCGATGGAGACGGCCAGTATGATGATCAGACCGCGGATGATGTACTGGATGTAGGGATTGACACCCAGGAAATTCAGCGCGTACACGATGGCCTGCATGATGACCGCGCCGATGACGACGCCCTGGATGGTGCCGACGCCGCCGGAGAAGGACACGCCGCCGACCACGACCGCGCTGATGGCGTCGGTCTCGTAGTTCAGGCCGGTGTTCGCGCCGACCGCGGTGATGCGGGCCGCCTCGAGGAAGGAGGCGATGCCGTACAGCACGCCGGCCATCAGGTAGACCAGCATGATGGTCTTGGCGACGTTGACGCCGGAGACCGCGGCGGCCTCGGTGTTGCCGCCGACGGCGAACATGTTCTTGCCCAGCGTGGTCTTGTTCCAGATCACCCACACGATGGCCGCCATCACGATGAAGTAGATGACCACCACGGGGATGCGGATGCCGCCCAGGTAGATGCCGCCCGCAGCCACGTTCAGGAACGTGGAATCGAAGGTGGACAGCGCCTGCGCCGTGCCGGAGGGCTGGGATTCAATGTACAGGCAGTTCGCACCGTAGGCGATCAGCTGGGTGCCCAGCGTGACGATGAAGGCGTGCAGGTGCAGCTTCGCGACGCCGAAGCCGTTGATCATGCTGAACAGCACCGCGACGGCGATGGAGGCGAACAGCGGCACCAGCAGGCCCAGGCCGTTCAGCGGGGCCACCATGGTGGGATACATGCGGCTGGCGTAGGTGACGGACTGCACCAGGGAAGCCGTCATGGCGGCGGAGATGCCCAGCACGCGGCCGATGGACAGGTCGGTACCGGCCAGCACGATCAGGCCCGCGCAGCCCAGGGCCAGTATGCCCTTGGTGGAGGCGTTCTGCAGTATGTTCAGTATGTTGTCGATCGACAGGAAGTCCGGGCGCATGACCGATACGACGATCAGGATCAGGCCCAGTATGATGAACAGCGCGTAGTTCAGCAGCGCGGCGGTGATCTTTTCGACCTTGGGATTGGCCGCCTTCACGCGGGCGCGGGGCTTGAGGCTCATGGCCGCGATCAGGAAGTACGCGCCGGCGGCGACGATCAGGATCAGGCCGATGAACATCACCAGCACGGCGTTGGTCATCTTCTTGTTCTCCAGCAGCTTCGGCAGGCCCTCGCGGTACAGCTCCAGCAGGGTCTCGTTGCTGCCCACGGCCTCGAACTCGGCCTCGTCCACGCCCAGCTCCTCCCGGGCCATGTCAAGGCGCATCTGGTCGCTGCGGTCGTGGTCCATGACCAGGTCGTTGAAGTTGTCCTCGGTGACGGTCTCGTCCACCTTCATGGCGTATTCCATGAAGGCCTCGCGGTCCTTGGAGTGGGCGATGGCCGCCTCATAGGCCACGCGCTCGTCCACGGCGGAATCCACGGTGGCGGCGTCCAGACCCAGGGATTTCAGGAAGGTCTTGACCTTGTCAACGCCAATCTTGGAAAGATCGCCCACCTCGGTCAGCGTGGTGGTATCCTGAATGAAGCCCATGGCTTCCTTCTTGCCGACGCCCATCATGGCGGCGGCGTTGTCATAGATGCCCCGTCCGCTGAGGCCCAGGGCGAACAGCACGATGCCCACGATGAGCACGACCAGCATGACGATGGAGGTTATTCTCTTTTTCATATCGCTCTACCCTCTCTCAAACGCAAGATGTCAGACATATTTGGCGGCCAGCGCCATGATCGTTTCCTGTTCGCCGGGTATGCCGCCGAAATCCTTGCCGCGCTCCACGATGCCCGCCAGCCGTCCGTTGGACATGACCAGTATGCGGTCGCATATGCCCAGCAGCTCCGGCATTTCGGAGGACACCATCATGACGCCCTTCCCCTGCTCCGCGAGGTTCAGGATCAGCTCGTAGATCTCGTACTTGGAACCGACGTCGATGCCTCGGGTCGGCTCGTCCAGCAGCAGCACGTCCGGGTTGGTCAGCAGCCAGCGGCCGATGATGACCTTCTGCTGGTTGCCGCCGGAGAGGCTCTTGATGTGGGTGCGCTTGGAGGGCGTCTTGACGCGCATGGAATCGATGACCCAGGTGGTGTCCTTGTCCATCTTCCTGCCGTTCAGAAGCGGCTTCCCGTAGGCGCCCACATTGGCGATGATCGAATTGAAGAGTATGCTGGCCTCGCCGAAGATGCCCGTTGCGCGGCGCTCCTCCGTGATCAGCGCGAAGCCGTTGTTGCGGGCCTCGTCGGTGGTCACGTTCTCGATCTTCTTGCCACGCATGGTCATCTCGCCCGCGCCCTTGGTGAAATAGCCGAACAGCGTGTTCAGCAGCTCGGTGCGGCGGGAGCCCACCAGGCCCGCGACGCCCAGCACCTCGCCCTCGTGCAGCTGGAAGTTCACGTCGTGGCAGGTCGGCTCGTACATGCCGGAGACGTTCTTCACGTCCAGCAGCACCTTGCCGGGGCTGTTCTTCTTGGGCGGGAAGCGGTTGGTCATCTCGCGGTTGACCATCAGGCGGATGATCTCGTCGGTGGTCAGCTCCTTGGCGGACTTGGTGGCCACCCACTGGCCGTCGCGCATGATCGTCACGTCGTCGGAGATGCGCAGTATCTCGTCCATCTTGTGGGAGATGTAGATGATGCCGACACCCTTGGCCGTCAGCCGGTTCATGATGCGGAACAGGTGCTCGACCTCGTCCTCGGTCAGCGAGGAGGTCGGCTCGTCCAGCACCAGTATCTTCGCGTTGTAGGAGACCGCCTTGGCGATCTCGACCATCTGGCGCTTGGAGACGGACAGCGAACCGATGACGGTCTTCGGGTCCACGTCGATCTCCAGATCCTCGAAGATGGCCTTCGTCTCGGCATACATCTTCCGGGAGTCCACCATGCCGATGGCGTTCAGGGGGAAGCGCCCCAGGTACACGTTCTCCATGACGGAGCGGCGCAGCACCTGGTTCAGCTCCTGGTGCACCATGGCCACGCCGTTGTCCAGCGCGTCGCGGGGGCTCGAGAACGAGACGGGCTTGCCCTCCATCGAAATGGTGCCGCCGTCGCGGGTATAGATGCCGAACAGGCACTTCATCAGCGTGGACTTACCCGCGCCGTTTTCGCCCATCAGCGCGTGCACCGTGCCCGCCCGCAGCTGCAGCCGCGCGTGGTCCAGCGCCTTGACGCCGGGAAACTGCTTTTCGATGTCCAGCATCTCCAGCAGGTACTGTTGTTCGGACATGATTCCACTTCACCACTTTTCATTAGATTTGATTTGAAACGATGTTTCCGCAAACAGGGGCTTCGCCCGCCCCTGCCAGCCGAAGCCGCTGTTTCCGGAAACACGGTTTCCTTGCTTGCGTCGGTTCAAATCCCAAATACGGTTCCGGCGACGCAAGTCGCCGGAACCGAAGGATTGAAGCTGCGGATGGATTACTGCACGCTGTCGGCGGTGATCTTCGCATACGGAATGTACACGGAGCAGCCGTCGTCGTTCAGCTTGTACTTGCTCTCCAGGCCCTCGTACCAGGTGCCGTTGAGCAGGTAGTTCATCGCGAAACGGATGTTGGCCTCGCCCATGGCGTCGCCGTCCTGCTTCACAGTAGCGGTCATCTTGCCGGCCTTGATGGCTTCGATGGCGGCGTCGGTGGCGTCAACGCCGATGACGGCGATGGACTTGTCGCCCTCGTTGCCGGTGTTGTAGCCGGACTGGTTCAGAGCCGCGATGACGCCGATGGCCATGTCGTCGTTGTTGGCGAAGACCAGCTCGATCTCGGGATGGGACTGCCAGATGGACAGCATGGCGTCGTTGGCCTTGCCGGTATCCCAGTCAGCCACGATGATGTCGTTGACCATCTCCAGCGGTACGCCCAGCGCGGCGGCAGTCTCCTCGGAGTACTGGGTGCGGGCAATGGCCTCGGGATTGTTGGCAACGCCCTTGAACTCGACGAACTGGATGGTGCCGTCGCCGTTCAGGTCGATGGCAGCGGGATCAGCGGCCCACAGGTCGGCCAGGATCTCGCCCTGCATGTCGCCGGCCTCGCGGGGCAGCGTGCCCACGAAGAAGGCGCCGGAATCCTTGACGACGGAATCATAGGTATCCTCCGACGGCGGGATGTTGTAGAACAGGAAGGGGATGCCGGCCGCGGTGAACTTGTCCACCAGGGTCTGGCCGCCAGCGGGCTCAGCCAGGTTGATGATGATGAAGTCGGGCTTCTTGCCGATGATCTGGTCGGCCTGCTCGACCTGCTTGGCCATATCATCCTGCGCGTCGTCCATGGTCAGATTGATCTTGGTGCCCAGCTCGTCGGCGACGATCTCCGCCCACTTGGTCATGCCCTGACGCACGGTGGAGCCGTAGGTATCGTCAAACTTCCAAACCAACACGTGGATGTTGTACTCGTCCTTCATCTCCGCCAGGGCGGTGAAGCAGGACAGCGCCAGCACGAGGGCCAGCACGAGGACCAGGATTTTCTTCATGATGTTCGTTCCTCCTTGTTTTTTTGTTATATCAGGGGATACGCGACCCCCGAATAACCGGCTTTGGCATGCGTTATCGCGGACGTTTCGCGCCTTCCGATGAGCGCCGTCCGCGCAAGGGCCCGATGTTGTCAATAACAATGCGTTTGTTTTAAGAGCGCGCAAAAACGCCGGTCCCGCGGGACCGGCGTTGCGATACAGGGAAATCAGGCGTTTTAGCGACTGCCCTTGTCGTAGGGTATGCCCTCGGCCTTGGGGGCGCGGGAGCTCTTGGAGGTGAAGGCCAGCACGACCAGCGTGATCACGTAGGGCAGCATGCGATACAGGTTGGCGTTCAGGCCCAGGTCCTTCAGGAAGTAGACGCCGTCGCCGTTGATGTCCAGCGTGCTGTAGGAGGCCGCGATGCACTTGAACAGGCCGAACAGCAGCGCCGCGCCGCAGATGTTGCCGGGCTTCCAGTTGCCGAAGATCATGACGGCCAGGGCCAGGAAGCCGAAGCCCGCCACATCGCCGTTGGAGGAGCAGTTGGCGGTGGTCAGCACGTATACAAAGCCGCCCATGCCCGCCAGCGCGCCGGAGATGATGGTGCCGGAATAGCGCATCCGCACCACGTTGATGCCCAGCGAGTCCGCCGCCTGGGGATTTTCACCGCAGGAGCGCAGCCGCAGGCCGAAGCGGGTCTTGTACAGTATGATGGCCATGATGACGAACACCACGATGCAGATGTAGGTCGCCACATAGACCTTGTCCACGAAGGTGGAGCCCAGGAAGCCCATGTTCTCCTTCTTGCCGTAGCCGAACATGGCCTTCTTCAGCATGAACCAGCTGGCGGCGTCGCCCTCCAGCATGTTCATGGTGTTCTGGTTGGCGATGATGCGGATGAAGAACAGCACCACAGCGGGGGCCATCAGGTTCAGCGCCGTGCCGCCGATGGTCTGGTCCGCCTTCAGGTTGATGGCCGCGAAGGCCAGCAGCGTCGAGAATATCGCGCCCGACAGCGCCGCGAACAGCATCGCCAGCAGCGCGAAGGATTGCAGCGCGAAATACTGCTTGTCGGCGTAGGCCTGGGCAAACCAGCCCCAGCCCTGCACCGAGCGCACGAACAGCACGCCCATGAACGCGCCGAAGATCATGATACCTTCCAGCGCCAGGTTGATGATGCCGCTGCGCTCAGCGTAGACGCCCGCCAGCGCCACCAGCATCAGCGGCACGGCGTACACCAGGGTTTGACGAATCAAGAATGCCATTACTTCGCGGCCTCCTTTCCTCCGTTGGCGGCAGCGGAGCTCTTGCCGGCGCGCTGCTTGCGCACGCGGGTGAGCCACAGCTTGATGACCAGCATGAACGCCGCCAGGTACACGATCACGGCGATGATGACGTCGGTGATGTATTCGTTGTAGGCGGTGAGGTTCGTCAGCTGCTGGCCGCAGATGTTCAGCATGGACATGAAGATCGCGGCGAATATCACGCCGATGGGGTTGTTCACCGCCAGCAGCGCCACGGGGATGCCGTTGAAGCCCTCGGCCGGCAGCGACTGGTAGGTGTTCCAGAAGAACTCCGTGTTGCCCGCCAAGTTGTACAGCGCTGCGCCGCCCGCGGCCAGCGCGCCGGCCATCGCCATGGTCAGCACGATGTTGCGCTTATCCTTGATGCCGGCGTAGCGCGCGGCATAGCGGTTCGCGCCGCAGGCCTTCAGCTCGTAGCCCAGGGTGGTCTTGCTCAGCAGGATGTACACGATCACGGCGAACAGTATCGCGATGATGATGCCGCCGTTGACCTGGGAACCGCTGAACAGCTTGTCCAGCCCCAGCTTGGAGGTGGCCACGTTGTTGAAGGTGGTCTTGTAGACGTAGGAGGTCTTGGTGCCCTCGGTCACGTTCTTCAGGTGGCCGATGTCAAACAGCCAGGTGGTCAGGTTGGCGGCGATCCAGTTGGTCATGATGCACGCCAGCACCTCGTTGATGTTCAGGTAGGCCTTCAGCAGGCCGGGGATCGCGCCCCAGCACGCGCCGGCCAGCATGCCGCCCAGGAAGGCCAGCAGCCAGACCAGCCAGGCGGGTACGCTGGTGGTGGGGATGCTCAGCGCGATGTACAGGCTGGCGGTGGTGCCCGCCAGGTACTGGCCGGGCGCGCCGATGTTGAACAGGCCCGCCTTGTTGCCCAGCGCCACGGAGAGGCCCGTCATCACCAGGGGCGTCGCCCTGAACAGCATGTTGCCGAAGGTGGTGGGGTTGAAGCCGAAGCTCAGCCGGCCCGCGGCGTCGCGGCCCGTGGAGAACAGGCCGGCCACCACCAGGCGGATGCCCTCCCACGCGCCCTTGAGGCCCATGTTGGCATTGCCCAGGCCGACCACGATGATGATAATGCTGCCCGCCAGCATGCCGACGATGATCGCAATCAGCGATGCCATTACGGACTTGGTGCCTTCCTTGTCCCAGAACGAGGACTTCATGCGCTCACCCCCATCTTCTGGCGCTTCGCGCCGGCCATGTACAGGCCCAGTTCCTCGACGGTGGTCTGCTTCGGGTCGAGCTCGCCGACGATCTCGCCCTCATACATGACCAGTATGCGGTCGGAGAGGTTCATCACCTCGTCCAGCTCCAGCGAGACCAGCAGCACCGCCTTGCCGGCGTCGCGCTGCTTGACCAGCTGCTTGTGGATGTACTCTATGGCGCCCACGTCCAGGCCGCGGGTGGGCTGGACGGCGATGATCAGCGGCAGGTCGCGGTCGATCTCGCGGGCCACGATGGCCTTCTGCTGGTTACCGCCGGACATGGAGCGCGCGATGGTGACGGGGCCCTGGCCGGAGCGCACGTCGTACTGCTCGATCAGCCGCTCGGCGTACTTGCGCACCTCGCCGAACTTTATAAAGCCCATGCTCTGGAAGCGCGGCTCCTCAAAGCTCTGCAGCACCATGTTCTGCTCCAGCGTGTAATCCAGCACCAGGCCGTGCTTGTGGCGGTCCTCCGGGATGTGGCTGACGCCGGCGATGCTGCGCTTGGCGATGGGCGCGTGGGTGATGTCCTGGCCGTTCAGGCTGATCGTGCCGCCGGAGCATTTCTCCAGGCCGGACAGCGCGTAGACCAGCTCGGTCTGGCCGTTGCCGTCGATGCCGGCGATGCAGGTGATCTCCCCCGCCCTGGCCTGGAAGGAAACGCCCTTGATGGCGTCGTGCTTGTACATCTTGGAGGGCACGTGCAGATCCTTCACGTCCAGCACCACCTTGCCGGGGTTGGCGGGGTCCTTGTCCACCACCAGCTGCACGTCGTGGCCGACCATCATGCGGGACAGCTCCACGGGATTGGTCTCGGCGGTGTTCACCGTGCCGATGTAGCGGCCCTTGCGCAGCACGCTCACCCGGTCGGAGACCTCCATGATCTCGTTCAGCTTGTGGGAGATGAACAGTATGCTCTTGCCCTCGCGGGCCAGGCCCTTCATGATCGCCATCAGCTCGGTGATCTCCTGGGGCGTCAGCACGGCGGTGGGCTCGTCGAAGATCAGCACCTCGTTGTCGCGGTAGAGCATCTTCAGTATCTCCACGCGCTGCTGCATGCCCACGGTGATGTCCTCCACCTTGGCGTCCAGGTCGACCTTCAGGCCGTACTGCTCGGACAGCTTCTGGACCTTCTTGCGGGCGTCCCTGCGCTGTACGAAGCCCATCTTCGTGTCCTCCGCGCCGAGGATGATGTTGTCCAGCACGGTGAACACGTCGATCAGCTTGAAGTGCTGGTGCACCATGCCGATGTGCAGTGCGGTGGCGTCGTTGGGGTCGTTGATCCTGACTTCCTTGCCGTCCTTCTTGATCACGCCCTGGTCCGGCTGGTACAGCCCGAACAGCACGCTCATCAGCGTCGACTTGCCCGCGCCGTTCTCGCCCAGCAGCGCGTGGATCTCGCCGCGGCGCAATTGCAGCGTGATGTCGTCGTTCGCCTTGATGCCGGGAAACTCCTTGGTGATGTGAAGCATTTCAATGACATAATCCTGCGTCTTTTCCATGCCCCGACCTCCCTCCATTCTCCATATGTAGGGTCGTTTCCATTATTATATCTTTTCGGCGGAAAAATTACAAGTAAAAATGACGGGACAGTAAAAAAATGTGGGAAGAACCAGCGTTCTTCCCACATTCGCGGATGATCCGTTATGAATTATTCGACGTAATCCACGGTCACGGCATCCCAGGGGCCCTTGGCGTTCGGATCGCCCTCGGCCGCCTCGGCGTCCACGACCAGCTCGCCGGACTTCATGGACTCGACCAGCGCGTTGTAGTCGTCCACGGTGAAGCCCTCCAGGGACCAGGTGTCCACGGGCAGGCCCACGGCGTCCTCGTTGATGCCCAGGGAGACAGCGCCGCCCAGATCGGCCCAGGTGCCGTCATAGGCCTTGCCGATCATCTGGTAGGTGCCCTCGGTGATGCCCTTCAGGGCGGAGGTCACGACGGTGTCGGACTGGAAGGACTGGTCGACGTCCACGCCGATGACAGCGCCGTCGTTGGCGGAAGCCGCGGCGGTGATGGAATCGAAGATGGAGCCGCCGGCGGAGAACACGATCTCGGTGCCGGCCTCATACCAGCCGGAGATCAGGGTCTGCAGCTCGGCAGAGGGAGAGAAGGAAGCGCCATAGGCCCAGGTGAACTTCATGTCCACGGTCTTGCCCATTTCCTTGGCGGCATCGTTCGCGCCCTGGATGAAGCCGTAGCCGTAGCGCATGCAGGCGGGATTGGTTCCGCCGCCGCCGCCGGCAAAGCCCAGAGACTCATAGCCATCCTTGACCACGGCGTAGCCGGCCAGATAGCCGCACTGCTCTTCCTTGAAGGCAACGCCCACGACGTTGTCCAGGCCCATTCCCCAACCGTCGATGAAGATGAACTTCACATCGGCGAACTCGTTGGCGGCCTTCTCCAGCGCGGTGCCCTGCATAAAGCCGGCGCACACGATGACCTTGGCGCCCGCGTCCGCGGCGGCCTTCATGGCATCGTAGCGGTCGTCGTCGGTGGCCTGATCGCCGTTGGCGGGCTGATAGTACTTGTAGGACAGGCCGTTTTCGGAGGCGTACAGCTTGACGCCGTTCCAGGTGCCCTCGTTGAAGGACTTGTCCTTCAGCTGACCGACGTCGGTGACAAAGGCGACCTCATAGGTGCCGTTGTCGGAGGTCATGTTGTCCTCGATGGTGGCGGGATCCACTGCCTCGGCCAGGGCGAAGCTGCCCAGCGCCAGGATCAGTGCCAGAACAAGAACCAGGATCTTCTTCATGGGATTTCATCCTCCTTTGGTTTTGGAATCGGCGCGCCCGGAAGGGCACATTCCAATTCATACTGTCATTATAGCAGATTTTGAGGAGAATGAAAAGGGCTAAATCTAAATTTTGAAATAAAAAAGTCTTTATTTCGCAGGGAGAGTGTGCTATAATAGCAAGGTAAACTGTATTTCACTGAAATACATAAGGGAGGAGAATTCTCATGGGAAAGATGCTGAATGAATTCAAAGACTTTGCGATGAAGGGCAACGTGGTCGATATGGCCATCGGCGTCATCATCGGCGGCGCGTTTGGCGCGATCGTCACCAGCGTCGTGGAGGACCTGATCACCCCCATCATCGGCGCGATCTTCGGCCAGCCCGATTTTTCCGCCATCACCCTGGGCCCGATCCAGCTGGGCAACTTCATCAACGCCGTCGTGAACTTCCTGATCATCGCGATCTGCCTGTTCGCGGTCGTGAAGGCCATCAACAAGCTGAAGAAGCCCGCCCCGGCTCCCAAGGCCGCCCGCAAGTGCCCCTTCTGCAAGAGCGAGATTGCCGACGACGCGACCCGCTGCCCGCACTGCACTTCCGAGCTGAAGCTGGCGAAGTGATCCCGGACTTTCGGTCGGAACAAACGATATCGGCGTCGATCCCGTGTCGACGCCGATATACTATATAATAACCCGGACGGTATTTCATGAGACACGCGCTGAAGGACAGGCTGAACGTCAAAAAGGCCGCCCGCTTCGCCGTGGTGATCAACGCAATGCAGATCGCGGCGATGGCGGGCGTATTCCTGTATGCCCTGCTGCGCGGCCCCGTCGAGGGACGCCTGGTGGAGCTGGCCGCCATAGGCTTCGCGCTGCTGATCGTCTCCTGGGGCGCGATACTGGACATCCGCGAGGCGCTGAACGCCGACAAGATCGTCGACCAGGCCCAGATGCTGGAGGAGGCCTACGGGCAGCTGGAGGACCTGAACGCCACGCTGCGCCGCCAGCGGCACGACTTCATGAACCATTTGCAGGTGGTGTTCTCGCTGCTGGAGCTGAACGACGCGGACGAGGCCATGAAGTACGTGGAGAGCGTGTACGGCGACATCAAGAAAACCGGCAGCGTGCTGAAGACCGCCATCCCCGCGGTGAACGCCCTGATCGCCGCGAAGCGCCAGGACTGCGAGGAGCGCGGCATCGCCCTGGAGACCCGGATCGCCTCCGGCTGGCGGGACATGCCGGTGCCCGGCTGGGAGATGTGCCGGGTGCTGGGCAACCTGATCGACAACGCCCGGGACGCCCTGGCGGCGGACGCGGAGAACCCCAGCAAGCGCATACTGCTGGCCATCGACGAGACGCCGGGGGCCTTCAATTTCAGGGTGTCGAACAACGGCCCGGCCATCCCTCCGCAGCTGCAGCGCAGCATCTTCCAGATGGGCTTCACCACCAAGAGCGACGGCCACGGCTCCGGGCTGAGCATCGTCGAGGAGATCATGGAGCGCTACGGCGGGGAAATCAGGGTCGCCTCCGACGAGGGCGAGACCGCCTTCTCGGGCAGCATCCCCAAGCGGCAGCCGACAGCAGAAACAGACCCCGGTCTGAATTCATGATTTCAGACCGGGGTCTGTTTATTTATTCCTCCTGTTCCGCCTTGAATGCGCCCAGCGCCTCCAGCACCGCCTCCGCGCCGTACATGCGGTTCACACGCTCCCGGAAGCGGGAGGCCCCCCGCAGGCCGTGCACATACCAGGCGATGTGCTTGCGCATTTGCAGCACCGCCGCGGTGTCGCCGAACAGCTGACGCTCGAGCTCAAAGTGCCGGATGGCCATGTCCACCCGCTCGACGGGCGTGGCCGGCGGCGCGGTCCGGCCCTGCATCGCCGCGGCGATCTCCCGGAACACCCAGGGGTTGCCCTGGGCGGCGCGGCCCACGATCACCGCGTCGCAGCCGGTCTCATCCAGCATGCGCAGCGCGTCCGCGCCGCAGCGCACGTCCCCGTTGCCGAACACCGGCACGGACACCGCCCGCTTCACCGCCCGGATGACACTCCAGTCGGCGCTGCCGGAATACTGCTGCATCCGGGTGCGGGCGTGCACGGCGATGGCCCGCGCGCCGCTGTCCGCGCAGATCTGCGCCACCTCCACCGCGTTGATGCTGTCCGCGTCCCAGCCGGAGCGTATCTTCGCCGTCACCGGCAGCCGCGTGGCGTCCGCCAGCGCCCGGACCACCGCGCCGATCCTGCGGGGCTCGCGCATCATGGCGCTGCCCTCGCCGTTGCCGGTGATCTTCGGAGCGGGACAGCCAAAGTTCAGGTCGAAGAACTGAAAGCCGACGTTCTCCAGCTGCCGGGCCGCCTCGGCGATGTACGCCGGCTCGCTGCCGAACAGCTGCAGGCCCGCGACGCCCTCCCCGGGCAGGCGCTTCAGCAGGTCCAGCGCGTTGCGGTTCTTGCCCTGGGAGAACACCCAGCCCTTGGCGGAGAGCATCTCGCTGACCGCCCAGGCCGCGCCCTGCTCGTGGCACAGCAGCCGCATCGCCGCGTCCGTCACGCCCGCCATCGGCGCGAGCCCCGCGCCGCCGGACACCGTCAAATCCCCTATCTGAAACGCCATGACAAGCCTCCAAACCTTTTCTGCTGTCAGTATAGCAACCCGCCGGGCCCGGTGTCAATCGAATAGTTGTCAAATCGCTTGCATTTCACACATATAATCGTGTATAATATCGTTGGATTATTTTAGGCATACCGTGTCCGGATGAAATCGCCGCCCGCCGCATATGGTAATGGCAAGCGCCATTGCGCAGAGCGGAGGGATGGATATGAGGACAACGCGGGCCTCCCGGCGCGGAGGCAGCGTCGCGGGCTTTCCCCGCGCGCCCCGGCACAGGCGGCGCGAGCTGCCCGCGCTGGAGTGGGCCGAGGACGTCACCGGGCGGTGCGCCAGGGTCACGGCCGTGGGAAGCCACAGCCTGCTGGTGGAAAACCACTGCGGCATCGACAGCTTCTCCCAGGAGCGCATCGCGCTGAACACCGGGGCCGGGCCGCTGTGCGTGCACGGCCGCGGGCTGGCGCTGCGGGACGTCCGACCCGACGCGCTCATCGTCCACGGGGAGATCCATCGGGTGGAGCTGCCCTGCAGAGGGGGTGACGCGCCCGATGAGGGGTGATGTCACGCTGCGCCTGACCTGCCTGCTGCCCGAGCGGCTGATCCAGCGGGCCACGGCCTCCGGCGCGCGCTTTACCGTCGTGGAGCGCCCGGACGACAGGACGCTGCTGATACGGTGCGACGCCGCCAGCGCCGGGATACTGCTGGGGCTGTGCGAGCGCTTCTCCATCCCCGCGAAGGTCCTGCGCCGCAGGGGCGGCAGCGCGCTGTCCCGCTTCGCCCGCCGCAGGCGGACGCTGCCCGCGGGGCTGCTGGTCGCCGCGGCGCTGTGCTGGCTGTTCCTGGGAAGGATCTGGTGGGTGGACGTCGCCTTCACCGGCGAGGCCGCGTCGCTGGGCGACCGCGAGGCCATGCTGTCGGCCCTTTCGGGGGCGGGCATACGGCCCGGCATGGCCCGCAGCATCGACACGGCGCGGCTCTCCGGCGCGCTGCAGTCGGGCGCCGGGAACTACAGCTACGTCGGCGCCCGGGTGCAGGGCGTGCGGCTGCTGGTGGAGGCCGTGCCCGAGCTGCCCGCGCCCGCCGTATACGACGTGGAGGCCGCCCGGGACCTGGTTTCGGACCGGGACGGCATCGTGATCCGCGCGGTGGTGCGCTCCGGCGCGCTTTGCGTGAAGCCGGGGGACGCCGTTCGCCGGGGACAGCTGCTGATCCGCGGCGAGGAGCAGTCCGCGAAGGAGGAGACCCGGCCCATCGCCGCGCTGGGCGAGGTGATCGTCCGCGCCTGGTATTCGGGCGGAGCGGCGCTGCCGAAGGCGGAGGATCGCATGGAGGAGACCGGACGGAGCGCCACCGGCAGCCGCTTGAAACTGTTGGGGCTGGAATGGCCCATCGCCCAGGCCCGGGATTTCGCGCAACAGCGCGTCTGCACGGAATACCTGCCCGTCGGCGGGATGTACCTGCCGCTGGAGCTGGAGCGCACCGAGCACCGGGAGCTGCGCACGCAGCGCGTCCCCGTCGACCCGGAGGCGCTGCGCAGGCGCGTCGCGGCGCTGGCCCTGGCGGACGCGGCAGCGCAATTGCAGCGATATGGCCCGGCGGCGTACGAGATCGCGGACAGCTGGGTGGAATACAGCGATTCAGGGGACGTCCTGCGCGCGCAGGCCGTCTTTGAGATACATGCCGACGCCGCTGTAACGCGGGAGGCACTATTACAGGGAGGATAAGCAATTTGGAGAACAGGGAGCAACAGGCCCATACCGAGCACATGAACGTGGAATCGCCGGAGCAGTTTATCGGCATGTTCGGCATCCGCGAGGAGAATATACCGCTGTTCCGGGAGGAGCTGGGCGTGGAGATCTTCGCCCACGGCAACGAGATCACCCTCAGCGGCGACCCGGACAAGGTGGCGCTGGCGCGGCTGACGCTGGAAAAGCTGAATGAGATCGTGATGCGCGGCGAGTCGGTGGACCGCACGCGCATCCGCTATGCCATCGAGCTGGCCTCGGAGGGCAAAGCGGACCGCATCGGCGAGATCATGCGGGACGTGATCGCCATCACCTATCGGGGCCGCCAGGTGAAGTGCAAGACCCTGGGGCAGAAGCAGTACGTGGACGCCATCAAGAACAACACCGCCACCTTCGCAGTGGGCCCTGCCGGCACCGGCAAGACCTACCTGGCCATCGCCATGGCGGTGGTGGCGCTGAAGAACAAGGAGATCGAAAAGATCATACTCACCCGCCCCGCCGTGGAGGCCGGCGAAAAGCTGGGCTTTTTGCCCGGCGACCTGGCCCAGAAGGTGGACCCCTATCTGCGCCCGCTGTACGACGCGCTGCACGAGATGCTGGGCGTGGACGCCTACCAGCGGCTGCTGGAGCGCGGCGCGGTGGAGGTGGCCCCGCTGGCCTACATGCGCGGCCGCACGCTGAACGACGCCTTCATCATACTGGACGAGGCCCAGAACACCACCTCCGAGCAGATGAAGATGTTCCTGACCCGCATGGGCATGGGCTCGAAGATGGTCATCACCGGCGACGTCACCCAGATCGACCTGCCCACGGGCAAGCGCTCGGGTCTGGTGGAGGCGCTGGAGGTGCTCAAGGACGTGAAGGACATCGGCATCGTGCAGCTGACCCACCGGGACGTGGTGCGCCACGAGCTGGTGCAGGCCATCGTGCGGGCCTATGAGAAGCATGCCCAGCGAAACGAACGGACCGAGCGCCAGAGGCGCGTGTTTCGCCCGTAAAAGGAGTCATCCATGAAGAAGAAGAAAAAGGCCGGCGCGGCGCGCGTCGCCCCGATGCTGCAAAACGCGCTGATCGTCGCGGCGACCTACCTGCTGCTGGCGGCGATGCTGATGTTCGGCGCGACGCCCGAGCAGCACGACATCCAGATCGGCTCCCCCGCCCCGATGGATATACTGGCCAGCAAGGACGTCAACGACGTGGTGACCACAGAGGAGCACCGGGAGGCGGCGGCGGCGCTGGTGGAGCCCAGCTACAAGAGCATCGACTTTTCCGTGGTGGGCAACGTCTCCTCGAAGATGGAGGCGGTGTTCAACCAGCTGTTCGAGCTGCGCGAGGGCGCCTGGCCGGACGCGGTGAACATCACCGACGAACAGCTGGAGGAGCTGAACGCCACGCTGCCGGTGAGCATGAGCCGCGAGGAATACGCCGCGCTGCTGGGCAGCGACGAGGACAACGTGCGCCACATGATCAACGACGCCATCATCAGCGTGCGCGAGACGCTCAACGCCACGCTGCTGGAGGGACAGGAGGCCTCGGCCGTCAACCGGCTCTCCCGGGCGCTGGCCGCCACGGGCTATCCCGCGGCGCTGGTGTCCCTGGCCACGGACGTGATCCGCGAGTGCATCGAGCCGAACATGCTCATCGACGAGGAGACCACCGAGGCCAACCGCCAGAAGGCGCGGGACGAGGTGGAGATGGAGACCTGCGTCAAGGGCGAGGTCATCGTCCGCCGGGGCGAGATCGTCACCCGGGCGCAGTACGCCATGCTGTCCTCGCTGGGCCTGTTGAAGGAGGATTCGCTGGATCTGCCGCTGATGGCGGGCATCGCGCTGCTGGTGCTGCTGATCATGGCCTGCATGGGGCTGTATCTGCACCGCTATGTGGGCGACAGGCTCAATTCCAAGACGCTGATGCTGCTGGGGCTGATCGCCGTGGTGGTCACGGGCCTGTGCCTGGGCTTCAGCCGCTGGAACCCCTACACCATGCCCATATCGCTGGGGCTGATGCTGGTGGCGCTGCTGTTTGACCAGCGGGCCGCGCTGTACATCAACATCGCGCTGGGCTTCATCGCCTCGCTGCTGACCGACGCCAGCAGCGGCCTGTTCTCCGTCACGATGTTCTCCGTGGTGCTGATGAGCATGGTCTCCGGCCCCATCATACTGGCGGTGTTCTCCCGCCGCACCCAGCGCACCTCGGCACTGCTGGCGGGCGTGCTGGTGGGGCTGTCGAACTTCCTGTGCACGCTGGCCGTGGGCCTGATCAACAGCGCGGACCTGCGCACGGTGCTGACCAACGCGTTGTGGGCCATGACCAGCGGCATCGTCAGCGCGATACTCTGCATCGGCCTGCAGCCGCTGTTGGAAGCCATATTCAACCTGGCCACCAACAGCAAGCTGATCGAGCTGTCCAACCCGAACCAGCCGCTGCTGCGCCGCCTGCTGCTGGAGGCCCCGGGCACCTATCATCACTCCATCATCGTGGCAAACCTGGCCGAGGCCGCCGCGAGCGCGGTGGGCGGCAACGGGCTGCTGGCCCGCGTGGGCGCCTATTACCACGACATCGGCAAGCTGAAGCGGCCCCTCTACTTCAAGGAAAACCAGCTGGGCGACAATCCCCACGACCGGACGGACCCCCGCGTCTCCGCGGCGATCGTCACGGCCCATCCCCGGGACGGCGCGGCGATGGCCCAGAAGGCCCGCATACCCGAGCCGGTGGTGGAGATCATCCGCCAGCACCACGGCGACAGCGTCCCCGTCTGGTTCTACGACAAGGCCGTGAAGCTGTACGGGGCTGAAAACGTCGATGCCAACGCCTTCCGCTACGAGGGGCCCCGGCCCCGGTCCAAGGAGGCCGCCTGCGTGATGCTGGCCGACACCATCGAGGCCGCCACCCGCAGCATGCCCGATCCCACGCCGGAGAAGATGGACGCGCTGATCCACAAGCTGGTAAACAACACCGTGAACAACGGCCAGCTGGACGAATCCGATCTGACCTTCAACGATCTGGAGAGGATCTGCAGCGCCTTCTCCACGGTGCTGACCGGCGTGTTCCACGAGCGCATCGAGTATCCCGACGTGACGGTCCCGCCCCGCGCGGAGGCAAAGCCCGCCGAGGGCGCTCCGAACCAAGAGCCGAAGCCGGAGGCTGCCCCCGTCCAGGAGACGAAGTCGGAGGCCGTTCCCGCCCAGACGGCGAAGGCGGAAGCCGGCAGCGCGGGCGAAGCCACTGCGAAGGAGGCCGCCGCCAATGGCAATTGAGCTGCAATGGGACATTCCCGTTCCCGAGGGGCTTGAGGACCTGGAGGCCTTCCTCGGGCGCGTGGCGGATGCCTGCTTCAAAACCGAGGGCATCGAAGGCGCGGGCTTTGCGATTCGCATCGTGGACGACGCGGCCATACGCACGCTGAACCGTCAGATGCGGAATATCGACAGCGCCACGGACGTGCTGTCCTTCCCCACCGTCAATTATCCCGCCGGAAGGACCGCCCGGAGGTGTCCGAAGCGGCTGGCCCGGGAATACGATCCGGGCATGGGCTGCGTGAACCTGGGCGATTGCGTGATCAACCTGGGCCGCGCAAGGAGCCAGGCCGAGGAATACGGCCACTCGCTGGCGCGGGAGCTGGGCTACCTGACCGCCCATTCAGCCTTTCACCTGATGGGCTACGACCACATGAACGAGGAGGAGAAAGCCGTCATGCGCGACATGGAGGAGCGCGCCCTGAGCGCGGTGGGCGTCACCCGGGAGCCGGAAATCTCCCACGACAGGCTGTTCGAGCTGGCCTGCGAGGCCATGCAGAACAGCTACAGCCCCTATTCCCACTTCAAGGTCGGCGCGTGCATACTCACCGCCGACGGCAGGACCTTCAAGGGCTGCAATTTTGAAAACGCCTCCTACGGCGCGACGATCTGCGCCGAGCGCTGCGCGGCCTCCTGCGCCATCGCGGCAGGGGCGCGCCGCTTTGCCGCCATCGCCGTGGTGGGCTCCACCGCCGTGGCCTGGCCCTGCGGCATCTGCCGACAGGTGCTCCGGGAGTTCTCGGACCTGAGCCTGCCGGTGATCGTGGGCGCCTACGGCAAGGGCTATACCGTCAAGACCCTTGGCGAGCTGCTGCCTGAATCCCTGAGCCCGGAGGACCTGGGCGTGGATACGAATAGCTGACTTTTCCACACGCCACACTCGCTTTTTGAACATCATAGTGTCAGACAACGGAGGATTCTTTTTTGAACAATAATACGAAATTCCGTTCCGGCTTCGTGGCCATACTGGGCCGGCCGAACGTGGGCAAATCCAGCCTGATGAACCGCTTTGTGGGCGAAAAGGTCGCCATCATATCGAACCATCCCCAGACCACGCGCAACAAGCTGCTGGGCGTCGCCACCGGCGAGGACTGGCAGGTGGTGTTCGTGGACACCCCCGGCCTGCACAAGCCCCGCACGAAGCTGGGCGAATTCATGATGAAGACCGCTGAGGACGCCAAGGAGGGCGTGGACGCGGTGCTCTGCGTGGTGGACGGCCAGCACATCGGCGGCGGCGACATGGCCGTCATGCAGGACATCGCCCGCATGAAGTGCCCGAAGTTCCTGGCGGTGAACAAGATCGATATCGTCCCGGAGGAGAAGCTGTTCCCCCAGCTGGCCCAGCTGCACGACATCGGCTTTGACGAGATCGTGTCCACCTCCGCCCGCACCGGCGAGAACGTGGAGCTGCTGATGAAGCTGCTGGTCAACGCCATGCCCGAGGGGCCGAAGTACTTCCCGGACGACATGATCACCGACCAGCCGGAGCGCGTGATGTGCGCGGAGATCATCCGCGAAAAGGCGCTGCGCAACCTGCGGGACGAGGTGCCCCACGGCATCGGCGTGGAGATGCTGCAAATCAAGAAGGTCTCCGACACGCTGACGGAGATCCACGCCGACATCTACTGCGAGCGCGCCAGCCACAAGTCCATCATCATCGGCAAGCAGGGCGCGATGCTGCAAAAGATCGGCAGCGAGGCCCGGGCGGACATCGAACGGCTGCTGGGCACCAAGGTGATGCTGAAGCTGTGGGTGAAGGTCCGGGAGGACTGGCGCAACCGCGCGGGCGACCTGCGGGCGCTGGGCTACGAGGAATAGGCATGCCCACCCTCGCCATTCCCGCGCTGGTCATCCGCCGGGCGGATTATTCGGATTACGACCGCATGGTCACGCTGTTTTCCCCGGAGATGGGCCGCGTGGACGCCATCGCCCGGGGCTGCCGCAGGCCGAAGTCCCCGCTGGTCAACGCGGTGGAGCCCTTCACCAGCGGCGAATTCCAGCTGTACCATCACCGGGACCGATATTCCCTGGAGCAGTGCCAGATCTCCGACAGCTATTTCGAGCTGCGCTCGGACTACGACCGGCTGCGCCACGGGGTCTACTGGCTGCGGCTGCTGGACGCGGCGATCCTGCCGGACACCCCCGCGCCGGAGCTGTTCATCGTCACGCTGCGGGCGCTGGCCCACCTGAACTACGGCGAATTGCCGCCGGAGTTGGTGACCTTTGCCTTCGAGGCCCACTTCATGCGCCTGATGGGGCTCTCCCCCCGGATGGACGCCTGCGCCCACTGCGGCAGGCCCATCGACGGCGAGGCCCGCTTCGACCCGGAGCTGGGCGGCGCGGTGTGCCTTAATTGCATGCCGGTGGGCGCCGCTCCCCGGGAGGAGCGCTTCGGCGTTGAGGCCCCCGTGATGTCCAACGGCGCGCGGCGCATACTGATGAAGCTGCCCCGCACGCAGTTCGATAAGTTCCAGCTGCTCTCAGGCCGCCCGGAGTGGCCCGAAGCCGCGCGCCTGGAGCGCAGCCACGTGAATCTGAGGATGCACATGGAGAAATTCGCGCCGGAATTGTTTGCGAATCAGTCGGAAGATTGATTCGCATCGATATCAATTCCCGGCGGAATTGTCGATATATCCCTTCGGGATGGGATATGCCTTGCGGCACGATATACCCTCACGGGCAAGCCGGAATTGATATCCTATCGAATGCGAGCAGCGCGAGCATATATCGAGCCGTCACAAAAACGGCATATCGCATCGTGTATCACACGATATATCGAGGGAAGGTATCGCCGCATGAGCGCTGACAAAAATGAACTCAGAGAAGATACGTTGACCTTCGCGCTGGATATTTCAAATCTTTGCGAGGATATCAAGGGCTGCCGCTCCTATGTCGACCAGATCGTCCGTTCTTCGTCTTCTATCGGTGCAAATCTGTATGAAGCAAGGTACGCCCAAAGCCGCGCCGATTTTATCAGCAAGCTGGAAATCGCCCTGAAGGAATGCTCCGAGACAGAATTCTGGCTGGAACTGCTCCATCGCAAGGGCAAAATCACCGATGAACAATTCAAATCTCTGAATAACAAGAGAGGCACGATCCAGAGAAAGCTCATTGCCTCAATAACGACAGCAAAGAAGAATCAAGGTAGCCATTAGTAAATTTGGGGTTCACAAACCCCCTTTTTTATTGTATAATGCTTGTAGCTGGAAAAGCTATATCTATCGACCACCATAAGGAGGATTTACCCCATGAAGAAGTTCGTCTGTTCCGTCTGCGGTTACGTGTATGAGGGCGAGGCCGCGCCCGAATTCTGTCCCGTCTGCAAGGCTCCCGCCAGCAAGTTCATCGAGCAGGCCGAGGAAATGACCTGGGCCGCCGAGCACGTGGTGGGCGTCGCCCAGGGCGCTCCCGAGGACATCATCGCCGACCTGCGCTCCAACTTCAACGGCGAGTGCAGCGAGGTGGGCATGTACCTGGCCATGAGCCGCGTCGCCTATCGCGAGGGCTATCCCGAGATCGGCGAATACTGGAAGACCGCCGCGTTTGAGGAAGCCGAGCACGCCGCCAAGTTCGCCGAGCTGCTGGGCGAGGTCCTGACCGACAGCACCGAGAAGAACCTGAAGATGCGCGTGGAAGCCGAGAACGGCGCCACCGCCGGCAAGACCGACCTGGCCAAGCGCGCCAAGGCCCTGAACCTGGACGCCATTCACGACACCGTGCACGAGATGGCCCGCGACGAGGCCCGGCACGGCAAGGCTTTCGCGGGGCTTTTGAAGCGGTATTTCGGGAAGTAAGAATCGCGCAATTGCAAAGGTTTTCGGGAGGGTGACTTCGAAAGGAGTTGCCCTTTTCTTTTTGTCACCGTTGTACTATTGTCGTACCAAACTGTTCTGCCATTGTGGCCGTTCACTGTTTCCGAAACCTGCGAGCAATATCATCCCTACAGGCGCTCATTATCATTTCAGCGTTCGCGCCTTCAATGTCAAGTCCGACGGCTTTGATCATCTCTACGTCATGGATACCATAGAAGCCTTCGGCCAATGCCTTGACGTATCCGAACCCATAATGCTCTGGCACGTAATCCCCCCCGGCAGTGGTGATATAGCAGAGCTTGCGCGCCCGGCACAGGCCTTCGGGTATACCCTCTTTTGTATACCGAAATGTAATGCCGACCACGTTTATCTGTTCGATATATTGCTTTAAAACCGCCGGAAAAGACAAGTCCCAATAGGGTGCGGCAATCACAATTTCGTCAGCCTGAGAGAACTGGCGAGCATATTCAAATATCGGGTCGTCGAAAGCCCCTTGACTTATAAGCGCATCCCTTTTATTGAGAAAGCCTTCGTCCACCGTCGGAAACGGGCAATCCATCAAACGCAATTCAGTGACAGGCTGATTCATGACCGCGAAAAGGCAGTCAGCAAGCTCCCTTGTCCTGGATTCACTTCGAACGCAGGCATTCACAAACAGTACCATATTCAAAGCCCCTTTCGTTGGCCGTTGTTCAGTTCAGGTATACCGCCAATCCCAACAGGAATTGCCCAAGATAGTACATGCCAAGGCTGACGTAATCCATCTGTGTCTTCCAGTGCGTGATCGAGAGGCAGCCCAGCAGTATGTCGGATACCGCGAACAGGATCGCTCCCGCAAGGTACATTGGCGCTTGAATGCTGGCAAGCGAGACCATCAGGCACAGTATCACTGCATAAGCAAGTATCAGCACAAATTTGTTGCCGAGCATGGAACGGATGCGTGTCATTACTGCGACGGACAGTCCCATCAGGCAGAGAAGCACGATCGCGCATTGCCAGTTCGGCCTGTGCATCATGCAGAAGGCGACCATATACAGGATATGTCCGAGAACAAAGGTTGCTCCGCCCGCTATGAAATGTACGCACAGCACCCCGTCCGCGATGGTGCAGACAACCAGTCCCGCGAGCATCAGCCAATGGGCAGGGACGCCGCTTTTGAGGCAACCCAGCAGCGCCACGAACGCCGCCATGGCCGTTGCGCCGCATTTGAGCGCGATCTCCCTTGCCTTGCTGTGTCCCGTCGCCTTCTTTATCCGCTGGAAAGCCAGATACAGGAAAACCATGACGGCAAAGGCAGCACAGATGATATAGCTCATATCCATTTACCTCGCATGCGCCGGCGCCATTTGTGGAAGGACAAGCTCTCAATGCCTGACGGCATATTAAATCACTATTCCCCCGCCAGACAGCAGTAAACATTCTCCAGAATCATGGAACAGCCGCACACTTCTGCTGAACTCATGACTTTCTTCTCATAGATCCGGCCATTGTCATGCAGGAAATCCCAGATCGACCAGATGACGAGCCACTCCTCTTCCTCCCACCTCGAAAAGGATCTCTCCACCATTCGGTACTGCCTGTATGAGAGGGGCCGCATCAGTTCCCGCTTGATTGCTTCATCCGCCTGCTCAAAATCCTGTATACAGCCCTGCTCGCTCTGCTTCGCGTAATACTGGAAGAGCTTGCAGATATGGCCGTAATGATCCAGCAGGAAGCGATACAGGGCGCTCTTGTCTTCAGCTTCGGTCAATTCCTTCAGTCTCTCGAATTTACCGATGAACGCATCATCATAGCAGATGATTTTGTCCGACGCCATAAGTATCCCCCCCTTGCCTATATGATACCAGCCTTGATGACAAATGTCAAAAATGATTTATGGGATGCCGGACATATCAGGGGCCGGAAGCGATGCGGCTTCCGGCCCCTTGATGCGCTTATACCTTCACCACCACCGGCTCCCCAGCCTCGACCTTTTCGATCTGCCCGACGGGCACGGCGTAGCGCTTGCCGATGTCCCAGGCGGTCTCGCCGGCATCGGGCCAGGCGACGACGATGCCGGGTCGGCGGCGGATGGGCGCGTCGTCGTCCTCCTCCACCTCCTCGACCACCGACACGCGCTCGCGCCGCCGGGTCTCACAGGTGACGGACAGCTGCAGCTTCATCTCCAGCCGGTCGCTCATCAGCGCGTTGGCCTCGGCAGAGAGCACCTGTATGTCGATCAGGGAATTGTCGTCCAGCGCCTGGGGCACGCTCAGCGAGAAGGGCAGCTCCGCCTCGGCGGAGGCGGGCAGGTCCGAACCGCCGGGCATGTACAGCACCCGGGTCTCGATCACGCCGTCGATCCTGCCCTGGCCGTTCTCCCCGCGCCACTCGCCGATGGCGGGATGCACCTGCGCGGCGATGACGGTGCCGACGCCGGGCGCGTTTTCGCCGATGAGCACAGTGCCCCGCACCACCTCGGTCACCCGGGTGCGCTCCACGGCGCTGCACAGCGCCAGCGTCTCCCGGTCCACGTCCAGCGCGTTTCCCCGGGTGGCGTAGATGTCCGTCAGGGCGTCGGCGCTGTCCGTGGCGTTGGCCAGCACCCGCACGCGCACCTCGGCCTCGCAGCTGAGCCGCATGTCGCCGTCCTCCGCCTCCGCCGGCTCCACCTGGCTGCGCACGCTGCGCACGTCGGCCTCGGCGAAGGCGTTTCCCGAGAGCCACTCCGGCAGCTCCACCAGCTGGTCCAGCGTCAGCGGATAGCGCACCAGCACCGCGGGCCTGCCCGCCACGCCGCTGGAGACCAGCGTCTCCACCAGCGCCCTGCCCTTCACCCGCACGCCGCCCAGGTCCGGGGAGACCTCGTCCAGCTCCACGGCGATCCAGTCCATCAGCGCAGTGCGGGCGTCCAGCGCCGAGGGCAGCGCCACCGTGTCGCTCAGCAGCGCCAGCTCGCTGGCCTCCGCCGCCAGCTTCACCGACTTGATGGGCGTGAACACCGTTTGAAGGCCCTCCGCGCCGCTGACGGAGGTGATGACCTCCGCCGGGGCCAGCCGCAGCACCTGCACGGACAGGTCGCAGGCGATCTGGAACACCATGTGCCCGTTCTCATACCGCGCCTCCACGTGGCTGACCTCGCCCCGCACGCGGCACAGCATGCCCGGCTGCGCCCCGGGGATGTCCAGCACGTGGTTCAGCGCCGTCTGGGCCGTCAGCGCCCGCACCGCGCTCTCCTCGCCCTGCCGGTAGACCGCCTGGCACATCACGTTCGCCTCGACCACCACGCGATCCGCCTGCACGTCCGTCTCGCCGATGAACAGCCCCGCGTCCGCCAGCAGCGGCTCGATGGCGTCCCGGCCCGCGCCGGGCACCAGCGCCTCCGCCCGGGCCAGCACCTGCGCTGTCCGCGCGCCGATCAGGTTCTCCGTCTCAATGGTCTGCCTGTCTGTTTGCAGCGCCATAAAAAACCCCTCCCGTCCGCAATCGATCATGGGATGATATGCGGCGGGAGGGGGTTTTTATTCAATCGGTCAACGGAGAACGTTCTTCACGTAATCCAGCATGGCGTCCTTCCCGACCACGTCCTTGAAACGCGCTTCCCGGGTGCGCAGCGCGGCCAGCGGCGCGGGCACGGGCACCTTCGTCAGCGCGTGGAGCATGTCCATCGCGCCGAAGCCGGATTCCGGCTGCTCGTCGGAGATGGCGGAGAGCACGTCCCGGCTGAACTTGTAGGGCGAGGCCGTGGACAGCACCACATTGGCCCAGCCGTTGTCCACCTGCGCCTTGAAGTCCTCCATCACAGCCCAACCCACGGCGGTGTGGGTGTCCATCAGGTAGCCGTACTTCTTCCACACCCTGCCGATGGCGTCCAATGCGCGCCCGTCGTCCGCGCAGCCGCCCCAGAAGCGCTCGCGCATAGCCTCCATCACCGCGGCGGGAGAGGTGTATTCTCCCTTTTCGCGCAGGTCGGCCATCAGCTTCGCCACCAGGTCGAAATCGCCGCCGCTGGCCAGGAACAGATAGCGCTCCAGGTTGCTGGAGACCAGTATGTCCATGGAGGGCGAGGCGGTCTTGAAGAACTCCCGCCGGCGGTCGTAGACGCCGGTGTTGATGAAGTCGGTCAGCACGTTGTTGGCGTTGGAGGCGCACACCAGCTTCGCCACGGGCAGGCCCATGCGCCGGGCAAACTCGCCCGCCAGTATGTCGCCAAAGTTGCCCGTGGGCACGATGAAGTTCACCGGGTCGCCCAACCGGATCTCGCCCCGGAGCACCAGGTCGCAGTAGGCCTTGAAGTAGTAGGCCACCTGGGGCGCGAGCCGGCCGATGTTGATGGAATTGGCGCTGGACAGCCGCGCGCCGGAGGCCGCCGCCCAGTGGTTGGCCTCGTCGTCGGCGAATATGTTCTTCACGCCGGTCTGGGCGTCGTCGAAGTTGCCCTTCACCGCGCACACGCCCACGTTGTCGCCCGCCTGGGTGACCATCTGGGCCTTCTGCACGTCGCTGACGCCGCCGTCGGGATAGAACACGACGATCCGCGTGCCCTCCACGTCGTGGAAGCCCTCCAGCGCAGCCTTGCCGGTGTCGCCGCTGGTGGCGGTGAGGATCACGATGTCGTCCTGCACGCCCAGCTTTTGCTTCGAGGCGATGATCAGCCGGGGCAGCACCGACAGCGCCACATCCTTGAACGCCGAGGTCGGGCCCCGGAACAGCTCCAGCACGAAGTCGTCCCCCACCTTCTCCACCGGCGTCAGGTCCTCGGTCTCGAACTTGTCCGCGTAGGCCGCCTCGATCAGCGCCCGCATCTCCTCCGGCGCGAAATCGCTGAGTATCCTGCCGATCACCTCGGCGGAGATCTCCAGCGCGCTCTTGTTCAGCAGGCTTCCCACGTCCACCTGCATCTGGTCGAAGGCCAGGGGCGTGTAGAGGCCGCCGTCCGGGGCGATGCCCTTCAGCACGGCTTCGGTGGAGGAAGCGGTGTGATCGCTGGAACGGGTGCTGTAGAATATCATGGCTTTGCCCTCCCATCGTGTGTCTGTTACTATGATAGCGTTTTTCATGTAAAAAAACAAGGCCTTGCCGGAATAACGCGCGTATTTGCCAACGTTAAGAGGATGAAAACAAGCGCTCCGGGCTTTGACAAATCCGCCCCGTTGTGATATAGTGTTTCCATCATAAAAACACGTGTTTTTCTGTGAAAGACACAAAGGAGATGTTGTCCTTGGTTATCGGACTACTGGGCCTCGGCACGATCGGGTCCGGCATCTATGAACACCTGCTCAAGCGCGAGGATATCGAGGTCAAGCGCATACTGGAGCTGCTGCGCCCTCCGGGGCTGGAGCACCTGGAGACCTCTGATTACAGCGAGATACTGGACGATCCCGAGATCGACACGGTGGTGGAGCTGATCGGCGGCATCGAGCCCGCCCACACCTTCACCGTGCAGGCGCTGAAGGCGGGCAAGAACGTGGTCTCCGCCAACAAGCTGATGCTCTCCCACCACATGGAGGAGATACTGACCCTCGCCCGGGAGATGGGCGTGGAATACCGCTACGACGCCAGCGTGGGCGGCAGCATCCCCTTCCTGTACAACCTGGCGCGCCACGGCAGCGCGGACCGGCTGACGGGCGTGTGGGGCATCGTGAACGGCACCACGAACCTGATCCTGGACATCATGCAGACCGAGGGCCGCGCCTTCGACGACGTGCTGGCCGAGGCCCAGAAGCTGGGCTATGCCGAGGCGAACCCCTCCGCGGACATCGACGGCATCGACGCCCAGTGCAAGATCGCCATCGCCAGCGCCGTGGCCTACGGGCATTACGTGCGCGTGGAGGACGTGGACACCGAGGGCATACGGCACATCAAGGCCGGGGACCTCATACACTTTAAGAAGCTGGACCGCGTCTGCCGCCTGATCGCGGCGTCCTGCGTGGACGGCAACGGCGTCGTCAGCGCCTACGTGGAGCCGACGCTGGTGCCCGCCGATTCCACCGAGGCCGCGGTGCACATGAACAACAACACCATCTCCGTCTCCGGCGAATACTTTGGCGTGCAGACCTTCCAGGGCCAGGGCGCGGGCAAGGACCCCACCGCCTTCGCCGTGGAGCTGGGGCTGCGGGACATCATGGACGGCGTGACCGAGCGGATGAATCCCCTGCCGAAGGGCTATGCCGCGGTGGACAACCGGCTGGCGCGGCACCGTTATTACCTGCGCACCGCCGCCCATCCCGGCGTGCCGGTGGAGACGCTGGGCGAATGCGAGGGCGGCGCGGCCTACCGCACCGAGCCCATGACCGTGCGGGACATGCACGATCTGGCGAAGTCCCTGCGCGAAAAGGACCCGAACCTGTTCTTCGCGGGCATCCGCGACTAAATATCCATCAATAATTCAGAAAGCTGGTAATCGTCATGAACAAGGTCAATGTTGCCATACTGGGCGCCACGGGCGCCGTCGGTCGCGAGATGCTGAAGGTGCTCTGGGAGCGCCGCTTCCCCGTCAACCAGCTGAAGGCCCTGGCCAGCGCCCGCAGCGCGGGCATGAAGCTGCCCTTCGGCGACGGCGAGGTCGTGGTCGAGGAAGCCACGGACGCCTCCTTCGAGGGCATGGACATCGTGCTGGGCGCGGCCCAGAATCCGCTGGCAAAGCAGTTTGCCCCCGCCATCGTCAAGGCCGGCGCGGTGTTCGTGGACAACTCCAGCGCCTTCCGCATGGACGACAGCGTGCCGCTGGTGGTGCCGGAGATCAACCCCGAGGACGCGAAGCAGCACCACGGCATCATCGCCAACCCCAACTGCTCCACCATCATCACGATGACCGCCATCGCGAGCCTGAACCGCATCTCCCCGATCACCAGCATGGTGGCCAGCACCTACCAGGCCGTGTCCGGCGCGGGCGCGGGCGGACTGGCCGAGCTGGAGCAGCAAACGCGGGACTACGCGGCGGGCAAGCCCATGGAGGCGAAGGTGTTCCCCTGGCAGATCGCCTTCAACGTGATCCCCCAGATCGGCGGCGACAGCGGCAACGGCTACACCTCCGAGGAGATGAAGATGCAGAACGAGGGCCGCAAGATCATGCACCTGCCGGAGCTGAAGGTCACCTGCACCTGCGTGCGCGTGCCCGTGCTGCGCAGCCATTCCATCAGCGTGACGCTGCGCACCGAGCGCAAGATCAGCGTCGAGGAGGCCCGCGCGGCCATCGCCGCCGCCCCCGGCTGCCGCCTGGTGGACGACCTGGAGAACAAGGCCTATCCCATGCCGCTGGACACCAGCGACCAGGATATCGTGTTCGTGGGCCGCATCCGCGACGACCTGACCGACGAGAAGGGCCTGACGCTGTGGTGCTGCGGCGACCAGATCCGCAAGGGCGCGGCCACCAACGCGATCCAGATCGCGGAGCTGCTGGTCAAGTGAGCGCAAGGCCCTCCCGGACCGATTAAAAACAACCCCAACTTAACCCCCCTTGCATGGCAAGGGGGGCTTTTTGCGCCTACAATGGGAATATTCAATAATACCGAAAGGGCGCCGGGGTGTCCGGCGAATCGTATGAGCGAAAACAACTTTGAAAACAGAACCGACGGGGAGATCGAAGAAATCGAGGAGATCGGGGAGATCGAGGAATCCGGGGAGGCGCCGGAGCCGGAGACCGGCTTTGCGGCGCTGCACCTGATGCCCGAGCTGCAGCGGGCTGTGGAGGCCATGGGCTTCACCGAGCCCACCGGCATACAGGCCCAGGCGATACCGCTGCTGCGCAGCGGCGCGGACATCATCGGCCGCAGCCAGACCGGCACGGGCAAGACCATGGCCTTCGCCATCCCCGCCGTGGAGATGATCGACCGCACCGAGGCGGAGCCCACCGTGCAGGTGCTGATCCTCTGCCCCACCCGGGAGCTGGCCCAGCAGGGCTGCGAGGAGATCAAAAAGCTGATACGGTTCATGCTGAACGTGTGGCCGGTGGACGTCTACGGCGGCGCGGCGATGGACCGGCAGATCTACCGGCTGAAGCGGGCCAACCTGGTCATCGGCACGCCGGGACGCGTGATGGACCACATGCGCCGGGGCACGCTGTCGCTTTCCAACGTGAAGCTGGTGGTGCTGGACGAGGCGGACGAGATGCTGAGCATGGGCTTCCGGGAGGACATCGAGACGATCCTGCAGGACGTGCCCGAGACGCGCCAGACGGTGCTGTTCTCCGCCACGATGCCCGACGCCATCATGGAGCTGACCGACAAATTCATGAAGGACCCCCAGCTGGTGGAGATCAACAAGGCCCAGGTGACGCTGGACGAGATCCGCCAGATGTTCATGGAGGTGCCCATGGGCCGCAAGCTGGACGCGCTGAACCTGCTGCTGCGGGCCTACGAGCCCACCCGTGCGATGATATTCTGCAACACCAAGCTGATGGTGGACGAGGTCTCCTCCTACCTGAACCACAACGGCTTCACCTGCGAGGGCATACACGGCGACATGAACCAGTCCCAGCGCACCCGCGTGATGGAGGGCTTCAAGTCCGCCCGCATACCGGTGCTCGTGGCCACCGACGTGGCCGCCCGGGGCATCGACGTGAACGACATCGACTACGTCATCAACTACGACATCCCCCAGAACAGCGAGATCTACGTTCACCGCATCGGGCGCACGGGCCGCGCGGGCAAGGAGGGCAACGCCATCACGCTGTGCAGCGGGCGGCGGCAGTTCTTCAACGTCCGGGACATCGGCAGGCTCATCAAGTCCCGCATCGAGGAGATCCCCATCCCCACCGTGGCGCAGATCCGGGAGAAGCAGAACGACAAGAGCCTGGAGCAGGTCCGCGCGGCGCTGGGCGGCGACATCCCGATGGAATTCCAGACCACGGTCGGTAAACTGATGGCGGAGGGCCACGAGCCCGCGCTGATCGCCTCCGCGGCCATGCAGCTGTGCTTCCAGCGGGACGAGACCGGGCTGGTGGACATCGCCTTCGACCGCAAAACCGACGGTGGTCGGCTCTATCGCAAGCTGATCATAGGCATCGGCCGCAGGCAGAAGGCCGCGCCGAACCACATCGTCAGCGCCGTGGCCGGGCGGGCCAACATCCCCGGCGCGCAGATCGGCAAGATCGAGATCTATGACGAAAAGACCGTGGTCGGCGTACCGGCGGAGCAGGCCGAGGCCATCGAGAAGGCCATGCAGGGCGCGACGATCTGCGGCATGCCGGTGCGGGTGAAGCTCAGCGACGAGCGCCCCGCCGCCCGACCCGCGCCGAACGGAAAAACCGACCGGCGTCCGGTCGGCTACGGCAATCGCAGGGAGCGCTTCGAGGGCCGCCGCCCCGGCGAAAGGCTCACCTACCGGCAACGCAACGGCGACCCGGAGCCCGCGCGCCAGCGGGGCAAGGTGAAGCTGTCTCCTTCCGCCCGGGCGAGGCTGCTGGACACTTCCGACCTCAGTCGGTTTGAGGTCCGGGACGAGCGCAGGCGCAAGCCCGAGGGCCGCCGGGAGGATCGCCACGAGCGCCGCGGCAATCGCAGGGACGGCGACAGGGGCGGCTCCCGCAGGGGCAAGCGGTAGCGGCGTCCGGCATATGCCCATCAATGGGCACATGCCAGACGTCCTGATGCCGCGCATCCTGCAAAAGCGGCGTCGTGCCCACGGTGTTCAACGGCATCCCCGGGGTGATGCTGGTGTGTATGGAAAAGAAGCTGGATATGTAAAAGCCTTGGCCGCCGGCTCAGCCGGCGGCCAAGATTATTGGATCTTCACGGATGAGTGGAAAATGTGAACACCTCATCCGCCTCTAACGGGGCACTGACGGGGGCCTAACCGGCCCGGCTTTGCTGAAAACAGTCCACAGGACTGTTTTCCGGGCGCTACAGCCCTCCTCAAGGGGAAGGCTCGGCACCGAAAGGCTTCCCCCTGGGGGAAAGCTGTCACCGTAGGTGACTGGCGTTAGCCTAGCGAAGCGTCTGAGGGGAGTTAGAGTGTGTTTCTAAAATCCCTGAAGCGCATTTTCGGCGTATTTGACTGCATTTCTGTGTTGCTTTTCCTTGACTTGCAACCAGTAAGCCTGCGGAAAAGCGCCTTGAAATGCAGTCAAATCCACTCGAAACTGCATCTCCCGGGATTTAGAAACACACTCTAGTGACAGCTCTCCGTGATGAGCCTGTTTTTCCCCTTATTTTTTCAGAGCGCGACCTCATAGGTCAGCTCCATCCGTTCCTCGTCCGAGGAGCGGTTTTTTCGTCCCCCGGTGCAGCTGATCCTGCGCATCCCCAGGCGCTCCATCACGCGCCGGGAGGCGTCGTTTTCCGCGTCGCACTGGGCGATGAAGCGGCGTATGCCCAGATCGTCCCGGGCCCAGCCCATCACGGCCCGGGCGGCCTCAGTGGCATAGCCCCTGCCCCAATGCCGCCGGTCCAGTATCCAGCCCAGCTCCGCTGAGCCGTCCTCCAGCATGAACAGCGTCACGCCGCCCAGCTGGACTTCGCCCAGCAGGATGGCGAATTCATAGCGGGACGGGCGCTCCTTCGCCCATTCCGCCTCGGCGTCGCGGATGAACGCCTCTGTCTCGCCGATGCTGTCGTTGGGCAGGAAGCACATGAGGCGGGTGGCCTCCCGGTCCGAGGCGTAGGCGTGGGTAGCCTCCAGGCAGTCCATCGTCAACGGGCGAAGGGTCAGGCGTGTGGTTGTGATTTGCATGCGCATACCTCCTGTCTGGTCCAGTATAGCGCAAAATCGCCGCCGACGCAATCGCGTCGGCGGCGAAAACCGCGTTTTACCCGATAACCTCCCCCTCCAGGGCGGCCTCCTTCGTCTTCAGCACGACCTCGTCGTTCTCCACGTCCACGACGATGGCGGTGTCCTCGGGCAGGTCGCGCTCGATCAGCAGCTTCGCGATGGGCGTCTCCACCATACGCTGTATGAAGCGCTTCAGCGGGCGCGCGCCGTACACGGAGTCATAGCCGTTCTCCACGACCCACTGCTCCGCCACGGGCGTCAGCTCCACCGTCAGGCGGCGGGAGGCCATCCTGCGGTTCAGGTCCGCGATCATCAGGTGCATGATCTCCACGATCTGGCTGCGGGTCAGCGGCGTGTAGATGACGATCTCATCCAGGCGGTTCAGGAATTCCGGCTTGAACTTGGTCTTCAGCAGCGCCTCGGTCTCCTTTCGGGCCTCCTCGGTCAGGTTGCCGTCGGCGTCGATGCCTGCCTGTATGATCTGGGAGCCCAGGTTGCTGGTCAGTATGATGATGGTGTTCTTGAAGTCCACCGTGCGGCCCTGGGAATCGGTGATCCTGCCGTCGTCCAGCACCTGCAGCAGTATGTTGAACACGTCCGGATGGGCCTTTTCCACCTCGTCGAACAGCACCACGCTGTAGGGCTTGCGGCGCACGGCCTCGGTCAACTGGCCACCCTCCTCGTAGCCCACGTATCCCGGAGGCGCTCCGACCAGGCGGGAGACGCTGTGCTTCTCCATGTACTCGGTCATGTCGATGCGGATCAGGTTCTTCTCGTCGTCGAACAGCGCCTGGGCCAGCGTCTTGGCCAGCTCGGTCTTGCCGACGCCCGTGGGGCCCAGGAACAGGAACGAGCCGATGGGCCGGTTCGGGTCCTGTATGCCCGCGCGGGAGCGCAGTATGGCCTCGGCCACCTTGCGCACGGCCTCGTCCTGGCCCACGACCCGCTTGTGCAGCACCTCGTCCAGGTGCAGCAGCTTGCTGCGCTCGCTCTCCACCAGCTTGGTCACCGGTATGCCGGTCCAGCGGGACACGATGCGGGCGATCTCGTCCTCGGTCACGCGGTCGTGCAGCAGCCGCTGGCCCTTGTTGGCCTCCATCTGCCGCTCCGCCTCGGCCAGCTGGCGCTCCAGCTCGGGCAGCTTGTTGTATTGCAGCTCGCCGGCCCGGGCGTAGTCGAACTGGCGCTGGGCCTGCTCGATGTCGGCCTTGGCCTGCTCGATGTCCTGGCGCAGCTTCTGGACATTCACGATGGCGGCCTTCTCCTGCTCCCACTGCTCCTTCATCACGGAGAAGCGCTGGCGCAGGCCCTCCAGCTCGCCCTTCACCTTGTCCAGCTCTCGCTGGGACTGCTCGCCCTCCTGGGACAGCGCGGCGACCTCGGTCTCCTTCTGGGTGATCTCCTGGTTGATCTTGTGCATCTCCTGGGGCATGGAGTCCAGCTCCGTGCGGATCATGGCGCAGGCCTCGTCCACCAGGTCGATGGCCTTGTCCGGCAGGAAGCGGTCCGTGATGTAGCGGTCCGACAGCCGCGCCGCGGCGATCAGCGCCTGGTCGGCGATCTTCACGCCGTGGAAGCCCTCGTAGCGCTCCTTCAGGCCGCGGAGTATGGAGATGGTGTCGTCCACGCTGGGCTCGTCCACCATGACCGGCTGGAAGCGGCGCTCCAGCGCCGGGTCCTTCTCGATGTACTTGCGGTATTCGTCGATGGTGGTCGCGCCTACGCAGTGCAGCTCGCCCCTTGCCAGCATCGGCTTGAGCAGATTGCCCGCGTCCATGCTGCCCTCGGCCTTGCCCGCGCCGACGATGTTGTGCAGCTCGTCGATGAACAGTATCACCTGTCCCTCGCTCTGCTTGACCTCCTCCAGCACGCTCTTCAGGCGCTCCTCGAACTCGCCGCGGTACTTCGCGCCTGCGATCAGCGCGCCCATGTCCAGCGCGATCAGCTGGTGATGCTTCAGCGTGATGGGCACGTCGTTGCGCACGATGCGCTGGGCCAGGCCCTCGGCGATGGCCGTCTTGCCGACGCCGGGCTCGCCGATCAGCACCGGGTTGTTCTTGGACTTCCGGGACAGTATGCGGATGACGTTCAGTATCTCATCCTCGCGGCCGATGATCGGATCCAGCTTGCGGTTGCTGGCCTGGTCCTCCAGGTCCTTGCGGGCCTGCTCGGTGAGGTCCACGCCGTATTTCAGCAGCGCGTCGTAGGTGCCCTCCGGATTTTCGCTGGTGACGCTGGTGTTGCCGCGCACCTGCTGCATGGCGTCGAGGAAGGTCTCCCGGGTCAGCCCGTATTCCGAGAAGATGTTCTTCACGGAGACGTTGGGCTGCTCGATCATGCCCAGCATCAGGTGCTCCACGGACACGAACTCGTCCTTCATGTATTCCGCCTGCTGTTCCGCCTGGGTGAAGGCGGCCTGCAGCGACTGGGTGCCGTAGAAGCTGTTCACGTCCACGCCGGAGCCGCTCACCTTCGGGATGCGCTGGATCTCCTTGTCGCAGGCGCTGGCCATCTTCCGCGGGTCGATCTTCAGCTTCTTCAGCATCTGGCCGATGGCGCCCTCCTTTTGCACGAGCAGCGCGTACAGCAGGTGCTGCTGGTCCACCTGGGCGTTCTGGTTGCGCATGGAGCACTCCCGCGCCTCCAGCACGGCCTCCTTGGATTTCTGGGTATAGCGTTCAAAGTTCATATATGCTCCCCCTTTCGGCAGGGTGTAGTCGATTGCAAAAGTCATCTTTGACTTTCTTTGACTATTATAGGCCTTTTTTGACTTTTGTCAATAGGTTTTCAGAAAAAAAGTGGATATTAATTTACAGTCAACAATTCCTATATGATTGATTGCTATAATTGTATTAGCATACTACAGGGGATGATGACCATCAACAGGCAATTAAAGGGCTCTCTGGCGCTGCTGGCGGCGGCGTTCGTATGGGGCATGGCTTTCACCGCGCAGAGCAACGCCATGCGCTATGTCCAGCCCTTCACCTTCGTATTCCTGCGCTCCACGATCACCTGCGCGGTGCTGCTGCTGGCGATGCCGCTGTTTGACCGCATCGGCGGCAAGAGATCCGAACCCGCCGCGCCGCCCTTCCGGGCCCACGTCAAGCCCGGGGCGCTGATCGGCATATTCCTGGTGCTGGCCACGATATTGCAGCAGATCGGCCTGGTGTACACCACCCCGGCGAAGTCCGGCTTCGTCACGGCGCTGTACATCGTGATCGTGCCCATCATGGGCATATTCCTGGGCAGGCGCGTGCGGCCCGTGGTGTGGCTGAGCCTGGCGCTGTCGCTGACGGGCATGGTGCTGCTGTGCGTGCAATCCGACCTTTCGATCAACATGGGCGACCTGTTCACGCTGGGCAGCGCGTTCATGTTCTCCTGCCAGATAATGATGGTGGCCCGCTACGCCGCAAACCTGGACGCGCTGAAGCTGAGCTGCGTGCAGTTCGCCACCTGCGCGGTGGTGTCCGGCGTCGTGGCGTTCCTGTTCGAGACGCCGCGCATCGAGGGCATGCTGGCCTGCTGGACCAGCATACTCTATGTGGCGGTGTTCTCCGGGGCGCTGGGCTACACGCTGCAAATGGTGGGCCAGAAGTACGCCGACCCCACGCTGGCGTCGCTGCTGATGTGCCTGGAATCGGTGTTCGCGGCGCTGGGCGGCTGGCTGCTGCTGGGGCAGGCGCTGTCCCCCCGGGAGCTGCTGGGCTGCGCGCTGATGCTGTCCGCCTCCGTGATCGCCCAGCTGCCGGAGCGCAGGGTGCGGGCATAGGCGTGCTTCAATATGGAAAATGAGTAGATCCTTCGCTGCGCTCAGGATGACAGCCGCAACGGATGTCCGCCTGAGCGCAGCATTTGCCGAAGGCCTGGCGAAGCGTCAAGGATCCTTTCATTTCCCAATTTATGGTTGCCTTTTCCCACGATCCGGCCTATAATGAGATCAATGAATGATAAGGGAGTTCACCGCTCATGAATGACCTGATTGGTTTTTTTGACTCCGGCGTGGGCGGCATCAGCGTGCTGCACGAGGCCCGCAGGCTGATGCCGAACGAGCACTTCCTGTTCTACGGCGACAACCTGAACGCCCCCTACGGGCCGCGTCCGCTGGAGGAGATCCGGCGGCTCAGCGCCGCGGGCATCGGGCGGCTGCTGGAGCGGGACGTGAAGGCCATCGTGATCGCCTGCAACACGGCCACCTCCGCCTATGCGGAGATCGTGCGCGCCGAGCATCCCGAGCTGCCCATCGTGGGCATGGAGCCGGCGCTGAAGCCCGCCCACTTCGCCCGCCACGGCGGCCAGGTGATCGTGCTGGCCACGGAAGCTACGCTGCGGCTGGCGAAGTTCGAGCGATTGATGGAGCGCTACGGGGACGACGTCATCCGCGTGCCGGGGCACGGTCTGGTGGAGCTGGTGGAGGCCGGGAAATCGAAGTCTCCCGAGGCCGAGGCGGCGCTGGAGGCGCTGCTTTCCCCCTATCAGGATCGGCAGATCGACGCCGTCGTGCTGGGCTGCACCCACTATCCCTTCCTGCGCGGGCCGATACAGCGGCTCTTCCCGAAGGCAGAGCTGTTCGACGGGCGGGAGGGCACCGCGCTGCGGCTGAAGGACCTGCTGGAGAGGAACGCTCTGCGCTCGGACGATTCGCCGGGCAGCGTGGAATACCAGAGCTCCGCCGGCGAAGGCGCTGTGGCGCTGATGCGGCGATTGATGGGGGAATTGGATTAAAGGCAGTGGATTCTTCGCTGCGCTCAGAATGACATAAGCCTTACCCAAAGAATCGTCAATCCCGGGCAAAGCGATCGCCGAAGGCTGTTGGCCCTCGGCGCTTGCTTTCTCACCATTGGTTGCACCAGCTGATCGTCGATCCCTGGATCAGCGTCACCGGGATGGTCACATCCTCCACCGGCTCGTCCGGATGCTCCAGGTGGGCGATCAGGCGGATGGCGGCTTCGCGGCCCATCGCCTCGCTGTCCTGCCGGATCGTGGTCAGTTGGGGGCGCAGCGACTGGGTCAGGCGTATGCCGTCGTAGCCCGCCACGGAGATGTCTGCCGGAATGCGCAGCTCATGCTCCCGAATGGCCTCCTGAGCCCCGAAATAGCCGGCGTCGTCGGGCAGCAGTATGCAGCTTGGACGGTCCGGGCGCTCCAGAAGCCGATCCACCAGCGCCCGCACGACCCGGGTATCGTCATAGCGTCCCTCCACCAGATAGCCCTCGGGCACCGGCAGGTTGTGGGCGTTCATGGCGGCGATATAGTTTTTCACGCGGGTGCTGGTGACCTCGGAATTCATCTGACCGTGTATGAAGGCGATGCGCCTGTGGCCCATGGACACTGCGGTGTCCACCAGCAGCCTAAGCCCGTGCTCGTTGTCAGACAGCACGCCGGGCTGTCCCGGCCAGGGATGGTCGATTGTGACGCAGGGGATCTCGCTGTCCAGCAGCGCTTCGACCTCCTTCGAATAAAAATCCACGCAAGCCAGGCAGACGCCATCCACATTGCGGTTGCGACAGTGCTCCAAATAGGTCTCGCCGCCGGAGCCAATGTTGTGGTTGATGAAGGTCAGGTCGTAGCCCCGGGCCTCCACCTCTGCCTTGAAGGCATTCAGCATGGCGGCGAAGAAGGGATGGGTCAGGCCGCTGGTGCTCTCGTCCACGAACAGCACGCCCAGGTTTCGGCTGTGGCTTCCCCTGTGCCGGTCCTGAATCGGGTATCCCAGCGCCTTGGCCGCCTCGATGGCCCGGGCGATGCCCTCCTCGCCCACGTCGGCGCAATTCTGCATGATCCTGTCAACCACCTGCACGGTCAAGCCGCACTTCTTCGCCACATCCTTGACGTTCACCGCCATATCCGATTCCTCCTCCGCAACCGGTTCACTGCTTCACGACAACCTTCTGATAGTGGGGCATTTCGATGCCCTCCTTGTCGAAGCGGGCCTTCACCCGCATGCGCAGGTCGCGCTCGATGCGCCAATTCTCCCCCACCGGGCACTGTGCCGCGATGCGCACCATCACGGCGTCCGTCTCAAAGGAGAGTATGCTCATGACCTCCGGCGCGTCCGTCAGGCCCACGATCTCCTCGCCCGCGCGCTGCATCTCGTCCTTCAATATCGCCACGACCCTGTCCATATCGGCCTCGTAGGGGCAGCGTATGTCCACGATGGCCCGCTTGAAGCCCCGGCTCATGTTGGTCAGCGTGCGGATATCGCCGTTGGGAATGACGTAGATGTTGCCGTTGTAGTCACGCACCACGGTGGTCCGGATGGTGATGGATTCCACGGAGCCGGCCAGGCCGTTGATGTTCACCACGTCGCCCACGGCGATGCTGCCCTCCATCCAGATGAACATGCCGGAGATGATGTCCTTGATCAGCGTCTGCGCGCCGAAGGCGATGGCGATGCCGCTGACCCCCGCCACCGCCAGCAGCGAGCTGACGTTGACGCCGAATATGCTCAGCACCACCGTGACGATGATGAAGTACATGATGTAGTTGAAGATGCTGGTGACCAGCGACCTCAGCGTGTTCGCCTGCTGCGCCGTCTGCAGGCCCTTCTGCCCCCGCATGCGCACGATGGAGCCGATCATCCGCCGGCCCACCCGCACCAGTATGCAGCCGATGAACGCGGCCAGCCCCGCCAGCAGCAGCTTCGTGGTCAGCATCGGCAGGTTGGACAGGAAGCTGCCCGCGCGGTCCCCGGCGGTCTCGATGATGTCGCCCACCTGCTCCACCACGTCCTGCACGGGGTTACCGGCGCTCTCCGCCATCGCGGTCGGAAACAGTTTCAGCATGGGCCACCTCCACGAACGATCGAATATCTGTACATACTATACCATCCCCCGCTCCGTTTGGCAAGGAGAATCTGACTTCGCCTGCCGCCTGCGCATGCGCCGCATGCGGTTGATGTGGCGCTCGAAATCGCCGCCGGAGATCAGGTCCGCCAGCAGGTACTGCTCGAAGGCCGGCACGGTGCAGGAATAGAAGCCCACGCGCTCCTCGAACAGCGGCACCAGCCGCCGGGGCAGCACCATGTAGCCCACGCGCAGCGAGGGCGAGACCGTGCGGGTGAAGGTGTTCATGTAGATCACGTTCTCCCCCTCCGACAGCGAAAACACCGTCTCCTCCGGCTTGCGCAGCAGCGAGAATTCCGATTCAAAGTCGTCCTCGACGATGTACCGGTCCCCCTGCGCCGCCCAGCGGATGTACTCCGCCCGCTTGGAGGCGGAGGCCGTGACGCCGGTGGGAAAGCTTCGGAAGGGCGTGATGTGCAAAACGCTCCCCCGTGTGCCCGCCAGCGCGGCGCTGCGGATGCCGTCGTGGCCCAGGGGCAGCTGGTCGCAGGCGACGCCCTTGGCCTGGTACACGCGCTCGATCTTCTCGTAGGAGGGATGCTCGATGGCGAACACGCGGTCCTTGCCCAGCATCTCCACCACCAGGCCGTACAGGTATTCCGAGCCGGAGCCTATGACGATCTGGTCCTCCCCCGCCTCGATGCCCCGGTTGCGGGCCAGATAGCGGGACAGCGCGCCGCGCAGCTCCGGGCAGCCGGCGTTGGGCGGCTTTTCCAGCAGCGCCTCGCCGTAGTCCGCCAGCACCCGGCGCATGGCCTTCGCCAGCACCGAGAAGGGAAAGGCGTCCTCGCCGCCGTAGGCCGCGGGGTTGGCGCGGGAGCGGGTCTGGCTCTCCGGGGCGGCAAAGCCGTCCGAGCGGCGGTAGGTCACGTAAAAGCCGCTGCGGGGCCGTGCCTCGGCGTAGCCCTCCTGGCAGAGCAGCTCATAGCTGTGGTCCACCGTCACCGCGCTCAGGCCCCGGTCCACGGCGATCTGGCGCCGGGAGGGCAGCCGCGCCCCCAGCGGCCACGCCCCGCGGGTGATCTCGTCCCGCAGGAATTCATACAGCTTCAGGTATTCAGGCTTGTCGGTTCGCATCTGGTCTTATTATTTTCTCCTTTTCTGGCACTTTTCATAATATCAATTTTAGTATATACTGGGTCCCATCAAAAGTCAACCCCATGACCTACGGGAGGTAACGCCCATGAACAAGAAGTCCTTTACCGTATTCAACATCACCTTCATCGCCATGATGGCGGCCATGGTCTACGTGGTCACGCTGTTCCGCTTTCCGCTGCTGGGCTCGAAGGTCCACTTCGCCAACGCGGTGTGCCTGCTCAGCGGCATACTGCTGGGGCCTCTGCAGGGCGGGCTGGCCGCGGGCATCGGCTCGGCGCTGTACGACGCCGTGGCGGGCTATGACGTCATCAACGTGCTGATCACGCTGGTCAGCAAATTCGCCATGGCATGGGTCTGCGGTGCGGTGTTCCACAGCCGGGAGAACCGCCGGGACCGCATCGACGGCACCGCGCTGGCCTGCGTGCTGGGGGCGATCACCTATGTGGCGCTGTACATGCTCAAGACCTTTATCTACAACAAGTTCGTGTATGGCTATCCCATCGACGCCGTCGGCGCGACGATGATCTCCAAGCTGATCCCCTCGCTGATCAACGCCGCCGCGGCCGTGGTGGCCGCGCCGCTGTTCTACCACGCGGTGCTGCCCGCGCTGCGCTCCAGCGGGCTGCTGAAGCGCATGCGCGCGGAGGGATAAACCGCCTTACGATAATGATACAGCGCCGGACCTGGTCGGGTCCGGCGCTGTTTATCGACGCATACTGGTCAGAATCTGTCAGCCCTCCATCGCGCGGCACTGCTCCAGCAGGCTGATGATGGGCAGGTGCTGCGGGCAGGCGCCCTCGCACTGGCCGCACTGCACGCACTCGCTGGCGCGGCCCTTGCCCTGGGTGACGATGTTGTACTCCCGGATGGTGCGGAACTCCGGGCTGCCCTTGCGGCGGTTGGCCACGGTGAATATCTCCGGGATCGGGATCTGCATCGGGCAGCCCTCGGTGCAATAGTGGCAGCCGGTGCAGGGGATGGACTGGTCGGCGTTCAGCGCGAACTGGGCCTTGCGGATGACGTCCTCCTCCGCGGGGCTCAGCCGCTTGAAATCCTTCATGTAGCTCAGGTTGTCCTCCATCTGGGCCAGGTTGCTCATGCCGCTGAGCACGGTGATGATGTTGTCCTTGCTGGCCACATAGCGTATGGCCCAGCTGGCGAAGGAGGCGTTGGGATCGGCGGCGCGGAGCACCTCCTTGACCGCGGGGATCGGGTCGGCCAGCACGCCGCCCTTCACGGGCTCCATCACCGTGACGGGCTTGCCATGGGCCTTGCAGATCTCCCAGTTGCGCCGGGAGGCCACGCCGGGATTCTCCCAGTCGGCATAGTTGATCTGCAGCTGCACGAATTCCACCTCGGGATGGGCGGTCAGCAGCTCCTCCAGCAGCTCCGGATCGGCGTGGAAGGAGAAGCCCCAGTGCTTGATCAGGCCCTTGGCCTTCTGCTCGGCGATGAAATCCCAGATGTGGTATTCGTCGTACTTCCTGTAATTGTTGCGCTGCAGGGCGTGCAGCAGATAGTAGTCGAAATAGCCCGCGCCGGTGCGCTCCAGGCTGGTGTAGAACTGCTGCTTGGCGCTGGCCTCGTCGTGGCACTGCAGCCATGCGTTCAGCTTCGTGGCGATGGTGTAGCGCTCGCGGGGATAGCGATCCACCACCGCGGCCTTGAAGGCGGCCTCGCTGCGGCCGTCGTCATAGACGTAGGCGGTGTCGAAATAGGTGCCCCCGGCGGCGATGAATTTGTCCGCCATCTGACAGACCTGGGGAACGTCGATGGTGCCGTCCGCGTTCTTCGGCAGGCGCATCAGCCCGAAGCCCAGCTTGAAGGTATCCTGTCCCAGATAGTTGCTCATGTGCGCGCTTCCTCCTTTGGCATGTAAAATTTTATTGTGTGAATCGGTCGAAGGTGCTTTATTTACAGCTTTATGTGTGTTATTATAACATAGAATTTGAATTTGTCCATACTCTCAGACCCACTCAAAGGAGGAAATCGACACATGAAATACCGCAATTTCGGCAAGCTGGGCATCAAGGGCTCCGCGTTCGGCCTGGGCTGCATGCGCTTCAACGGTGCGGCCTCCGGCGACAGCATCATCGACGAGCAGAAGGCCATCTCCCTGATCCGCCGCGCCGTGGACGGCGGCGTGACCTACCTGGACACCGCCTACGTCTACCTCGACCGCACGTCTGAGATCGTGCTGGGCAAGGCGCTGCAGGACGGCTACAGGGACAGGGTCACCATCGCCACCAAGATGCCCGCGGAGCACGTGCACAACCGGACGGAGATGGAGGCGCTGCTGGACGAGGAGCTGAAGAAGCTGCAGACCGACCACATCGACTTCTACCTGATGCACGGCATCAACAGGGAAAAGTGGGAGTACTTCAAGTCCATCGGCGCGCCCGAGTTCTTCGACGACATGAAGAAGGCCGGGAAGATCCGCTACAAGTGCTTCTCGTTCCACGGCCCCTACGATCAGTTCGAATACATCATCCAGGACTACGATTGGGACATGGTCCAGATCCAGTACAACTTCATGGACGTGGAGAACCAGGCCGGCACCAAGGGCCTTGAGCTGGCGGGCAGGCTGGGCATACCGGTGGTCATCATGGAGGGTCTGCTGGGCGGACGGCTGGCGAAGGCCCCGGACAACGTGCAGGCGCTGTACGACGCCTTCCCGGTGAAGCGCTCGCCGGTGGAATGGGCGTTCCGCTGGCTGTGCAACCACCCGGAGATCGCCACGGTGCTGTCCGGCTGCAACGAGGCGGAGCAGATCGACGACAACCTGCGCATATTCGACACCGTTGAGCCGAACATCATGTCCGCGGAAGAGCTGAAGCTGATGGACGACGTGCGCGCCGCCTACCTGGCCCGCACGAAGATCGGCTGCACCGGCTGTCGCTACTGCATGCCCTGTCCCAACGGCGTGAACATCCCCGGCACGTTCTCCGTGTGGAACAACGTTTCGCTGTACGGCATCGACCCGAAGCAGGATTGGGGCTTCAAGGCGATGCTGGAGAAGGGCGAGACGCCGGAGAACTGTGTGGAATGCGGCGCGTGCGAGGCGGCGTGTCCCCAGCACCTGGACATCATCGACGGCCTGAAGGCCGCCTGGAGCGAGCTGATGCCCTGCATCAGCCACGTCTCGCCACTGCCGCAGAAGGGGCAGGTCCTGCCGTGCTTCACGGTCTCATAGTCCCTGCCGCAGCCGTCGCAGTGGGTCACGGCGGGGATCGTCTCGATCTCGAGCCGCGCCTCCTTCATAACTTCGGTGCGCTTCACGGCCCATTTCCAGCAATCCGCCAGGTATTCGGGGATCACCGCGGAGACCTCGCCCAGCTGCAGCGTGACCGCCTCCACCCGGGTCACGTCGTTCTCGGCGGCGATCTGCTCCACCTGGTCGATCACCTTGAACACCACGCCCAACTCGTGCACGTCAGGCCTTCGGCTTGCGCTTCAGCAGCAGCTTGATGCCCTGCTTCGCGCCGTTGGGCAGTATGTACTTCAGCTTGTCCTCGCTGCGGCGCATGGTGGAGCACTCGGGCCGCTCGCGGAAGAGGTGGATGGCGTCGAATTCACACTTGGTGGTGCAAACGCCGCAGCCGATGCACTTGTTCTCGTCCACCACGGACGCGCCGCACTCCAGGCAGCGGGCGGTCTCGGCCTTCACCTGGGCCTCGGTGAACACCTTCATCGGGTCGCGGAAGGAGCGCTTCTGGTCGATGGAGGCGTCCACGCCGGGGACCTGCCGCTTGGAGTGGTCGTAGTCGTCCACGCGGACGTCGTCCTTATTCAGCTCGATGAAATCGTTGCGGTTGCGGCCGATGGTCAGCGAGGTGTGGGGCTGCACGAAGCGGTGGATGGAGATGGCCGCCTCCTTGCCCGCCGCGATGGCGTCGATGGCGAACTTCGGCCCGGTGACCACGTCGCCGCCGGCGAACACGTCCGGCTCGTCGGTCTGGCAGGTCAGGCCGTCCACCAGCGC